>JBLHMO010000087.1:0-13736 GCA_047622145.1 Paracoccaceae bacterium | reverse complement strand
AGCTGCTCGATTGACTGGTCAAGCTCAAGTCGCCGCTGCGCTCGCGCCAATCCGTCCCTGGCAAAATTCAGCGTGGAATCCAATTCAAGTACTCGCCGATAGTCGCTTTCGACCCGTGCCCAGGCTTCCCTGCGCTCGGCCTGCTCGGCACTGCGGCGCAGTCGCTGCAACTCGAGCTCTTGCAAGCCAAAGTCCGCCTGTGCGATACCGTCCTTCACCGCCTGCTCGCCCGTTTTAATTTTTTCGGCATTCATAAACTCGCGCTTTGCTGTTGCAAATTCGCCGGCTTCAAGCGCCTGCTGCGCGGTGGACAGCGCGATGCGGAATTCCCAATCCTGCATGCCTTGGGCGGAGCGCAACAAGCCTTCTTTCGCACCTTGTGCCTGCGGGTCTAATCTCAGTGCTTGGCGATAGAGCATCGCGGCCTGATCGAGACTATCCTGCCGCTCATGGTTCTCAGCCGCCGCCAGCAGCGTTAATACCTGCGGCAGCGCTTTGGCACGGCGCAAGCCCATTGCGGCGAATGCATTTTCAGGATGTATGGCCAAGGCTAACTCAAAGGCCTTAACCGCGGCGTCACTATCTCCGGCCTCAAGCGCCTGATAACCTTCGACCACCGTGGCTTTGAGTAAAGCCGCTACCTGCCCCAGCAGCGTATTGGCATCTGCAATCGCTTTTTGCCAGTAGGTTGCCGCCGCTTCAAATCCACGTTGCTCAAAATAGTTCCGGGCACGGTCATCGTTCAGTGCCACCTGTTCATAATCACTGGCTGCCCAACGCTCTACCGCCAACGTTTCCAATTCGGCCCGCCGCAATTGCAGGGCATCGGCTATACGCTGCGCCAATTGGCGTTTCGCGAGTACGGCTTCAGTGTCGGTGCCACTATTGGACGATTCAATCGCGCCATTAGCCGCACTGAGAGCTGAATCGAAAGCGGTGCTCTCATCCTGCTGCGCCGACCGAGGCTCCACGGAGCCGGTCACCTCGCGCTGATTGATCTGCGACGGCAACCAAAGCACCACCAAAATCAGCAACACGGTCACGGCCAAAACGACCGCCCAAAACAGAGGTTTATGCACCGCCGATTGCACCGGCGGCGCAATGTTGGGAGGCCCTGCAGGCGCCCCAAACTGCGTTGGCGCGATGCGCTCGGGGCTGTGGTCGCGGTCTGACGGGGTCATGGCTTTTCCTTATAAATCGTCGTCAGCTCCCCTTGTCTTGCTCTTTCCCGTGGCTCGCCCAGAACCGCTTTCCACAGGAGCGAAGCCAGTTTCTTTCACGTACATTTTGCGCAGCAACTCGCGCCACTCGCGATACTGCGCCTCAGCCGAACCGCTAAGCGTTACGGTTTTTCCATCCAGTTCGATAACCCGCGGCTTCAGATCGCCCGACAAAGATTCGCCCAATTCCTTTAAGGCCTCTATGTGAAGTTTTTTTTCTGCGTTTTTATCCAGACCGGATTTGAACAAGTAGGCGCCGCCGCCGACAGCGCTAAGCGCCGCCGCACCTTGCACACTATTGTTCGCCTGCCCGGCACCATATATTCCTGCGGCAACGCCTACGGCACCAGCAACCATTCGACCGATGGCTTCCTTGCGCACCTTATCGAGATTTTTCGCTTCGCGATAACTCGACGCACGCCACTCGTCGTAGGGCGACTGTATTTGTTCCGAAAAAATATAATAGTGCTGGTCCAGCGCATCGACTAAACGATAGTCGCGCTCGCGAATTTTTTTGATGCGCTGCACGTTTGGATCGCCAGACGCGGGTAAGCCACGCACGCTGTAAGTTCCCTCTTTTTCACGTAGGTAGTCATTGAAAGTATCTGGCGCCAAGTCCGCGCCAAAACGCAGAAAGGCAAGCTGCCGAATATCCCGAAGTTGTTTTGAAGACAGCTTTTTACGCGCTTCGAGCAAATCGTTAGTGATACGATTGTACATGTCTTGGAATGGATCCGTCTCGGAAGGATCCGCGTCGCTGTAGCTTAAACTCGCAGCTGTTTCGGAATAGGTTTTCTCTAACCAGACTCGTCCGGATGCATCGACTGCCTTTACGGCAAGCTCAAGGTCGCGGCCGTTCGATTCGATAATTTTGCCGCTAATCAATAACTCGGAATTAGTGTCTGAGCCGGGAACAACCCGGACCGGCCCCCAGTGCCCCGTACTTTGCAAGGTCTCGCGAAGACGGTAGGGAATATAACCGGCTTCGGCATTGCGAACCTGAGGGAAGATGCCGGAATCTTCCTCGACCGGCAGGGTATAACCCGGATCAAAAACGGCAATGTTGATATCCAGTAATTCCGCTTGTGGAATCTCGCGCTCCGCATGCACTGCGCGCGTTGCGTTTACGTATTTAAGCGATTGATTTACGCAGGCACTTATTGACAACAAAAAGCTGCACGCGAGCAAGAGCTGCACACTTTTCCAAACCACCTTGCGAGCTTTAACGGTTGTTGCGCTTGTAATCACGATATTCATTCCACAGCTTCTCCCGCAATTCGGGATCGGGTTCATTTTCCGCGGCCTCGCGTAATTGCCGCGCAACGATATCATCGTCCTGACCACTGGACACATCATCCGGCGCCGGTGGTAGGCTGGCTTTATCGCCAGGACTTCCAGCGCGGCGGCTTCCACCTTTTGGCATTGAGCCACCACCGCTTGCGGGAGGTGGCGGCGCTCCGTAACCATATTGCTCACCGCCCGCGCCACCACCACTCGGCTGCCCAGCCGACGAGCCATCGCCGCCTGCTGCTGATTCACGGCGACTGCGCTCGCTGGCAATGGCCTCGGCGCGCTGGGCTTCCGACAAGTCCTTGCCTTCACGATCCAGGCGTCGATCAAAACTGCCGAGCGAGCGCGCCAATTCGTCATTTAACTCGTCGTATTGCTCGCCATGAGTTTGATATTGGGGGGGGCTGCCCGGTGGCGCAGATTGCCCTGATACCTGCCCCCCGGGTTTAGTGGGGGACTCAGTAGCTTGCTGTTGTGTTGTCTGGCTCTCACTGCCCTGCTCGGCGGCTTGGCTATCGGGCGGTGGCGGTGGCGGTGGCGGCCAATTCGGATCATCGCTTTGCGCACCACTGGCTGCATCCGACTTTGGATGTGATTGCTTCGCGGCATTTTTTTTGGCGCTCTCGTCCTTTTCCTCAGCCTGTTCGCTAGCCTGCTGAGCCTCTTGTCCACTCTGTGTTGGCTGCTCCTGGCTAGGCGGAGGGGGTGGCGACACACTCGCGGGCGGGGGCGGGGTACTGGGAGGTGATGAGGGCGATGGTGGTGGCGTGGTGCAGGCCGACATCAATACTGTCAGTATTGTCAGTGTCAGCGCTTTACGCGCGAGGCGGCTCCCACAGGCAATTGCACTAGGGATAAACTGAAGGGGCGCTTCCAATTGGTGTGCCGCCTGATCAATGCGGCTGTATACACTCAACATCAGGGTGCCTCCGGCGAAGGCTGAAACCGATAGATAAATTTAACCTGCTCGGTTTTTTCAGTCCCTTTATCGCTAAACTTCGGTCTGAATATTGTGTCTTTGCTATTGCGTATGGCTTTGACTTTCAATTCTTCTGCCTGTTCCGGGCGGGCTTCCAAAAACTCGACATTGCGCGGCTGACCTCGCGAATTTACATCCATAACAAGCTCAACTTCACCGCGGTAGGCGCGCAGTAATTCCGGGTCACTGGTAGGCGGCAGCTTCATCGGTTTTCGATAAAGCGGCACCGGTCGACCAAAAGTATCAGCAAGGCGCTGTTCAGCGCCCGCCTCTTGCAATAAGGCATAAGCGCGCTGGTAGTAGCGCCTTGCCTTGCGACTGTCTCCTAACAACTGATAGTGGTCTCCGAGGCGGGTATAACTTTCGCCGATAGCCGCCTTATCCGATGGGCTTTGCTCCTCCTGAATACGCAGCGCAATTTTCAGCGCACGAACCGCTTTCCATTCTGAGTCCAACAAACTGCGGTTGTCAGGGCTTTCTCCAAAGTCATTTCTAATGGCACGGCGCACCTGATCGGTTCGTACAAAGGAGTAGCTGACATTGCGCTCAGCCGCCTTGATATCACGCAGCTTATCCAGGTCTCTGCGCATACGCCGCGAGTAACTGCCCGCGAGATCGTAATAGATCGGCACCAGATCTGGATGCTCATCGCCGTGCTCGGCTACCATAATGTCGAGCCGCTCCTCGTGCAGAAGGCTCTCCTGATAAGGCGCATCCAGGCGTCGGTACCAACGCGCCGCACTGGCGAGGGCCTGCTCTAATTCAGGGCCACCTTTTAAGGCTTGCCGGTGTATATTCAGGCTGCTCTCCAGCCTGTCAGTGGCGCCGTCTAGGCGCCCGGTTTTCAGCAAGCTCTCCAGCAGCTGCTCGTCATACGCGGTCTGCTCAAGGCTTTCCAGCCCCCGGTCGGTGCGCACAATGAAATTCGCCTGCTCGATATACTCGATCGCCAGTGGGTACTGTTCGATTTGGTAATAACTGATCCCCAGCGCGTATAACGGTGATGTAAGTCGCGGGTCGCGGAAATTTCCGCCCTGCTTCAGCTGCGCAACGGCCATCTGCAAATTTGTCATTGCGCTATCTCTATCACCGACGTGCAGCTGCACGAGCGCAAGGTTGGTCAATGCCACTGGCGCCCACTGTCGGTCAGCGCTCAAGTGGCGCGCAAGTTCCTGCGCCGGCTTTAAGGCCAAGGTGTAATCACCCGACGCTGCCGCCTTCTCTAGCGCCTGCTGTGTTCGAACCGATTGAGTGTCAGCCACCGCCAGAGGAGTCAGGGCCGGCAGGCGCGGCTCCTGCGCCCACGCAGATTTTGACGCGAACAGCATGACATGAAACAAAAAAAGCAGCCGGAGCAGAACCGTGAATACTGAGAGCTTGCGAGCGCTTGCCATTGTTCTTATACCCCCCTGTGTATGCATCATTTCCCGCCACTGCTGACTGCGCGATGCCCGCTCCCGTGAACCCACCATCAAGGTTGCGCTGACACCGGATCAAACCGGGGGCTTTCGCCACTGATTATTTTTGGTTACTTTAGCACTCAGACACGTAAATCGCTTGGCCCATTGCCAAGCAAACACAACAATAAAGAATCGTCTGCCGCCGACATTCCGTCGGATTAGAATGGAGAAATCTATGGAACCTTATGCAGCACTGTTTATGACCGTTGGCATCGCACTTTTGTTGCTTAGCTGGCTACTATTGCTTATTACTTCGTCCAATGAAGATTTTACTTGGGGCTTGTGCTCGCTGATTTTGCCGCCGGCCTCTTATCTTTACGGCCTCGCGCGACTGGACAAAACCCGCGATTCAATCTCTCTGGCTGTTGCTGGCTGGGTGCTGATCTGGCTAGCACTCGCTACCTGAAGTAACAGGTTTAATGACGGTAACGCCTTGCACGGCATTACGATCCGGTAATGGCTGCCGTCATAGAAATACAAAATATCCTTTTATATCAAAACCCTGCCTGCATTTAGCCGCTTTCTTTTTGGTAACACCTACGAATTAAGCTGGCAATTTAGTAACACTTTAAGAATAATAAGCGCTGTCGACATGTTCTACGAGTGATACCTCTATGCAAACTTTCATGAAAACCTTGATGGTCGCCACTTTGGCCACCGCTTCTGCAGCGTCTTTTGCGGCCCGCCCCACCAGCGTCATGTACACCGGAGAAGGTGTTACCGATGCCGGCCTAGAATACTCAAGCTACGCCGTGAAATGCACCAATGGCCAGCGCTACCCCTTGACCGCATGGGACAACCGCCGCAAATGGTGTGTCGGCGAAAACTCCGCTGACGAGTGTCACCGCAAGCAAATCAAAGCAGCAAAGAAAGCCTGCAAAGCCGGCTAATCTGCTCCTTTCAGCGGGCCTCTAGCGGTCCGCTACTCCCCTCCTCGCTAGATAGCTCATCCACCGAAAACACCAATCTAGCCAAGCGGCTGATCAATTGCTTTTGGCGCGACAAGCCCTCCTCTGAAAGCGGATCGACTTTCAGCATATCCCGATACATCGGCGCCATAGTTATATATGACATCACTATGTTGTTAAAGGCCATGACAGCCCAAGGCTCCAGGTCACCCCCCTCGAAAAACCCCAGCTCCGGCCCCGGCGCACTATGATCAAACAAGGGACGGAACATCTCGTTAATAATCATTGACGTATGTGGCCCACCCGCCAGCGCAGCGTGCTGCAGCAGGCGGGCAAGATTGGGGTGCTGATGGTGCAACTCCACGATTGTTTCCAGCCACTCCAAAATACTGCCGCGGGTAATCGGCTGCTCCATCAAAACCTGAAGCGGCTTGTTAAAGGTTTCAATCAGCCTATCCAGCACCGCGCGATAAAGTGCCTCCTTGTTCTTGAAGTGGTTGTAGAGGCTGGGCGAGCGCATGCCGACGCGATCGGCGACTTCACCCAACGAGGTCGCCTTGTAGCCCTTGGCTGCAAACAGAGACTCTGCCTCGTCGAGTATGCGCGCTGGTGTATCTTTCAAATTCGTAATTACTCTGCGTATGTCTGCCCTTATACTATCAAAATCAGGGGCCTGAGGGCGTTTTGAAACAACAAACACGCTACACTTGTCTTATGCGCAGAGCAGACTAGGACTGCCACGCCGCCCCACCCACAATAATACAAAGTTCCGCGACCTATGGATGGCAGTGACCTATGGATGATTACCGAGCAATCGAAAACCTCATGTACCGCTATGCGTTCAAGCTGGACGCCGGCGACCTCGCCGGCGTAGCCGAGCTTTTTCGCCATGGTGAAATTGTCGCACCCGCCGCAGACTCGGTGGTTAAAGGGTATAACGCAGTACTGGATATGTATAACAACTCCACACGCCTATTTGAGTGCGGCACGCCGAAAACCCGGCATATCATCAGCAATGTCATGATCGAAGTCGACAGCAATGGCCTTACCGCCAAGGCCCAAGCCTACTTCACGGTCGTGCAGGCCACTCCCGGCCTGCCCTTGCAGACGATCATTTCAGGCCACTACAAAGACAGCCTAGACAAACACGAAGGCTCGTGGCGATTTGCTCGGCGCGAGATGTACCCCGAGCTGTTTGGCGACCTGAGCCAGCATCTGCTGTTTGACGCAGCTTCCATACAATAAAGTCCGCACCTAGGGGCACATTGGCGACTGCACGCTTCTAGCCAATGCTGCAGTAGATTAAAAAGTGGCGCCCAAGGGCAAATGCCCTTGACAGAATGGGCGCCAACAGGAATAATCCGCCCTCTTAAATTTTTGGCACTACACCAGATTCGAGGAGTACAAGGGTGGCAAATTCTCCCCAAGCACGTAAACGCGCACGACAAGCGGAAACACGCCGCAAGCATAATGCCAGCCTGCGTTCCATGGTGCGCACTTATCTGAAGAAAGTGATAAGCGCCATTGCCTCAGGTGATGCTGAAGCAGCCAAGGTAGCCTACGCAGCAGCAACTCCGATTATTGATCGCATGGCAGACAAAGGCATTATCCACAAGAATAAGGCAGCTCGTCATAAGAGCCGCCTGAGCGCCCAGATTAAAGCCATGAGCACGGCCGCAGCCTGATCGCATTCATAGAAAGATCAAAACCCGCTGATTTGGCGGGTTTTTTATTGTTCGAATATTGTATTTCGCCTGAGGCCTAGCCTCAATCACCCTCAACTCAGCACAAGATTATCCCGGTGAATCAACTCTTCTTCGCCATGATAGCCCAGTAAGGCCGCAATCGCAGAACTCGGCTGGCCGACGATTTTTTGGGTTTCGTCGGCATTGTAATTGACTAGGCCCCGAGCAATTTCCCTGCCGGCCGCGTCCACACAAGCCACCAAGTCACCGCGCTGAAAATTGCCGGACGCCGATATCACACCGACCGCCAGCAAACTGCTGCCGCGACCGGTCAGGACACTGACCGCGCCATCGTCCAGCTCCAGCCGGCCGCGTAACTGCAACTGCCCCGCCAGCCACTGCTTACGAGCCGCCATTTTATGACGGCTCGCCGACAAGCGAGTACCCACCGACTCACCCGCCAACAGCCGCTGCAGTACTCGATCTTCGGTGCCACTGGCAATGATGGTGTCGGCCCCCGCGCGCGCCGCCAAACGCGCCGCCCGCAACTTGGTTACCATGCCGCCACGACCCAGCGCACCAGCGCCTGAGACCATGCCATCCAATGCGCTATCACTGGCATTGGCATGTTCAATCAGCCTGGCTTCTCGATTGTGGCGCGGGTCCTTATCGAATAAGCCCGCCTGATCGGTAAGAATCACCAGCACGTCGGCATCAACCAAGTTAGCCACCAAGGCCGCTAGCGTGTCATTGTCACCGAGGCGTATCTCATCAGTAACAACCGTGTCGTTTTCGTTGACTACCGGCACTACGCCGAGCTCAAGCAGCGTTTGCAGCGCTCCGCGGGCATTCAGGTAACGATCCCGTGCAGAGATATCATCATGGCCCAGCAGAATTTGCGCCGTGTGCAAGCCGTGCCTGGAAAATCGCGATTCGTAAGCCTGTATAAGGCCCATTTGACCCACCGCCGCGGCCGCCTGCAGACGATGAATTTCTTCCGGCCGCCGCGCCCACCCCAAGCGGGTCATGCCTTCGGCAACAGCGCCCGAGGAAACCAGCACAAGCTCATGTCCGGCGGCGCGCAGATCAACCATCTGCGACACCCAGTTATCCAGACCCTCACCCCACAAGCCCCTGCCGTTAGCAGTAAGCAAAGCGCTGCCTATCTTTACGACCCAGCGCTGCGACGCAGCTGTTCCACTCATGTCTCGATTCCCAATTACAGGGCTTGCGCCTTAAGGCTCATAGACCACTTCGACATCGCAGCCATCATCATCGTCATCGTCCGCTTGGTCACCGCCGCCTTCCAGTGCCGCCTTGTGGGCGGCGCTGCGCGTGTCAGCGAGATGCTGAATACGCTGCCTTGCCTCGGCCTGCATGGCGCGCTGTGTATCAAACTCCAGCTGCTGCGCCTCTTCGTTGTCCTTTTCGTGCTCGCGACAAGCCTCAACATGCTCCAGTATCGCCCAGCACAGAGGACCGGTGTCACTGCCGGTCAAGGCCGAGAGAGAAAATACCGGCCCCTGCCAATCTAGGCGCTCAACAATATCGCGACAAAAAGCCTCGCGCTCATCCTCCGGCAGCAAGTCGGTTTTGTTTAGCACCAACCAGCGCGGGCGCTGATACAAGGTCTCACTGAAGGCTTTCAGCTCAGCCATGATGATGCGCGCCGACTCCACCGGATCAGAGCCATCCAATGGCTGCACGTCTACGAGGTGCAGCAACAAGCGCGTGCGCGTTAGGTGCTTGAGAAAGCGAATACCCAGGCCTGCACCCTCAGCCGCACCTTCAACCAGCCCAGGAATATCGGCGATCACAAAGCTGCGGTGCCGCTCCATGGCGACCACGCCGAGATTCGGCACCAGCGTAGTAAAAGGATAATCCGCCACCTTGGGCTTGGCAGCCGACACCGAGCGGATCAGCGTCGACTTGCCGGCATTGGGAAGCCCAAGCAAACCGACATCGGCCAAGACCTTCATTTCCATGCGCAGCTGCCGCGATTCGCCTTCCGAGCCCGGCGAGGTTTGCCGCGGCGTGCGGTTGGTGCTCGATTTATAGCGGGCATTGCCCAGCCCGTGAAAACCGCCCTGTGCCACTTCCAGCACGTCGCCGTTTTTCGACAAATCACCCAGCACCTCGCCCGTGGATTCATCGATAATTGTGGTGCCCACCGGCACCACAAGCGTCAAATCCTCACCACTTTTCCCACGGCAATTTCCACCCCCCCCCGAGCCGCCATTATCAGCTTGATAGCCGCGCACATAGCGGTAATCCACCAAGGTATTGACGCCGTCGTCGGCGCACAGAAATACGCTGCCACCGTCACCGCCATCGCCGCCATCGGGGCCGCCCTTGGGTATATACTTTTCACGCCGGAAACTCATGCAACCGGCACCGCCGTTGCCAGCGGCAACCTTGATTACAACTTCATCAACAAATTTCATACGAGTATTCCGGCGTCGGTTAGTCTTTCTTTAGCAGATACAAAAAAGCCCCGTCAAGCTGACGGGGCTTTTGTTAAGTCAGTTGAGCGTGTCAGGCCGCTTCAACACTGACGAACGTGCGATTTTTCGGGCCTTTAACCGCAAATTTCACTACACCATCCGCCTTAGCAAACAGAGTATGGTCTTTACCGATACCAACATTAACGCCAGCGTGAAAACGCGTACCGCGTTGGCGAACGATAATGCTGCCCGAAGGCACAGCTTGGCCACCAAAAAGCTTCACACCAAGGCGTTTGCTTTCTGAATCGCGACCGTTACGAGTACTACCACCAGCTTTCTTGTGAGCCATGAATCCTCTCCTTTACTTAACCGCTGATACCGGTAATTTTAACTTCGGTATACCACTGACGGTGGCCGGCCTGTTTCATCGAGTGCTTACGACGACGGAACTTAATAATTTTGATTTTTTTGTGACGACCGTGGGCAATCACTTCGGCAGTGACTTTACTGCCAGCAACCAGCGGAGTACCAATTTTAGCGGTCGTGCCATCGTTGACCAGCAGGACTTTGTCAAACTCCAGCGACTCGCCAGTAGCGACTTCCAGTTTTTCAAGCTTGAGGGTTTCACCCTCGATAACACGGTGTTGCTTGCCACCGCTTTCAATCACTGCGTACATAGGTCTCTCTCCAGTCAGCCTGCTTGCATGGGTTGATGAAAATTAAGTGCCGACATCCTGTCGAGGTGCAAGTTCAGGCACTGCCGCCAGCCAAAGTAACCCAAGGCCGGACAGTTTTGCTTCAGGGTCGCGCATTCTACGCAAAAGCACCGACAAGCTCAAGCTTTTCGGGCGACCGCAGCATCGACCACAGCCAGCCTTGACACTCCAAGCGGCGCCCCCTAGCATTCCCGCGGCAACTATAGGTGAACTCAGACAAATGCAACATATCCAAGAGGTGGTGGCGAGCGAATTCCAGGCCGTCAATGACCTTATTATCGAGCAACTCCACTCAGACGTCGGCTTGGTCGAAAATATCGGCCACTACATCGTTGACGCCGGCGGCAAGCGGCTACGGCCCTTGCTGAGCCTGCTGTGCGCTGGCGCCAGCGGCGATATCAGCCCCAAGCACATCCAGCTAGCCGCTGTCATCGAGTTCATCCACACCGCAACCCTGCTCCACGACGACGTCGTAGACGTCTCCAACCTGCGCCGCGGCCTGCCTACCGCCAACGCGAAATGGGGCTCGGCGCCCAGCGTACTGGTGGGCGACTTCCTGTATTCCCGGGCATTTCAAATGCTGGTCACCATCGGCCATATGCCCTTGATGGGGCTTTTGTCTGATACCACCAATACCGTGGCCGAAGGCGAGGTTTTACAACTCGTGCGCGCGGGCAACCCCGACGCCGATGCCGACACCTACTTCAACGTCATTCAAAATAAAACGGCTGTGTTATTTGCCGCTGCCTGCTCCGGCGCCGCACAGCTGAACAATTCAGACCACAGTGGCGCGCTCTACGATTACGGCATGAATCTGGGCATGGCCTTCCAGCTGATTGACGATGTACTGGATTACGAAGGCGACCCTAGCGAGACCGGCAAAAATATTGGCGACGACCTCAGCGAAGGCAAAGCCACGCTGCCGCTGATTTTTGCGATGAAACACGCCCTAACCGCCGAATCAGATCTCATTCGTCACGCCATCACCGCGAAGGATGCGGGCAACCTCAATGAGGTGGTTCGCATTGTTCAATCCTGCGGCGCGCTGGAATTTACGCGCAAAACCGCAGCCAACTATTCCGGCAATGCCCTGACGGCGCTGATTGCCTTGCCCGCAAGCAAATACCATCAAGCCTTGTTAGACTTGAGTAAATTGGCGCTGAGCCGCACAAAATAATTCGTCACCCAAAAAACCGTTGCGAAGACTACGAATGACGACACTGCCTGACAGCACTGCCTGGAAGAACCTTGCCGAGCACCAGCGCCGCACTGCGGCCGTCAGTCTGGGTCAACGATTTGAGCAACAGCCCGAGCGCGCCGTCACCCTGTCTGCCACAGCAGGCCCACTCAACATCAACTACTCCCGCCAACGTCTCGATGCCCAGACCCTAGATTTGCTGTTTGCGCTTGCTCAGCAACGCGAGGTACCGGCAAAGCTCGCCGCCGTTATGCGCGGCGATATGATGAACCCTAGCGAGCAGCGCAGTGCCTGCCACAATCAATTGCGCGCGACCAAACCCTGCGATGCCATTGCCAGCATGCGCGCGACCATGCAAGAGCTGGTTGCGGGTGTCCACGATGGCAGCGTTCGCGGGGCCACTGGTCAGCGCTTTCGCCAGATCGTGAATATCGGCATCGGTGGTTCCGACCTCGGGCCGCGACTTATGATTGATACGCTGGACGGCTTAGTGCCGCAAAAGCTCGAATGTCATTTTCTGGCCAATATCGATCCGACGGCCATCGCTAAGATATTTCAACATTGCTCACCCGACGAATCGCTTTTCTTGGTGTCATCTAAATCCTTCGGTACCGAGGAGACCTTGAGCAATGCAAAAGCCGCGATGGCATGGGTCCGCGCTGCCGTGGGCGAGGGCTTTGAACAACATTTTGTGGCCATCACCTGCCAAGCCGAAAAAGCGGCAAGCTTGGGCATAACGCGCAGCGTTACCTTCCCGGAATGGGTAGGCGGTCGATTTTCCATATGGTCTGCTATTGCCTTACCCTTTGCACTGACCTACGGCATGGCCAGCTACACCGAGCTGCTGCGCGGCGGCGAAAGCATCGATACGCATACCGAGCAAGAATCCAGACCCCTCCCCGTGCTCAGTGGCCTGATCGATGTGTGGAATCGAAATTTTCTGAACTGCAACGCCCTGGCGGTATTGCCCTATGCAGAGCGCCTCCGCCTGCTGCCAGATTACCTCCAGCAGCTGTTTATGGAGAGTCAGGGCAAGCAAACGACAGACGGCGGTGAATTAAGCGCTTGCGCTACGGGCATGGTGCTGTTTGGCAGCCAAGGCAGCAACGGCCAGCACTCCTTTCTCCAGCTACTGCATCAGGGCAGCGAAGCCCTCCCCTGTGATTTATTATTGCCGCTGCACAATGCCGACGCCCGGACCGACACTCAGGCCGACCAACACCAGCGCCTGATTGCAAATTGCCTGGGCCAAAGCCTGGCGCTGGCAAAGGGTCAGAGCACGGCGGACATTACAGCGCGCTTACGCGAAAGCGGAATGGCGGAATCAGAGGCAAATCTGCTTGCCCGGCATAAAACCATACCCGGCAACCGCCCCCACTCGCTGATCAGCTTCGAGCAAGTCGATGCCTACACGCTCGGCGCGCTCATCGCCTATTACGAATACCGAATGATGACGGCCTGCTTTATCTGGGGGATTAATCCTTTCGATCAATGGGGCGTTGAGCTGGGTAAGGTCAGCAGCCGCGCGATTCTGCAAAGCCTGCAAGACAATGCCGCCGCCAGTCTTGATCCTGTGGCAGCGCAGGTGCTCAAGCCACAGCGCTAGTGCCGGCAACCACAAGCGATCTAGGCGCTTGCAGTTTTCGCCATCGTGCTCGCCATAAAGGCCAGCAGCTCTTCGGTTTTTGCCCGCATCAGGGCCTCGTCAGCGCGCGACTCAACATTCAAGCGCACCACCGGCTCGGTATTGGACATACGCAAATTAAAGCGCCAGTCAGCGTAGGCCACGCTGAGCCCATCCACCTTCTCCACCAATTCTGCCGCCGGCGCATAGTG
>JBLHMO010000086.1:0-13761 GCA_047622145.1 Paracoccaceae bacterium | reverse complement strand
TGGACGCCGGCAATTGCGCTGGGATATTTTTTTCAGTATCTATGTTCACTTTTTACTGAATGGCTAGCACGTGGCTCTACTGACAAAACTATACGACCGCGATCTCTATACGGATCATTTCTAGATTATTTACCAATAACAAAACAACAGGTAGCTAAAAACTATGCAGATAAAACCAAAGGTTCTTTCCATAACATACGTGTTGATGGCTATTGTCGCGCTTGTTTTCACGTGGTGGCACATTCCTGAATGCCTAGGCGAAGGCCTTGTTGAAGCCAATATTCTTTTCTGGAAAGATGCTTTGCTCAACTCCCATGCAGCTGGACGTTTTTTGGTGGCCGATTTGATGATTCTCGCATTTGCCTGCAATCTATCGATATTACTTGAGGGGCGGCGTTTAAAAATCCGCTTTTTGTATGCTTATGTTGTCGGTGGTGTAGTTGTTGCTATTAGCGTGGCCTTCCCCCTGTTTATGGCGGCTCGTACCTTGAAGCTGGAGGAAAATGGTCCTCAGGGCGACGGCTATTTCTTAAAGGCCGTGGATGTTGTGGCTTTGTTGCTGCTATTTGGCATCAGCCTGGCGGCGAGTATCGTACTTATATAGCGTTCGAGTTTCATGACTGTGTAGCTACGGTTTTTTGTAGTTTACCGGCGAGTTAGCCCGTATACCTTTTATGCAGGGGTTGAAATAGACTCGCTTGAAAACGAACAGGGGGCGCTACTTGGGTGAATTGGGCAGCCCAAGCTACTGTTCTAGAGTCGCTTTTCCTGAAATGTGAGTTTAGCAGCGTCCTGTACCCCAAGCTGTGCTACTTTGCGAGATTGATTGTTTCTCCTTCGATGGGATTTCTTATGGATTTGATTCGCATTCTTTTTGCTGTTTTGTTGCCGCCATTAGGAGTGTTTTTGCAGGTGGGTATCGGTAAGCACTTCTGGATTAATATTGTGCTTACCTTGCCGGGCTATTTGCCGGGTATTATTCACGCCGTCTACATCATTGCCAAAAAATGACCGAAGCCGAAGCGGAATCCGAAGTTCAAGTGCGGCTGCGCCGCTGTCAGCAGTGGGCCACCTTGCTCGATGGTGCTTGGGTCATACCCTTCACGCGCTGGCGCGTGGGTTTGGATTCAATCGTCGGCTTGTTGCCGGTGGCCGGCGACTTTGTCAGCGCGCTGCTGGGCTTGGCTATTGTCTGGCAGGCGCGAAAACTTTCAGCCCCAAAGGCTTTGCAGATTAAAATGCTGAGCCACATCGGCCTTGATTTTCTGTTGGGCAGCGTGCCCATTGTTGGTGATATTGCTGATGTGGCCTTTCGCAAAAACATTCGCAATGTTGCTTTGCTTGAGGAGTGGGTACAGCGCGAGCGAGTGCCGGAGAAATGAATGCCTTTGATCTCGACAAGCGTGCCGCGCCGCCGATCATAGACTCTGGCGATAGGGTCATTCTGTTCGATGGTGTGTGCAAGCTGTGTTCGGCATGGACTCGATTTATTATCCGTGTTGATCGCAAGCATCGGTTTAAGTTGGCGACTGTTCAGTCTGCCGAGGGACAGGCTCTTCTGGAATGGTACGGCCTGCCGACTGACGATTACGAAACCATGGTGTTGATTGAGGGCAATACGCTGTATACGAAGACTACAGCATTGTTCAGGGTGTTATGGCGCCTGCCTTTTCCCTGGCAGGCGCTTGGTATCGGCTGGTTGGTGCCGTGGTTTGTGCGTGACTGGATGTATGACCGCATCGCCCGGAACCGCTACGCCTTATTTGGCAAATACGATGTCTGCCTTGTGCCGGATAAAGACCATAATAAGAGATTTTTGCGTTCCGAGTAGAGTTTTCCGTTACGCGATAGGCCCGAATAGGCGTTAGGTCTTTTCGGGCGCGGCGATGCCTGAAGCGCAGGGTCTATTCAGGCCTACGAGTGACTTCGATTCGCTGTGTCGTACTCACGGCCGGTTTCTACCCAGCTCATCATGACTCGATACCCATTCATCAGCCACGACGGCTGCTGCCAGTGACAAATCTCCGGCTAATACCGTTGCGGCCACAATTTCTGCCAGCTTTTTGGCCTTGCCCCGTCCGTAGCAGTCCATCATTTCCAGGCATTCTCGCTGGGTTGGCAGGCCGGTGCCGCCGCCATAGCTTGCGCAGATGATGGACGGCAGAGTAACCGAGTAGTACAGGTCGCCGTCGTCAGTGAGTTCCATAAAGGCGATGCCGGTGTGCGACTCCACCACATTGGCCTCGTCTTGGCCGGTTGCAATAAACATGGAGGCAATACCGTTAGCCGAATGGGGGCCATTATAGGCAGAGCCCGCCAAAAGGCTGCCAAGTATGATGCGCTGGCGCAGTTTGACCATTTTGGCGGGGTCAGCGCGCATCAGCGTTTTAAGAATGTCTTTTTTAATGACCGCTTCAGCCACAACGCGTTTGCCGCGCGGATGCAGCAGGTTCATATGCGAATGTTTTTTGTCGGTCTCGATGCCGGAGGTCAGCGAGAAATTGGTAAAAGCACCGTCGTAGTTTTTGAGAATCCACTGGCAGGCGATATGGGTCGCTTTGCCCGTCATGTTCTGGCCGGCGGCGTCGCCAGTGGTGTAGTTGAAGCGGGTAAACAGTTTGTTGGCAATGACCCACTTTTGAATATGCTGAAGTTTGGCGATGGAGCTGCTACTTTCGGCAACGTCTTTAATCGCCTCGTATTCCGTCTCCAGCCAACGCGAAAAGGCGATGGCTTCGCGGGCAGTGGCAAATTCAAACAGCGGTGCGCGCTGCATAAATTCGTCGACAACAGTAACCGCTACGCCACCGGATTCCGACACCACGCGCATGCCGCGCGAGTAGGAAGCAACCAGAGTGCCCTCGGTAGTGGCCATTGGTATATAGAATTCACCCTGAGCGTGCTCGCCATTGATAAGATAGGGGCCTGCAACACCGACCGGCATCTGCACGACGCCAATAAAGTTTTCGGTATTACCTTTCACTGATTCGGGGGTAATAGAGTAGTGGCTGGTATGTTCAAGCGAGGCACCGGTTTTACGTGTTAAAAATTCCCGGCGCTGGTGTGCGGCCTCTTCAGAATAGTTATTATCTTTCAGTCTGGGTATTTTTCGGTCGTCGCTCATACACTCTCTCGTGGTCATTTTCTTTGTCAGGCCCTACTTTGTAACGCCAATGTTCTTAGGCATCAAGCACAATGCAAATATTGGGCTGACACGCAAGCTAGATGCGGCCCCTGTTATGAGTGGAGTATTTCTGCTTGGCTGCGGCGACGTTGACCTACAAATTCAGCGTATAGTTACTATTGCGATGCGCGCAATCAGGATGAAGACACTATGAGAGCCATCAGAAAGGCCAAGACAACGCCGCGACTACCGAAACTTATTCTGTTCGATTGGCATGGCACACTGGTAGACACCACGGATGCGATGTTCGACGCTATGGGCGATATGTTGCCGCTGCTGGAGGATCTTGCTCTGGTAGGTGAATTGCTGCCGGAGTCGGAGTGCGCCAACGAGGATGACGCAAGACTGGTGCGCTATATTCGTATATTTCGTCGTTTGCACCCTCGGATACTGGCCGAGCGCAGAGTATCGCGCACGGAAATATTCAACGCCGTATTTGGAAAAAATCGTAAAGCCAAGCGCATTGCGCACGAAGCCTATAACCGCTGCTATCGCAATCATTTTGGTAAGGTGAAGCCTTTTCAGGACGGCGTATTCGAATACCTGAGTGCGCTCAAAAATTTGGGTGTTCGTTTGGGTGTTGCCACTAATCGCAGCCGTGAGTTTTTCGACTACGAATTGGCAACCGTCGATGGTGGACGCTGGGCCCGCCTGTTTGCGACCACGGTGTGCGCCGATGATGTGAGTGATTACAAGCCCGACCCCGAGATGCTGCGGCGGGCAATGGCAGATGTAGGCTATTCCCCCGGCGCTGGGGCCGCAGAAGACGTGTGGTACGTGGCTGACAGTCTGGTCGATATGCAAACCGCGCACAACGCGGGTATTGCCGGCTTGTTTTACAACGGCGGCTTTTGGGAAGCTGCGAAATTGAAGTTGGCGCTGGGCTCTTTTCAGCCTAAGGCTGTCATCAATAGCTTGGATGAATTGTTTGACCTGCTTAGGCAGCAAGCCAATTCAGTGGCGCTAAGTCGTGAGCGACCGCGATTTTTTGACGGCCCGGTTGCACCGGAGCCGCGGATAGAGCCGGACTGGCACCCGGCCGTTGCCGAACTCACCACGCCCGCGGTGATTCTGTTCGACTGGCACGCGACCCTGGTCGATACGCTTGATGCGATGTATCACGCGGTAGACGATATGCTGCCCGAGCTGGCGGATTTGGGTTTGCTGAAATGGCTGGTGAAACCCGAGTACAGCCGCTCGCCGGAAGACGGCAAACTGGTCGAGTACGTACAGAATTATAGTCGCCTGCATCCCAAGGTGCGGGCCGACCGAAAAATTTCGCGCACCGATATTTTCGAAGTGTTGTTTGGCGCCGATGAAGCCGCCAAACAACAGGCCCACAAAACCTTCAATAAGCACTATCGTAATCATTATGGCGAGGTGGCGCCTTTTGAACCGCGCGTGCGCGCCATGCTAGAAGGCCTGCGCAAGTTGCCGCTGAAAGTTGGTGTCATCACCAATCGGGATCGCGAGTTTTTTGAGGTCGAATTGGCGGCGGTGGAAGGCACCGGCTGGGCTGACTTGTTCGATACCGCCGTGTGCGGTGACGATACGCCCTTGCGCAAACCCCATCCTGATCAACTCGTGCGGGCCGCCGACAATCTGGGCGAGCAGGCTGGACGGCGCATTTGGTATGTGGGTGATAGCACCACCGATATTAACGCCGCGAAGCGTGCGGGTATGACGGCGGTGTTTTTTAATGGTGCGCAGTGGGATTTACCCTGGTTGCAAAAAATATTTCCGGGCAGCGAGGGGCACCCCCACAAGCCCGACGTCGTCGTGAATGACTTTTCCGAGTTCTGGGCCTTGGTGCTGGCCTGCGAACGTCGTCGCCGGCATTAACATTCTCAGTCATGCACAGTTCAATATTGGTATTCGCTCATGGCGCCGGTCATCATCGAGCCGAAATCGCAAAACCCGGGCAGTTCTTCGTACATTTTTTGAACGGTGGCGGGGTCGCCGAAATAGCGACACTCGTCGGTGAAATCGTTCGCTTCTCTGAAATGTTCCATCACGAGTGCGCGATAGCTCGGCGCGCTGTCACTCAGTGACCGCACAACCGCGTTGCGCACGTAAGACCAGCGAAGTGGGTGCAGCTTGAATGAAAGCTCGGTGTGTTCCCCCCAGTTTCGATAAAAGGCGCGCTCTCCAATGTGTTCGGGTTTGCCGTGGGCGGTAAATTGGGTAAGGCCAGGCCTACGCTCGTTTGGCTTCCAGTTTTGTTCGTAGGCTTGGGGAACGGATTCCGTGACCAGATAGCCGGCTAGCTCGCAGCCACTTTTGCTCAGGATTGTTTCCAGCTCTTTATGGCCGTCGACTGAATCGACCCACAAAGACACTACTGCGCCTAAGTCTTGCCAGTTACCAGCAATACGCTGGGGTGCCGCGGCGCTGATGGCCTTATCCAAGTCGGCCATGTTTAGCACAATATTGCTGGCTCCTGTTTTTTGGAGCGCGGGTATAATATCGCTACTCAGGTTTTGCTGCAGTGCGCCGGGTGAATTAGCTCGGTCCAGCAGGTACATCAGTTTTTCCACAGTTTCTCTCCCATACACAAGAAATTGTTTGCGACATCCGGAGGTTGGAATAAGCGCAGTGTTTTCGGCAATGGATCAATTTGGCTGATTCTCTCGAGCCCAGTCTATAGTACGTAGGTCTCTTCAATACACTGGCGCAACCACATATTGCCGGGGTCGTTGTCGACATTGCGGTGCCAGTATAGATAGGCATCAAAGGGTGATGTATCCAGCGGTAGCGGTACAATTTGCACATCAAAGTGCGGCGCTAGGTTGCGCGCGTAATTTTCTGCGATGGTCAGCAGAAAATCACTTTCGCTAACAATGCGGAAGGCTGCGTAGCCATTTTGGCAGCGCAGGCGAATGCGGCGATGAATGCCGAGCCTGCTGAGTTCCACGTCTTCAAAGCTTTGGCCGCTGCGTCGCGAACTCAATTGAATATGGCCCTGACCTAAATACTGATCCAGCGTGCACCGTTTGCCGATGTGCGGATGGTCTCGCCGAGCAACCACCACCATGCGATCTTGAGCGATGCTGCGCACGTGAATAACATCCGATACCGGTTGCAGTATATCGATGGCGACATCCAGAGCACCGGCCGCAAGCTCGGCTTCTAAGTCAGGACGAGTGAGGCGAACCGAGGACAGGTTGATCTGGGGTGCCTTGTCAGTCAGGTGTGCGGCAAGTTTGGGCAATACGCCCGCTTCAAGCAGGTCGCGCATACCCAGCGTAAAGGTTTTTTCACTGCTGGCTGGATCAAAGCGTTCGATATCATTAAACATGATCTGCAAATCGCGTAGGGTGCGCTGCACAGTGCCGATCAGGCCGCGGGCCTTAGGTGTGGGTACCATTTTGCGGCCATCGCGCTGGAACAGCGGATCGTCGAACAATTCCCGTAAGCGCGCCAAGGCATGACTCACAGCGGGCTGGCTTAAGTGCAGCTTGTCGGCGGCCTTGGTAATACCGGCTTCGCTGAAGATGGCGTCAAAGGCAACCAGTAGGTTGAGATCAATCCGATTAATTTGCATGAATCCATTATGCATGAAACGAATACAGGGGTATAACTTCAATCGATTGGAATGATGGGTTTAGGGGGTCTAAACTGGCATGTTTTCATGCCGAACACAATTTAC
This sequence comes from Paracoccaceae bacterium, assembly GCA_047622145.1. Classification (GTDB taxonomy): domain Bacteria; phylum Pseudomonadota; class Gammaproteobacteria; order Pseudomonadales; family Spongiibacteraceae; genus Litorivivens. Next base: position 6,928 of record JBLHMO010000086.1, on the reverse strand, counting down.
AAATAATGTGCGCATAACGAGAGGTATTCATGCAGGCAGCAAGCAATGGTTTTGATCTTACAGGTAAGTTGGCCTTGGTAACCGGCGCCAGTCGCGGCATTGGCGAATCAATTGCTCATCTGCTGGCCGCCAACGGCGCGACCGTGATTGTGTCCAGCCGTAAAATTGACGGCTGTGAAAAGGTTGCCACTGATATCCGCAACGCCGGTGGCAAAGCCGAGGCTCGCGTTTGCCACATTGGCGAGATGGCACAAATCGAAAGCATCTTTGCGGACATCCGCAAGGATCACGGCAAACTCGATATCCTGATAAACAATGCTGCGACCAATCCGCATTTCGGGCCGATTACCGAGACTGACGAATCCATGTTCCAAAAAACGGTCGACGTGAATATCCGAGGCTATTTCTTTATGTCCCAGCAGGGCGTAAAACTCATGGCCGAGAATGGCGGTGGCAGCATCGTCAATGTCGCTTCGATCAACGGCGTTATTCCCGGTGAAATGCAGGGCATCTATTCAATAACCAAGGCGGCGGTCATTTCTATGACTAAGGCCTTTGCGAAAGAGTGCGCGGCTCAGCAGGTGCGGGTCAACGCCCTGCTGCCCGGTGCAACCGATACCAAATTTGCGGCGGCACTGGTTCAGAACGAAGAGATTCTTAAGCATGCGATGGGGCATGTACCCATGCGCCGCGTTGCGGACCCTTCCGAAATGGCGGGAGCGGTGCTGTATCTGGCTTCAGATATGGCAAGCTACACCACCGGCGCCTGTTTAAACGTCGATGGTGGTTACCTGACTGCCTGAGCCCCCAATTCACAAATAAAAGGTGCAAACATGCAGGATCTGAAGGACGGCGTTGCCGTTATTACTGGCGCGGGCAGCGGCCTTGGCCGCGAACTCGCCAAGTTATGTGCAGCGGAGGATATGAAGCTGGTACTCGCGGATGTGGATGAGCGCGGACTTGAAGCCACGATGGCACTACTGGGCGATGTAGATGTCATTAGCCGGCGCTGCGACGTTTCCAAGCGTGCCGAGCTGGATGCCTTGGCCGACGCCACCTACGAAGCCTTTGGCCAGGCGAATCTGTTACTTAACAATGCCGGAGTAGCCGCTTCTGGCCCGCTTTGGAGCAGTACCAGCGACGAGTGGGACTGGGTCATGGGCGTCAATCTGATGGGCGTTGTCCACGGTATTCAGGCCTTTGTACCGCGTATATTGGAGCAAGGTAGCGCTGCCCATATCGTGAATACGGGCTCATTGGCCGGCTTAACCTCGGTGCCGGGCTCTGGCGTTTACTGCGTCTCCAAACACGGTGTGGTGACGCTCTCTGAGTGTTTGCATCATGACTTGCAGGTCGCGAAAGCTAATATCGGCGTTTCGGTATTGTGCCCGGCCTTTTTCGCCACGGGTATTGCTGATTCCGAGCGCAACCGCCCGCCTGAACTTAGCGCCTGCAATCCCGAGGGTGAAGCCTATGCCGAGTTTGTGCGCGCTGCGATCGCGGCCGGACGCTTGAGCGCCGAAGATATTGCTCGCTTTACCGTCGACTCAGTAAAGGAAAATCGATTCTATATTCTGCCGCACAAGGGCGCCCGCGTTAGTGTGGAAACGCGGATGCGCGATATTCTTGAAGATCGACCTCCTACGAGTCCATTCGCTTAAGGAGCAACTATGAAAGCATTACTGTGTACAGAACATGGGCCACCCGAGAAACTGGTGGTCGACGAAGTCGCCGATCCAAGGCCGGGTAAAAACCAGGTGGTACTGGATGTGAAAGCCGCGGCGGTCAATTTCCCCGATACACTGATTATTCAAAACCTGTATCAATTTAAACCCGAGCTTCCGTTTTCCGCCGGCGGCGAATGTGCCGGTGTGGTGCGCAGTGTGGGCGAAGGCGTCAAGCACCTCAACGTTGGTGACAAAGTTATAGCCTTCACCGGCTGGGGCGCTTTTGCCGAGCAGGTTTGCTGCGATGCGATGTCGGTTATTCCCATGCCCGAAGGTTTGGATTTTGTAACGGCGTCGGCCTTCGTCATGACCTACGCTACCTCCTACCACGCGCTGGTCGATCGTGCGGCTATAAAAGAGGGCGAAACCCTGTTGGTGTTGGGCGCTTCCGGCGGCGTTGGTTTGGCCGCTATTGAAATTGGCAGGGCGCTGGGCGCGCGGGTCATTGCGGCCGCATCAACCTCTGAGAAGCTCGCTGTGTGTAAAGACCACGGCGCTGACGAATTCATCAATTACGAAAGCGAAGACATGAAGGCGCGCTTGAAAGAGTTGACCGGCGGCAAAGGTGTGGATGTGGTTTACGATCCCGTTGGCGGTCCTTTCAGTGAAATTGCACTGCGCAGCACCGGCTGGCGCGGACGCTTTCTGGTCATTGGCTTTGCCAACGGCGAGATTCCCAAGGTGCCGTTGAACCTTACGCTGCTCAAAGGCAGTTCGATAATCGGCGTCTTCTGGGGCGACTATGTGAAGCGCGAACCCGACCACAACCTCAAGGATTTATTCGCTTTGTTTGACTGGTTGCAGCAGGGCAAGTTGCGGCCGCATATCGCCGGTACCTACTCGCTTGAAGAGGGCCCTGCAGCCATTCGTTCGCTAATGGATCGCAAGGTCTCCGGAAAAATCGTTATTACACCCGCAGGGGATTAAGGCATGGCAGACAAACTCGCCGGTAGCTTTACCGGCACGATGGCAGTTCAGGACAAGCATCAGTTTGATGTGGCGCGGTTACACGCCTATATGGCCGAGCATGTCGAGGGCTTTTCGGGTGAACTAAGCGTAGCGCAGTTTAAAGGCGGGCAGTCCAATCCTACCTATAAGCTTAACGCTGGCGGCAAAGACTATGTGCTGCGGCGCAAGCCGCCGGGTGCTTTGTTAGCGTCTGCTCATGCCGTTGATCGCGAATATCGAGTGATGACGGCGCTGGCTTCTACCGACGTTCCGGTGGCGAAAACCTACAGCCTATGTGAAGACGAGTCGGTAATCGGCACGCCGTTTTACATCATGGATTGCGTGAACGGCCGCGTGCTGTGGGATCCGGAACTGCCCGATTTGAGCCCCGGTGAGCGCACGGCCATATTTGAAGATATGAACCGCGTGATGGCCGCGCTGCACAGTGTCGATTACACGGCCATTGGCCTTGAGTCCTTCGGCAAAGCGGGAAATTATTTTGAGCGCCAGATCAGCCGCTGGAGCAAGCAGTACCGCGCTTCGGAAACCGGCAAGATTGAGGCGATGGAGCGCCTGATCGAATGGCTGCCGGACAATATTCCTGAGGGCGACGACACCGCAATCGTGCACGGCGATTTCCGGCTGGATAATATGATGCTACACCCCACTGAACCGCGCATTATTGCGGTGCTGGACTGGGAGCTGTCGACACTCGGACATCCACTGGCAGATTTTGCCTATCACTGCATGACCTGGCATTTGCCTAATACGGTTCGCGGGCTTGCGGGAACTGACCTGAAATCCATAGGTATTCCAAGCGAAGCCGAGCATATAAAAGACTACTGCCAGCGCACCAACAAAGAGATCGATCCCCGTCACTGGGATTTTTATATGGCTTACAACATGTTCCGTCTTGCGGGTATTTTGCAGGGCATTATGGGGCGGGTTAAGTCTGGCACGGCAGCAAGCAAGCAGGCGGAGGAAATGGGCTCCGCCGCCAAGCCCCTAGCGGAACTCGCTTGGCATCAGGTAGAAAAAATGCAGTCGCGTACTTGATAGACGCGTTCAATAGAATCTCAGGAGAAGACAATGAATTTTGAATACACGGAAAAAGTTCAGGAACTGATTGCGCGCCTTAATGCGTTTATGGATGAACACGTTTACCCCAACGAAGCCCGGTTTGTGGCGGAGGTGGCCGAAGGTGATCGCTGGCAGCCAACGGCTGTGATGGAAGAGTTGAAGCCGCTGGCCAAAGAGGCTGGTTTGTGGAATCTATTTTTGCCAGAGTCGGATCATGGTGCAGGCCTGACCAATCTCGAGTACGCGCCGCTGTGCGAAATTATGGGTCGCGTTGTTTGGGCGCCGGAAGTCTTTAACTGTAACGCGCCTGATACCGGCAATATGGAAGTATTGGCACGTTACGGCAGTAAAGAGCATCAGAAGAAATGGTTGGAACCCTTGCTGAACGGCGAAATACGCTCTTGCTTCGCGATGACTGAGCCGGGTGTTGCGTCGTCCGACGCGACCAATATCGAAAGTTCGATTGTGCGTGATGGTGACGACTATGTCATTAATGGCCGTAAATGGTGGTCTTCAGGCGGCAACGATCCCCGCTGCAAGATCTTTATTTTTATGGGCAAGTCAGACCCCGAAAACGCCAATCGGCATCAGCAGCAGTCCATGATTCTGGTGCCGCGCGATACCCCCGGCGTCACGGTGTTGCGCCACCTGCCGGTATTCGGTTTCGACGACGCACCGCACGGTCATGCCGAAATTTTGTTCGAAAATGTCCGCGTACCCGCGACTAATATACTGCTGGGCGAAGGTCGTGGCTTTGAAATTGCGCAGGGTCGGCTTGGGCCGGGTCGCATCCACCATTGCATGCGCTTGATTGGTTTAGCTGAACGGGCATTGGAAAAAATGTGTGCACGACTGCAGGAGCGTGTCGCCTTTGGTAAAGCGGTGGCGCAGCAATCTGTCTGGTCTGAGCGAATAGCTGAATCGCGTATTATGATCGATCAAACGCGTCTTTTAGTACTGAATGCAGCCTTCAAAATGGATAAAGTGGGCAACAAAGTCGCGGCCAAAGAAATCGCCATGATCAAGGTGGCGGCGCCGACGATGGCCTGTCAGGTGATTGATTGGGCCATTCAGGCTCACGGTGGCGGCGGTGTCAGTGATGATTTCGGCTTGTCCTATGCCTATGCTAATGCGCGTACCCTGCGGCTCGCGGATGGCCCGGACGAAGTACATCGCAATCAGATCGCTAAGCTGGAACTGCGTAAGTAAGTCATTCTCCAGAAAATAAACCCGGTATTGTCTTGCAATGTCGGGTGCTTCTTCTGAAAATCCTTTCCCCCCTCCCGTCGACACCGGGCCTGTTCCCGACGCCTTGGGCTTTTCATGCGAAAATTGGCTCTTGGCCGCAGTATCCTGTTCCGACTCATATCGGCGCTATGTGTATTCCTATGGAGCGGAATTGTGGCGGCTGATTGCGGTATTAATCGCGATATTCTGGGTGCGTCTTATCGAATCGAGCAGCAGTCGGCCGCAGGCGGGGAGCCGCGCGTCGAATCACTGATACTGTGGCGAATGCACAGCGAGGTTGCCCATGAACGGCCTGAGCATGGCTATACCGACATTTGGCGCAATCTGGGTGTGGGCGACATCGAACGCAGGCGTATCAGTGACCGTCGGCGTCGGCTGATAGTATCGGAGACGGTTGCGGATGCAGGTTGGTCATCCAAATATCAGCTGTTATCACGGGACGCGCTGAACAAAATGACGCGCATGGGCACGTCAGGCGAGGCCTGCCAGCGGGTTGAAAAATATCAGACGGAACTCGCATCTGGTGTTTTGACCGTGTGGTGGAATCCCTCACTCCAATTGGTGCTGCTGTTGCAGAGAGAGAGTGCCGGCAGCTCGACCACCATGAAGCTGATTGGCATAGAAGCGGCCGGTCCGGTCGTTGCCGGCGCATTTAATCGCCGCTTGGCGTACCTGCCAGACCGTTTGCGATTGCTGAGCCAATGATCTTATAAAACAGTAGGATAGTGGTTTTTTGGCTCTGTCTCAGTTCGTCTCATTGGGTTTGCTGGAGCGGCCCACTTGAGTAAGGGCATGGTTACCATGGCGAGTGGCTTGCTGAAGATGACAACTAATGGTGTCGCAAGCAAGGGAGAAGAGTGATGTCGGATATCGTGAGTAATGAGGCGATATTCGAAGCAGTCGATGACACATTGGCTCGCCAGTTTTCTACTGGATTATCCGAATGATGCGGCGCAGATCCTATAAGATCTGGACCTCACGACGGTTGCCAAGGTGTTAAGCAAGCAGGCGCTTTATTCGCAGCTACAGGTGTGGCAGCTGTTAGTGCCAAATGTTGCAGCTATGCTGTTGAGCGCCGTGCCTGATGAGCTAGGAAAGCAGTTGTTGAGCGAGCTACCTCCCCATTGCGCGGTGAAAATGCTGGGTCAATTCGAGGGGGAGCCTCTCCAGGCGTTTTTGAAGATGTTGGATCCCGACGTTCGACACGAATTAACGACTCTGATGGAATACCTGGAAAACGCGGCTGGTCGGCTGATGGATACCCGGATTAACCACTTTCGCGGCGACATGACGTTCGAGCCGGCTGTAGCTTTTTTTCGCAAAGCCAAACTGAGAACTGCTCGCTCTCTGTTTTTGGTCGATAACAGCGGTCGACTTTCGGGAAGGGTGCATCTACAAGATATCGCTATTGCGGAACCGGGTGCCTTCCTCGGAACCCTCGCCCAGCCGGTATCCGAGGCAGTACAAAACACTGCGCCGAATGAAGAAGTTACAGAACTATTTGAGAAACTAAAGCTGTTCGACTTGCCGGTGTTCGATTTCAATAATCAGCTGCTGGGTATTATCTACCATGAGAGCTTGCTGCAAGCGTCACGACAAGAGTCGTCATCTGATTTGTTGGCAATGGTGGGTGCTAGCCGCCAAGAAGGAGCATTGTCGAAATCTCTTTTCACGGTGAAGAAGCGGATGCCGTAGTTACAGATTAATTTGATTACGGCCTTTATGGCGGCGTCGGTCGTTCCGTTATTTGAAAATACTATCGCCCAATTCACGGCGATTGCGGTATTGCTACCCGTGGAGGCGGGTCAGTCCGGAAACGCAGGGGCGCAGGCGCTGGCGGTGACCATGCGCGGCCTGGCATTTCGAGAAATCACTACTAAGCAGCGGGCCAGAGTAATGCGAAAAGAGGTGTCCGCAGGGTTTAT
>JBLHMO010000085.1:0-13831 GCA_047622145.1 Paracoccaceae bacterium | reverse complement strand
AGGCCGGCGGCGATACCGCCCTTACGCAAGCGCTCGTGCAAGCGGCGTGTCTGATCACGTCGGTTAGCAAATACGATCACACTGACCGCTTCAGGCATACGTACGATGCGCTGCAAAATCTGAAACTTTTCCTGCTCAGAAACCAAAAACACCTTCTGCTCGACAGTGTCTGTTGCCACTTGTTCAGGCTCGATGTCAATGTTCACCGGCTGGTAGGTCCACTGCTCCGTCAGTCGAATGACGTCGTCGGTAAAGGTCGCGCTGAACAGCAGGGTCTGACGGTTTTCTTTTTGCGGCGTCAGTCGGATAATTCGCTTCACCTGCGGAATAAAGCCCATATCCAACATGCGATCGGCTTCGTCGATCACCAAGTGTTCCACTCTATCCAGATACAGATCGCCACGGCCACTGAAATCCAGCAGTCGACCCGGCGTTGCGATAACAATATCAACCAGATCACTAGTAAGCTGGTTTTGCTGTTTCTGGTAATCCATGCCACCAATCAGGGTGACCACATTAAGGCCGGTATGACTCGTCAGCTGACGAGCGTCTTCGGCAATCTGCTGCACCAACTCGCGGGTAGGCGCAATGACCAATGCCCGCGGTTCACCAAGGTAACGCTCGTCTTCAATGGGATTATTGAGCATGTCATTGATAACAGAGATCAAAAAAGCCGCTGTTTTGCCAGTGCCGGTTTGGGCTTTACCAATAGCATCGTGGCCACGCAGGGTGTGGGGTAAGGCGGCAGCCTGAATGGGCGAACAGTATTCAAAACCCAGATCTGCAATCGCATGCATAATGCGATCGTCGAGCCCGAAATCGTGAAAACGGACTTTCCCAGGCGCTTCAGGCACCTGAAAATCGGCGATTGACCATGAGGGTTGCTGTACATCGGCGCTAGGCCTGCCCCGTCGCTTGCCGCGCTTGCCCTGCTTTGAGTCAGCCCCTTCTTTACCCGAAGTTCGCTCACTTTTCGTTGCAGTGGCCGATTTACTGGCATTTACGCTGACTTTATCCGGCGTTGATTCCGTCGCAGTTGGCTTTTTGAACAGCTTTTTCAGCAATGTTTATCCTCTATATAGAATTACGACGTCGGCATTCTATCAAATGAAGGCGGGTAACGCTTGCAAATGGCGAGATCCTCGCCCTTACGACCAAGATGAGGGCACTATTAACCAACAGTATCAGTCACAAAGCGGCATCAATCAGGAACGTTGAGGTCGTCGAGGTCGCGTAAGGGTGCCTCACTGTCTTCGAGAAACTGGCGAGCACTGCGATCCAGATAGTAATCTAAACCCACATAGCGACCGCCGCCCCAAAATAACAACACCAGCAACATCAGGAAATAGGTCACCGCAAACTCAATGCCATTGTTAACAATGGCAATGGAGCCCTTCGCCGTCAGCCACTCGTAATTGCTGTGTTCTTGCAAAACACTGCGAATTTCTGTCAGCCGCTTGCCCACTTCAACGCTGTTTTCCAAGCTGTTTTTAGCGGTAGGAATGCCGACGTCGGCCAGTAGCTTGGCTGAACTAGTGGTCGGATTACTGGGAGCAATGGCAAACCAACCGTTGTCCCAATGCACTTCCATCGCCGCGGTAGCCATCGTCGCCAGCAGCGGAATGGCGGCCCAACGAACAGCAAGCCCAAATAACAGCAAGAAACCGCCAAACAATTCGGTGCCAGTTGCCAGCCCAGCCATTATGTCCGGAAAGGGCAAGCCTAGGCCCCACTGCTCGTTGCCAAACCATTCAACCGTGCTTTCAAAGTTGTGCCATTTCGTCAGACCCGCACCAATCATCACCGGTGCGAGAAACAAACGAATGCCCAGCAGTGCAAGTCCATCAAAGTGTTTGAGCACAGCAAAAAAATTATCGTGAATAAGATAGTTCAGCTTCAGAAGCATGCGCATAGACAAGTCTCCACAATTATTGTAATTAGGGCCATCGCTATCATGACATGAGCATTATTATAGTTTTTACCCGCCACAAATCGGACAGGCCGGATCCTTACTCAGCTTAAGCGTTCTAAGGTCCATGGTAGCACCGTCTAACAGTAGCAGGCGACCGGTAAGTGGCTCTCCGAAACCGGAAAGCATCTTCACACACTCCAGCGCCTGCAAACTGCCGATAACGCCCACCACGGGCGCCAATACGCCGGCTTCGGCACAATTAAGCTGCTCGTCACCTGCATCGGGACTGTAAAGACAGCGATAACAGGGGGAATCATCCCGCCGACTGTCGAACACGGCGAGCTGTCCCTCGCTGCGTATCGCCGCGCCGCTGACGAGGGGCTTACGGGCGATGACACAGGAGGCATTCAAAGCAAAGCGCGTTGTGAAGTTATCGCTGCAATCGACAATCAGATCGACATCGGTCACCGCAGCAGACAGCACTTCCCCCTCCAGCCGCTGGCCAATGGTCGTTATTTCAATAGCCGGGTTCAAGGCGATGCAAGCATCGCGGGCCGACTCGGCTTTGCCGCGACCAATGTCGATGGTGCGGTGGGCAATCTGGCGCTGCAAATTGCTCAATTCAACCGCATCGTCGTCCGCGAGCACAAGATGGCCAACGCCAGATGCCGCAAGATACAGCGCCACCGGGCTACCCAACCCACCGAGTCCCACCACCAATACCTTGGCCGCAAGCAGCCGGTCTTGCCCGGCTACGTCCAGCCCTGTCAGCAAAATGTGGCGGCTGTAGCGCAGTAATTCCTCATCTTGCATTGCTGTATTCTCCGCTGCCAACACCCGTCCAACGCCCAAAACTAACGCGTGCATTGTCACCGTAATCCCGTCGATTTTCTATGTCGCTAAAACCACACGCTGCCAGCTCTGCCGCGACAACGTCGGCCTGCAGATAGCCGTGCTCAAGTACCAGAGCGCCGCCCGGCACCAGATGTTCAACCGCACCCCTGATGATACGTCGAATATCGCTAAGGCCATCGGCACCCGCCACCAGCGCCGAGTGCGGCTCAAACCGCAAATCACCCTGCAGCAGATGCGCGTCGTTCTCTTCTATATAAGGAGGGTTGGATACCACAATATCAAAGCGTTTGCCGGGCATAGCGGCAAACCAGTCAGACTGCTCAATGCAAACCCACTCAAGACCGAGACTGCGAGCGTTGACCTTTGCCAAACTGACCGCATCATAACTTACATCAACAGCAAGAATATCCCAGTTCGGGCGCTCACTCGCGAGCGCTAGGGCAATAGCGCCCGTTCCCGTACCCAAATCCAGCAATCGACATGGAGAGTTGGGCGGATACAGCTCCAATACGGCCTCGACCAAACATTCGGTATCGGGCCGGGGAATCAAGGTTGCTGCGGTGCTTCGCAGGGGTAGGCTCCAGAATTCACTGCGCCCGGTGAGATGGGCGATGGGTTCGCCGCGGCGGCGGCGCTCGAGTAACGCCTCCAGCGCCAAGGCCTGTTCAGCCGACAAGATTTGCTCGGGGTGCGCATATAAAAAAACGCGTGGCTTATCCAGCACATGGCTTATGAGTAGATCTACATCCAGCGCCGCGGAATCAGATTCTGCCAATTCAATGCGGCGCTGTTGGTAGTTCGCTATGCTATGCACGGTTTTAATCGACTCAGGTTTAGTAGCCACGGGCTTAGTCAGCCAGGGCCGCCAGCAGATCGGCCTGATATTCCTGACGCAGCGGGCCTACCACATGTTTCAGATCACCGCCGATGATCTCGTCCAGTTTATACAGGGTGAGGTTGATGCGATGGTCGGTCAAACGTCCCTGCGGGAAATTGTAGGTGCGGATGCGCTCCGAGCGATCACCGCTACCCACCAGCAAGCGCCGGGATTCCGCCTGTTCTTGTGCGGCGGCACTGCTGGCGGCATCGTTCAATCTAGCCTGTAACAACGACATCGCACGCGCACGATTCTTGTGCTGGGAGCGCTCGTCCTGGCACTCGACCACAATCCCGGTGGGCAAGTGGGTAATACGCACCGCTGAATCGGTTTTATTAATGTGCTGTCCACCGGCGCCACTGGCGCGGTAGGTATCGACTCGCAGGTCACCTTTGTTCAGCTCAATAGCATCCATTTCATCGGGCTCTGGCATAACCGCCACGGTGCAGGCGGAGGTGTGAATACGCCCCTGCGATTCCGTCTCGGGCACGCGCTGCACACGGTGAGCGCCAGATTCAAATTTCAGTTGGCCGTACACACCCTTACCTTCCACCCGAGTAATAATTTCCTTGTAACCGCCGTGCTCGCCCTGACGCTCACTTAATATCTCCAATCGCCAGCCTTGCTGCTCCGCATAGCGGCTGTACATTCTGAACAGGTCACCAGCAAAAATGGCGGCTTCGTCGCCACCGGTGCCCGCCCGAATTTCCAGAAAAACGTTGTGCGAATCATTGGGGTCGCGCGGCAGCAGCAAATTCTGCAGCTCTTCCTCCAACACCACCAACTTCTTGCTGCTATCACTGAGCTCTTCTTCGGCCATGGCGCGCATATCGGCATCACTCTCACCGAGCATCACGCGTGCTTCCGCCATATCGCCCTCAACCTGTTTGTAATTACGGTGACACATCACGACCGGCTCGAGTTCGGCATATTCTTTGGAGTAGGCGCGGAACTTATCCTGATCGGCAATGATTTCGGATGCGCTAAGTAGCGCCGAAAGATCTTCGAAACGCTCTAACAAATTGTCCAGTTTTACTGCAATTGAGGCTTTCATAGACTCCGTTATTCTGACTTAATATCGTCCAGCCCAAGAAGCCGGCGCGCAAGTTTGAGGGTTTCGGTTTCGCCATTTGCGGCGGCTTCACGCAAACGCGAACTGGGATTATGTATCAGTTTATTGGTGAGTCCGCGGGCAAACTGCTCCAACACCTGTTCAGCCGGCGCGCCGTTAGCCAGTGCCCGCATCGCCTTTTCCAGCTCATGGCTGCGCACAGAATTCGCCTGTTCTCGATAATCTTTAACCGTATCAACCGCATCCAGCGCACGCCACTGGCGCTCCCACGCTAGAGTAGCCGCGCCTATAATTTCGTCGGCCTTTAAGGCTTCGTGCATACGAGCTTTGCGGTTCTCATCAACAATTTCCCGCAAATCGTCTACCGTGTAGAGGTACACGTCCGACAGCTCAGCCACCTGGGGTTCAATATCACGCGGCACCGCAATATCCACCATCAGCATGGGTCTATGCTTGCGTTTACGAATGGCCGCCTCAACGGTGCCCTTGCCCAAAATCGGCAATTGGCTTGCGGTTGAAGCAACCACAATATCTGTGTCGCGTAATTGCTGCGGGATATCCGCTAGCAAAATCGCTTCAGCGCCAAAGCGCTCTGCCAATTCGCGCGCACGACTGAGAGTGCGATTGGCAATAGTCAGCTTATTCACGCCCTTTTCTTGCAGGTGACGCGCAACCAGCTCGATGGTTTCGCCCGCCCCGATCAGCAGCGCATGACAGTGACTCAGGTCACTGAAAATATGCTGGGTAAGATTCACCGCTGCATAGGCGACCGATACCGGGTTTTCACCGATCGCCGTATCCGTGCGAACCTTCTTGGCTATGGCAAATACTTGCTGGAACGCACGCTCCAGATTCGGTCCCAGTGAGCCGGCCTCTTTGGCGACGGCGTAGCATGATTTCATTTGGCCGAGTATTTGGGGCTCACCCAAGACTAGGGAATCCAGTCCGGCCGCGACCGTCATAATGTGACGAATGGCTTCAAGCCCACGATGACAATAGACGCTGCCATCAAAATCGCTGGTGGCCATGCCGTGATAATCGGCCAGCCAAGTGGCCACAGCGTCGCTGTCGTCGTTGCCAACGACATAAAGTTCGGTGCGATTACAGGTCGACAAAATGGCCACTTCATCAATGCCGACAAGGCCCAGCGCCTTTAGCAGCGCGGCTTCCATCGCTTCGGGCACGAAGGCTACGCGCTCGCGCACCGCAATGGGAGCGGAGTTGTGATTAATGCCTAATACCAGCAAATTCATGCGCAGGAGTGACAGCCGAGCCCGAAAAGAGGGCAATTCTAACAAGACCCTCGGCAAAAGTGGATCAGAGCTTGCCCCCATTCAATATTTTTCTCAGCTTTGGGCAGTCATGCTAAAATTATCGAATGACTAAAAATCTCCCTACAATACTGAGGCTGCGCACGCTTGTGCTGTCACTTTCTGTTGCTCTGTTGGCTGCCTGTGCCAGCGAACCGCCGAAAAACACTGCTGTTGAGCAGCCTGCGGCCACACTAGCAAGCAAGGTAGAACCGCAGTATCTGCCCTTTCCTGACGACAGCTTTCACGAGCTACTGGTCGCCGAATTCGCTATTCGTCGCCAGCAGTACGGCCTCGCCCTGAGCAATTATATGCTGCAGGCAGAAGCGACCGGCGATCTAGGCGTTATTGCCACCGCCGCCCGACTTGCGCAATATATCAATGATGACGAAACCGCCCTCAATGCCACTCAGTTGTGGCTAGAGCGCGAACCCGAAGCCGCCGAAGCCCATTTCATCAAAGCCTCAGCGCTGGCGAAAATGCGGCGCCCGGTGGAGGCGCTAAGTCATATGGCGCGTGTTATGGGTAGCGAGCAGGAAACCAATTTCGCCTCGCTCTCAGCGAGCGTACTGTCGCTTACCGAAGCCGAGCAACAACGATATGAAAACCGCCTTATTGCGCTACTGGCAGAGCACCCCAATGACCTGAATCTCAAAACCGGGCTGGCGCTGCTACTGCAATACCGCAATCAGGAACAACGCTCGCTGACCTTGATTCGAGAAGTGCTTGCGCTTGAACCCAGCAGTGTCCATGCACTACTGATCGAAACGCGGGTTTTGCAGCAGCTTGATCGAAATGAAGAAGCTATAGAGCGCCTGCGCTTCGCCGTAGACCGATTTCCGAACCACACACGCCTGCGCCTGAATTTGGCACAACTGCTGGCCCGCACCGATATTTATCAGGCAAAAGCCCAATACACCGTCCTCGACAATCAGAACCCTAATGACGGCTCTATACGACTCGCACTGGCGCTGGTGAATCAGGAAATCGGCGACCTTGGCGACGCCAAGCGCCTGCTGCGCAGGTTACTCACCGACCCACTGCAAAAAGACAGCGCCAGCTACTTTCTGGGGCGCATCGCCGAGCGAGAACAACGCTGGTCGGATGCGGTCGCGCACTACCGCGAAGTTGGCCCCAGCGCGCAGCTAATGCCTGCGCTCACCCGACTGGTTCAGGTTCAGCATGAACATCAGGGTATTGAGCAGACGAGAATGGAGCTACTCACAGCGCGCGAAAAATACCCTGCGCTCTCCATTCAGCTATTGCTAATGGAGTCGGATCTACTGTTTGATCAACGGCACTACAATGATGGCCATAACTTGCTCAGCCAAGCGCTGAAGCAATATCCGCAGAACACCAACCTGCTGTATGCACGCTCGCTATTTAGTGAACGCCGTAAAAACGTTGCACTGATGGAGCAGGACTTACGCACTATATTGGGCAATGACCCTGATAACGCGACGGCGCTTAATGCCCTGGGTTATTCGCTGGCCGTTCTTACCGATCGACTCGAAGAGGCAAGCTCACTGGTTCGCAAAGCCCTGCAGTTGCGACCCGACGACCCCGCCATTCAGGACAGCTACGGCTGGATTGCCTACCGCCAAGGCAATTTGTCGCTGGCTGAAAATTACCTGCAACAAGCTTACGAGCAATCCAAGGATCATGAAATCGCTGCCCACCTAGGCGAAGTGCTGTGGCGTTTGAGCCGCCGCCAGCAGGCCCTGGGCGTCTGGCGGGAGGGACTCAACCTGACACCCGGCAGCCCGATAATTTTAGAAACTCTGCAGCGCCTCAATGTAAGCGTTCCGGCAGCGGAATCGCCCAACTAATGCTTGAACGCTACCCCTACACGTCCTCCAACAAACACTCCAGCTGGCACTCGAGAAAATTTCGCGCGGTGTGCCCCATCATCGCTATGGGCTTACTCACCGCCTGCAGCAGTGCGCCGACGCAACCCCAAAACACCCAAGGCTGGGGCTTCAGCGGCAAAATCGGCTTGTGGGCCTACGGTGAGCAGGAGAGCGCGAACATTGACTGGCAAGACTGCGAAAACAGTTATCTCGTGCGCCTCAGCGGACCCTTAGGGGTCGGCGGCGCCATTATTTACGGTAACGACCAAGGCGTTAGCTTGCATCGCGGCAGTGAAGACACCGTTCGCGCAGACTCGCCCGAAGAGCTGTTGGCCGCCATGGGCTGGCATTTACCGGTTTCTCTGTTGCGTTTCTGGCTGCAGGGACAAGCGTCACCCGATACCCCCTACCAGCGCGAGCCCACGAGTGGCGATGTCATCACCACACTAAGCCAATCTGGGTGGCGCATTCGCTACGACTACCAGAGCGAAGAAATCACCCACATTACAATGGGCGAAGGCAACATTCGCCTGAAATGGATAATTCGCGACTGGCACGAATCCGTTAACTGCGCCGCACCATGAACCGCCTCAGCCTGCTATCGCCCGCAAAACTAAATCTTTTTCTCCACATTACGGGGCGCAGAGCTGACGGCTACCACCTCTTGCAGACCGCATTTCAACTCCTCGACTACGGCGACGAAATGCAATTTCAGGTAACAGACGATTCCAAAATCGTTGTGACGCCCGAGCTACCCGGAGTAAAAACTGATGACAATCTGATAGTGAGAGCCGCTCGACTGCTGCAATCCCATACTGGCAGCAAGCAAGGCGCGCGCATTCAAATCGACAAACGGCTGCCCATGGGAGGCGGAATTGGCGGCGGCAGTTCAAACGCTGCCACTACGCTGCTGGCTCTAAACACGCTTTGGCGCACAGGGCTAAGCCTACCTAAGCTGTGTCACTTAGGCTTAAAACTCGGCGCCGACGTACCGGTTTTTGTCGGCGGGCGCAGCGCTTGGGCTGAAGGTGTAGGCGAGAATTTACAAGCCCTTGATCTCGAATCAGTTTGGTATGTGGTCATTCACCCGGGCTGCAGCGTGTCAACTCAGGAAATTTTTTCCCATGAGCAATTGACACGCAACACCCCACCCATCAAAATAGCCGCCTTTCTTGGGCAGGGTGCCGGAAACGACTGTGAAAATGTCGTTAAAAGCCTATATCCAGAGGTGAAAATCGCCTTAGATTGGCTTAATCAATTTGCCCCCGCCCAACTAACAGGCACTGGCTCGTGCTTGTTTGCCCGGTTTGCTGATAAATCTTCAGCAGAAGACGTTTTCTCAAAACGGCCGGTAAGTTACAGCGGCTTTGTTGCGCGCGGCGTGAATCATTCGCCAAGCCACAATGCACTGAATTTGAATTAACCAGTTTTGCTGGGGCGTCGCCAAGCGGCAAGGCAACGGGTTTTGATCCCGTCATTCGGAGGTTCGAATCCTCCCGCCCCAGCCATTATTCGAAAAGTCCGCAGCCGTTTGCGGCATAACTTAGCGGCACCTCGCAGCTACGTTTCTATTCAGGCCCGCAAAACCGTAGGCTGGATAGCTCGGGATAAGCGCAGCGTTCCCGACGCCAATGCCCGAAACGCTGCACTTATTCGGGTCTACTTAGCCTTTCAGAACCCAACGCCGCTATACAAACCAGGCGATCAGACAGACAGGACCGTAAAAACGTGTCAAAAATGATGATCTTCACCGGGAACGCCAATCCGGAACTGGCTCGCAAAGTCGTTAACCACCTGCATATCCCTCTGGGCGATGCCACCGTCGACAAATTCAGTGACGGCGAAATCATGGTGGAAATAAACGAGAACGTTCGCGGCGCAGACGTTTTCATACTACAACCCACCTGCGCCCCAACCAACGACAACCTGATGGAAGTCGCGGTTATGGCCGACGCCCTGCACCGCGCATCGGCGGGCCGCATCACGGCAGTTATGCCCTACTTCGGCTATGCCCGCCAAGATCGTCGTGTACGCTCGCAGCGCGTGCCAATCAGCGCAAAAGTTGTCGCCGACATTCTCAGCCGCGTCGGTATAAACCGCGTACTCACGGTAGACCTGCACGCCGAACAGATTCAGGGCTTTTTCGACATCCCCGTGGATAACATCTATGGCTCACCCGTGCTACTGGACGACATTGCCCGCCAACAGTACGAAGGCTGCATGATAGTGTCGCCCGACATTGGCGGCGTTGTTCGCGCCCGCGCAATCGCCAAGCAATTAAATGACGCCGACCTCGCCATCATCGACAAGCGCCGCCCCAAAGCCAATGAAACGCAAATCATGCACATCATCGGCGAAGTTGAGGGCCGCAGCTGCATTATGGTTGACGACATGGTCGATACGGCCGGCACGCTGTGCAAGGCGGCTGCCGCACTGAAAGCCAAAGGTGCCTCAAAAGTTGTTGCCTACTGCACCCACCCGGTACTGTCGGGCAAAGCCGTAGAAAATATTGAAAATTCAGAGCTGGATGAACTTGTCGTCACCGACACTATCCCGCTGAGCAACGAGGCCAAGGCCTGCTCACGAATTCGACAGCTAACCCTGTCGTCTCTGCTGGCGGAGTCGATCCGACGCGTCAGTAATGAAGAGTCTATCAGCGCCCTGTTCCGATAATTCCGTCGGCACACTCGCAGGTAGTCAACGAAACCCACTGTCACACCGGTCGCAGGTAAGACAGTGCTATCGCCAACATCAGAGGATTTACGATGAGCGAAATTACAGTGAACGCAAAACTGCGTCAGGATGCAGGGAAAGGTGCGAGCCGCCGCCTGCGTCGTCTGGCGAATGAAATCCCAGCCATAGTCTACGGTGGCAAGAAAGAGCCCATCGCTATCACGATTCCGCACAAGGATCTGGTCAAGGACTTGGAAGACGAGTCTTTTTACACCAGTCTGATCACCCTTGAGATCGAAGGCGGCGGTAGCGAGCAGGTCGTATTGAAAGATCTGCAGCGCCATCCGGCTAAGCCGATCCTAATGCACGCCGACTTCCTGCGTGTTGACGCCAGCACCAAAATCAACATGCGCATACCGCTTCACTTCATTAATGAAGACACCTGCCATGGTGTGAAAGTTCAAGGTGGCCTGATCGCACACGCGGCAACTGAAATTGAAGTTCTCTGCCTGCCGAAAGATCTACCCGAGTTTATCGAAGTGGATATGCTTGCGATCGAAATGGGGCATTCAGTGCACCTCTCCGACATCACCCTGCCAGAAGGTGTTGAGAGCGTTGCTCTGTCTCACGGCGAAGACCACGACCTGCCAGTTGCCAATGTCATCATGCCTCGCGGCGGTTCGCAGGATGATGAAGAAGCTGGCGACGCTAAAGCAGATAGCGAAGAAAAGTCGGAAGACTGAGTCTGATAGCTGCCCGAGATGGCTATTCAACTTATTGCCGGTCTGGGAAATCCAGGCCGGGATTATGAAAATACCCGTCATAACGCCGGTGCCTGGTTTGTTGAAGAACTTGCCAGGCAATCTGGCGTTTCACTGTCCGGCGAATCCCGTTTCAACGGCCGCACCGCCCGGATTCGATTAGGGTCGGACGACGTACGCCTGCTGATACCATCGACCTTCATGAATCTGAGCGGTCAGTCCGCCGGAGCCATGATCAATTTTTTCAAGATTCCATTAGATGATGTTTTGATTGCCTACGATGAGCTAGATTTCGAGGCCGGTTCAGCCCGCCTGAAAACCGGAGGCGGAATTGGTGGCCACAATGGTTTGCGCGATATCGTCAAATCGCTGGGCAACCAGAAGGACTTTCACCGCCTGCGTATCGGCATCGGCCACCCGGGCCAAGCGAGCAAGGTATCTAACTACGTCTTGAGCAAACCCAGCCCTAACGATCGAAGCCGCATCGAAGCCTGCATTGACGAGGCTATGCGCGTATTACCTGATGTTATTACCGGCGACATGGCTAAAGCCATGAACCGGCTCCACAGTTTCAAGGAAACATAAAATATGGGCTTTAATTGCGGTATCGTTGGCCTGCCCAATGTGGGCAAATCCACCTTGTTTAATGCGCTCACCAAGGCCGGTATCGACGCAGAAAACTTCCCCTTCTGCACGATCGAACCCAACTCCGGCATCGTCGCAGTGCCCGATCCACGTCAGAGCGCACTCGCGGACATCGTCAAACCGGAGCGCATCGTACCGACAACCATGGAATTTGTGGACATAGCCGGCTTAGTAGCAGGCGCCTCAAAAGGCGAAGGCCTGGGAAATAAATTTCTGGCCAACATTCGTGAAACCGACGCCATAGCCCACGTCGTTCGCTGCTTTGACAACGACAGCGTCATTCACGTTGCCAACAAAATCGATCCCGTCGCTGATATTGAAATCATCAACACCGAACTGGCACTTGCCGATCTCGACTCCGTCGAAAAGCAACTCCAAAAGGTCGAGCGCACGGCAAGAGGCGGCGATAAAGACGCGGTTGCCATGAAAGCCTTGCTGGAAAAATTGTCAGCCCACCTCGATGAAAGTAAACCCGTTCGCTCACTCGCCCTAAACGATAAAGAGGTCGAGCTCTGCGATCAACTGCATCTGCTGACGATCAAGCCCACCATGTATATCGCCAACGTCAATGAAGACGGTTTTGAAAACAACCCCTACCTAGATTCCGTAAGCGAAATCGCCCGCACTGAAAACGCCGTCGTCGTACCTATATGCAACAAACTTGAATCTGAAATCGCCGAACTCGAAGACGACGAAAAAGCTGAATTCCTCGCCGACCTCGGCATGGAAGAACCGGGGCTAGATCGCCTGATCCACGCAGGCTATCAACTACTCGGACTGCAAACCTACTTCACCGCCGGTGTTAAAGAAGTGCGCGCATGGACAGTACCGGTGGGATCTACAGCCCCCCAGGCCGCAGGAAAAATACACACCGACTTTGAAAAAGGCTTTATCCGCGCCGAAGTCATCGCTTACGACGACTACATTCAATGTAAAGGTGAGCAAGGCGCAAAAGACTCAGGCAAGTGGAGATTGGAAGGCAAAGAGTACATCGTTAAAGACGGCGATGTCGTCCACTTCCGCTTTAACGTCTAGGCAGCGCCGCTCGGCTTGACTTTAATGAGTTAAGTCGGGAGAATGCGCGCCTCTTTAGCGTCACGATTAATGGCAAGGTAGCTCAGTTGGTTAGAGCACAACACTCATAATGTTGGGGTCGGCGGTTCGAATCCGCCCCTTGCTACCATTATTTAAAAGGCTGCCCAGTTAGTAGCCGCCCACTCTTTTCACAACTGGCTCACAAACCGGAATCAAAAGCCGGCCAACCGAGCACAGCCCCATCTAAATCCGCCCTAGCAGCCACCGAGTCAACGGTGCTACTATTTAGAACCATATGTTTGATGCCATATTCACCACACATCAATAGGTTAGGAATACGGTAGCAAGGGGCGGACGAGAATCGCCGATGCGGCTCATCAAACCCAACCACCCTTACCTCCCCCCACCTCAGTTCCGCTATTCTTCACCGCAATCAAAAATGCCCAACAAGGACTCTACAGTGAATTCCCTCTACCGCTTTACTTTAGCCACAGCACTATCCCTCTGCACCATCGCCCAAGCCACCGAAGTCTTCGACTATGTAGACGTCGCCTACTCAAAACAAAATACCGACTTCGCCGGATTTGGCGACAGCAGCGCCGCCACCCTGAAAGCCAGTATCTCTGCCGTTGACTGGCTTCACATTCGCGCCCGCTACAACGCCGGCAATGTGCACTTGCCCGCTAGCAATCGTCAAGATTCTTGGGCCGCACTCGGCCTGGGCTTGCACTATGCCTTAAGCGATAAAACAGCAATCTTCATTGGCTCAGATCAAAATGAGCTGAAATTGGAGAGCGGCCGAACCGAACGCGGCCTGTACCACCACATAGGCGTCCGGCAC
>JBLHMO010000084.1:0-13847 GCA_047622145.1 Paracoccaceae bacterium | reverse complement strand
TACTGAATTTCACCCTGCAGTTTCTGCCCCCAACCGAACGCAATGCTCTACTCGCCACGATTTACGCCGGAATGCAAAAAGGCGGCATACTCGTGCTGTCAGAAAAAATTCTGTTCGCCGACCCGCACCTGCAAGAACTGAATACCGAGCTTCACCACGCCTTCAAAAAATCAAACGGCTACAGCGACCTCGAAATCAGTCAAAAACGCACAGCGCTGGAAGATGTGCTGCTGCCGGAAACCATCAATACCCACGAACAAAGACTTCGTGAAGCTGGCTTTAGCAGTATCGATGTGTGGTTCCAGTGCTTTAATTTCGCTTCCTTGGTCGCCATCAAATAATGGTTTTTTCTGCCTTTCTAAACCACTTCGAAAATTCTGGACTCGCACCCTGGCTTGAAACCATTGAGCTGCAAATTGCCGATGGCCTAAACCCTGACCGTTATGGTGATATACCACGCTGGCGAGAATCCCTTGCGCAGCTACCGCCTATTCGGCCCGATCACATTTCGCTGTCGGCCGACACTGTCACGGTTGATGGCACGGCCTTGCCCGAACAGCAACAGAATATCGAGAATGCGCTTCGTGGACTGCACCCTTGGCGCAAAGGTCCCTTTCAGGTTTTTGATAGCTACATAGATACCGAATGGCGCTCCGACTGGAAATGGCAAAGAGTCGCCCCTCATTTGGCAGACTTGAAAAGCCGCACAGTACTGGATGTGGGTTGCGGCAGTGGTTACCACTGCTGGCGCATGCGCGGCGCCGGCGCCGGACTGGTGGTCGGAATCGACCCCACGCCCCTGTTTGTCATGCAGTTTCTAGCCCTGCAGCATTTTATTCAGGATCATCGCGTCGGGGTGCTGCCCCTTGGCATTGAGCACTTGCCTGAGAAACTGCGCTGTTTCGATACCGTTTTTTCAATGGGCATTCTCTATCACCGTCGCTCGCCCTTCGATCATCTGCTGCAATTACGCGATACCCTGCGCTCTGGCGGCGAGTTGGTATTAGAAACGCTGGTCATCGAGGGGGCCGAAGGTGACACGCTGGTGCCCGCCGGCCGCTATAGCAAAATGGGGAATGTCTGGTTTATACCCAGCTACGCGACTCTGGAGCTGTGGTTGAAGAAAGTGGGCTTTCGCAATGTTCGCACTGTCGATGTCACGCCGACATCTACCGAGGAACAGCGCCGCACCGACTGGATGCAATTCCACTCGCTAGAGGAATTTCTCGACCCTGACGACAACACCAAAACCGTAGAAGGCTACCCTGCTCCACGCCGCGCGATTTTGATTGCCGACGCACCTTGACAGTTATGACTATCAACGTTATCACTGACAATTGCGACCCTGACTACTAGGCCCCAAACCGCTATGCCTGAGGCCGCTGGCCACCGCACAATACGTCGGTAATGACTTCAGTATCCATATACTCTTTCAAGCGCAGTAACTTGCCATCACGGAATTCGAACAAAAAGTGGTATGAGTTTTTATACTCAAAGCCCGACACGTGAAGCCCTTTTGACTCAGCTTCTACTGCCACGCGCTCTCCTTCCGCTGTCATGGCATGCACGGTAAATGCCAAGCCCTGAGGAAAAACATCCAACACCGCAGCGGCTCCCGCTACAATCTGATCTCGACTCAACACCCCCGAAATCAACGTATTACCAGACGTCCAACAAGTTCCATCGGGCGCGTATGCGGCCGCAATACGCTCGCCATCGGCTGCGTTCAAAGCCTCAAAAAATTGCAGTACGCGCTGCTTATTATCGTCTATCAAATTCACAATTCAGTTCCTACCTTCTTCAAAAGTCTGTCAATTTAACTTTACACTCACGAATTGATCAAAGTATGATCGGTAATTGCCTATACCAGCTCCAAAAACAGGGCCGTAATCGGAGAACGAAGCAATGCAAAACGCCCAGAGGCATGCATCGCCAGAGTCATTCCATCGGCTTGCTGGACGATGGATTGATGACCAGATAGCGCACTCTATCGCAGAACTGTCGCAAATATTGCTCGACAAAGCAATGAACGACGAGGACCGCCACTCGGCGATTCTGTACTTCAAACATCACAAATACCTCGAAAACAACCGCCAAAAAATCACGAACAACTTCCGCCAATTAGTCAATAAGGCTCTGGCAGGCGACGACCCCTCGATGAATGTTATCCCGCAGCAACGCCCATCACCGGAACTGGTCTCCCTGCTCGACAGCGTCAACAACGACGCCGACCTATATACTTTCTGCACCACCCTTCGAGAAGAAGTCTTCACCACCTTATTCCAGCGTGCGTTTAATATTATCGATCCAGCCCCGCTAGTTCGCGATCTTGCACGCGAAGTGTTCCGCTGCGAATTCAGTAGTCAGCTCGGCCTGCTCTACATCCTCCTACTGGAACAGACCTCCAGCCAAGGCAACGAGAATAGACGTGTCGATCGACGAGCCAATATACTTGCCTGGATTCAGCACTTGGAAAACAAACTCCTCGACTCCTCCATAGACGCGTCAACCCGTTCGCTGACCAAAGATCGACTGGAAGAACTGCAAGCCAAACTGGGTTCGCTTGATAGCCTCAGCCTAGCGTCACGCCGCCTGCGAGATCGCTGGCTTCATCCCCACGATGAATTACAACATAAAGAATGTAGCGATGAAGAGCTGCTGGCAGAAGTAGACAAGCTCTTTAGTCCGCTGACATCGCTAGACGGTATATCGCGCTCACTCAAGGCGCTGGCCACCCGAATTCGCCCCATTGTAGAAAGCGTTGCCCTTACTGATCGCGGCTCGTTTTTAAGTGCCCTACACCCAGCCAGACAGCTGCTTAACCAGACCGCGGCGACGGCCACTAGCTGGCTAGACAACAGCGCGGACCAGCGACGTCAGATGCTGCGCAGTGTTAAGCAATCGGTTGATGTGGGTGTTGAAGCCAGAATTGGCAGTTACCAAGGCAATCCGGAGTTCATTAAAATCCTGCATCAGGAATTAGTGGACTACTTAGCCTACCAACTGCATCGCGTCGAGCGCGAAGAACAAGAGATGGCAGGGCAGCTGCAAGCACCGCAACCCATCAGTTTCATGCGCGATATCAATGCCAACCTAGAAGCCAAGCTTGATGACGTGGACATTCCCCCACTCGTGCACAATCTGATATTTGGTTTGTGGAACCGCGTGATCGCCGAAATATGGCTGGAGTATGGCGAGGACGGTATTGCAACCCAGCAAGCCTTGTCTCTAGTGGACGACATCCTCTGGTATCTGCACTGTGACGATACAAAGTTGCAACACACGAACACCGAGTTTCTGGGTGACCAAATTGAACGCGATCTGCTTGGTGGTCTGAAGATGATCGACTACAACAACGCCAAGGGCATCGCGCTAATCTCCAGCCTTAAGCGCCTGCGCAAACAGCTGCATGCCAGCCCATATCGCAACATTTCATCCAATATCGCCTAACAACGGTAACGTACTTTCTCGCACAACAATATTTTTCTCTCGACAAAATACGTATAATCGCCCGCCGAAAAGCGCATATCGCACTACTATTTGCGAAGGGGAACAGATTTGCACGCCACTAAGAGTATTGAACAGCTGCGCACACTCGAATCAGAACTGTCTGAGCAGTACCAGTCCATCAAACAACGTGGTCTCAACCTCGACCTGACGCGTGGCAAACCCAGTAACGAGCAACTGGTTTTGTCTGTTGCGCTACTGGGCAATATCAGTGCTGCTGCCGGCAGCGATGTCAGCCTGCGCAACTACGGCGGCCTGCTGGGCATTCCTGCCGCCCGCGAATTATTTGCACCCGTACTCGGGGTTAGCCACGACGAAACACTCGTTGGCGGCAACAGCAGCCTCACCCTGATGTATTTTGCCGCGCACTTTGCCATGCATCTCGGCGTGGACGGCCCTGACTCGGCATGGAACAATGAAGGCAAGGTCAAATTTCTTGCGCCGGTGCCCGGCTACGATCGCCATTTCAGCGTTTGCGAAACCCTCGGCATCGAATTAGTCACTGTCGCCATGCTGGAAGACGGCCCAGACATGGATGAAGTTGAGCGGCTACTAACAGCCGACCCACTAATCAAAGGTATCTGGTGTGTCCCCCGCTTCTCCAACCCCACTGGCCACGTATACAGCGACCGAGTCGTACAACGCTTTGCGGGCCTAGCCAAAATCGCCGGGCGCAATTTCCGCATATTCTGGGACAACGCCTACGCCTTGCACACTATCAGTGACGATGCACCAGAGCTGGCAAACCTGATGGCCGCCTGTCGCACGCAAGGAACACAAGATAGCGTTTACCTGTTTGGCTCAACGTCAAAAATCACCTTTGCCGGTGCCGGCGTCAGCTTTGCTGGTATGTCCAAGCGCAATCTTGCTAATTTTTCCGCCCATTTGGGCATGACCCAAATAGGCCCGGACAAAATCAATCAGCTACGCCACGTCGAGTTCTTGAAAGACCAAGAGACCCTGCACGCGCTGATGCAAAGGCACGCTGCTCTGCTCAAACCGCGTTTTGACGCCGTCCTAACGGGACTTGAAGATGGACTGGGTGAAACCGGCATGGGCGAATGGACGCAGCCGCAAGGCGGCTACTTTATCTCGTTTAACACGCTGCCGGGACTGGCAGGAGAGGTTGTTCGCATGGCGGCGGAAGCTGGCGTCAAACTTACACCGGCGGGCGCTACCTATCCCTACGGCAAAGATCCACAAGATAACAACATCCGCATCGCACCCAGCGTGCCGACGGTTACAGAAATCACCGCCGCAACCGATGTGTTTGTCACCTGTGTGAAGCTTGCGACAGTGCGCCAGCAACTAGCCGGGTAAATCCGATCTAACGAGACTCAGTCGCTTGCATCACCATTGTTAGCGCTGCCGGGCCTGGGTGGCATGGTTGGAAAGTTGGTGACCTTGCCGCCGGACAATTCGTGAATCTTGCCCACACCTTCCTTTTCAACCTCATCGATTCGGATGATGGATTGCATCGGAATATAGGAACGTTTCACCAGCGCAAATTCGTTTTTCAGCCGTTCTTCGCCAGGGTTGACGATCATCTGCCCCTCTTCACCGAAGACAAACTCCTCGATCTCGATAAAGCCGTACATTTCGCTTTGATAAATCGCCTTGGCGTACAGTTCATAAACCTGATTCTGGTTATGAAATATGACTTTATAAATTGGCGCTCTACTCATTCGCGTAACCACGTTCCTGTCGAATCTGAAAAGGGCGCAGATGTTAGCATATTTGGTCATTTTGCGGGTAAAAATCATCATGCCCCCTTGGGTCTGGTGCCCTCGGGTCTGTATACTGACCGCCCATTTTGTGAACACCCGATCATGACCGACGCCCCGAAAAAACTGTACATCAAAACCCATGGCTGCCAGATGAATGAGTACGATTCCTCTCGTATTCAGGATTTGCTGGGGGTGTCGCATGCACTGGAACCCACTGATAACCCTGAAGAAGCCGACGTACTCTTGCTAAACACCTGCTCGATTCGGGAGAAGGCGCAGGAAAAGGTTTTCCACCAGCTCGGGCGCTGGAAAAAGCTCAAGGACAAAAAACCCGGCCTCATCATCGGTGTCGGTGGCTGCGTGGCCAGTCAGGAAGGCGCCGATATTGGCCTGCGCGCACCCTATGTTGACGTTATTTTTGGTCCGCAAACGCTGCACCGCGTGCCCGACATGCTTGATGCCCGCAAGCCCGACGGCCCCATTATCGTTGACGTGACCTTCCCGGAAATCGAAAAATTTGACCGCCTGCCAGAGCCGAGCGCCAAGGGCCCCAGCGCATTTGTGTCGATTATGGAAGGCTGCTCCAAGTACTGTACTTTCTGCGTCGTGCCCTATACCCGAGGCGAAGAAGTCAGCCGCAGCGTTAATGACGTAATCGCCGAAATCGAATCGCTGGCGGACAAAGGTGTGCGCGAGGTCAACCTGCTGGGCCAGAACGTGAATGCTTTTCGCGGCTTCTCACAGGACGGCGAAATCGTCGACTTTGCCGAGTTGCTCGGCTATGTGGCTACCGTTCCCGGTATCGACCGCATTCGCTACACCACCTCGCATCCGGTAGAGTTTAGCGAGGCCCTGATTGAGGCCTATCGAGACATTCCGCAACTGGTCAATCACTTACATCTACCCGTTCAGAGTGGCTCTGACCGCATTCTCAAGGCCATGAAACGCGGCCACAGCAGCGACGATTATCGCGTCAAAATCGCCAAACTTCGCGAAATCAGGCCAGATATCAGCATATCTTCCGACTTCATCATCGGCTTTCCTGGTGAAACCGATGAAGATTTCGCTGCCACCATGCAACTAATTGCCGATATCGGCTTCGACCACTCCTTCAGCTTCATTTACAGTGCACGGCCCGGCACACCGGCCGCCACACTGGCCGACGACACACCAGAGAGTGTCAAGAAACAGCGCCTGCAGTTACTTCAACAACGCATTCTGCAAAAAGCCCAAGAAATCAGTCTGGGCATGGTCGGCAGCACCCAAACCGTGCTGGTAACCGGCGTTTCCAAGAAAGACCCGGGGCAATTACAGGGGCGCACGGAAAACAATCGCGTTGTAAATTTTAGCTCAACAAATCAAGACCTTATCGGCGAATTTTCACGCGTCAGCATCAGCGAAGCACTCCCCAATTCCCTGCGCGGCGAACTGTGCGCCTAATGAGGCTGTTAAAAAACATTTGGCAATGGCTTCAGGTCGGTTATCCTTGACCCTATCAGCCACGATGCTATGGACACCTCGGTAACACATTGACTCAAGCACCAGTACAAACTGTTCTAACGCTCGCTCCCAACGATCCGCAACTATTGGCCAACCTCTGCGGCCAATTTGACGAGCACCTGCAATTTATCGAGCAGTGCATCGCCGTGCGCATTGGCATACGCGGCAACACCCTGTCGCTGGAAGGCCAGGAATCTGCCGTCAGTCACGCCACACAACTGATTGAAAGCCTGTACCGAGAATGCCAACAGGGTGTGCAGCTGTCACCGGAAAAAATAAACCTGCACATACAAGACACAGGGCTAGAGCTACCGCGCGATTCCGACACCACCGTGGCACCTATCAGCCTGATTCGCACCAAACAAATCACGGTAAAACCACGCGGCAAACACCAGCAGATGTATGTGCGCGCCATCAAGCACAACGACATCAATTTTGGGGTTGGCCCCGCCGGTACCGGCAAAACTTATCTCGCGGTGGCTTGCGCCGTGGAAGCTCTGCTGGCTCAGGAAGTAGAACGCATTTTACTGGTACGCCCAGCGGTTGAAGCCGGTGAAAAGCTGGGGTTTTTGCCCGGCGATCTAGCCCAAAAAATAGACCCCTATCTACGCCCGCTTTACGACGCGCTCTACGAGATGCTCGGCATTGAAATGGTGGGCAAAATGATGGAGCGTAATGTCATCGAAATTGCACCGCTCGCTTTTATGCGCGGGCGCACACTCAACAACTCCTATATATTGCTCGACGAAGCTCAGAACACTACCCGCGAACAAATGAAAATGTTCCTGACGCGTATTGGCTTCGGCTCAACCGCCATTGTGACCGGCGATGCCACCCAAATCGATTTGCCTAAAGGCACCCCCTCAGGCCTAACCCACGTACTGAATGTGCTGAAGAATATAGACGGCATTAGCATGACTTTCTTTCAGGCCAAAGACGTGGTGCGCCACCCCCTGGTTCAGCGCATTGTTGAAGCTTACGAAGCCTTTAGCTGCGACCCCGCCCCGCTCGACAAAACCAAACCATGAACCTCACGGTCGACCTGCAAAACGCCAGTTCGGCGGCGCTGCTACCTTCTCACAGCGACTTCGAGCGCTGGGTTGAAGCCACCCTGAGCAGCCACCGCGACGACGCCGAATTGTCAATTCGACTAGTCGATGAAGCCGAAAGCGCCGAACTGAATTTGCAGTACCGCCTAAAATCCGGCGCCACCAATGTGCTGTCTTTCCCGGCAGATCTGCCGCCGGAACTGGCGATTCCTCTGCTGGGCGATTTGGTTATCTGCTCACCGGTAGTCGAAAAGGAAGCTGGCGAGCAAGGTAAACCCAGCGACGCACACTGGGCCCATATGGTCGTTCATGGCACCTTGCACCTGATAGGCTACGACCACATCGACGATGCCGATGCCGAAAAAATGGAAGCGCTAGAAATCAACATCCTAAACACACTGCAGTATCCCAACCCCTATTTGCCCGCGTCATGAAAACCCACACAAAACGGCAAACCCCCACTGGAGGACAGAACCCAAATTCATGAGCGACGACCGATCTGGCAGTGATTCAGGCGACAAATCCTGGATCGAAAAAATTACTCAGGCCTTCGCCGGCGAACCGAGAAACCGCGACGATCTGATTGATGTTTTGCGCATAGCACGGCAAAACGAAGTGATAGACAGCGACGTACTCGGCATTGTTGAAGGAGCAATGAACGTAGGGGATATGCAGGCACGAGAAATTATGGTGCCGCGCCCACAAATGGTCGTCATCAAAGGCGACCAGCCCTTTGAGGAAGTGCTGTCCACCATTATTAAAACGGCGCACTCTCGCTACCCTGTCATCGGCGAAAATGCCGACGAGGTATTAGGCATACTCCTGGCCAAAGATTTACTGCCGCAACTGCTCAAGGAAAATCCCAATCAAGTCGACCTTATCAGCATATTGCGTCCGGTAACGCTGGTACCGGAAAGCAAGCGCGTGAATGTGCTGCTGCGTGACTTTCGCGAAAAGCGCAACCACATGGCAGTCGTTATCGACGAATATGGCGGCGTCGCGGGTCTGGTCACCATTGAGGATGTGCTGGAACAGATTGTCGGCGAAATCGAGGACGAGTACGATGAGGAGCACGATGCCTTCATTCGTAAAATCGCTGACAACGACTTTATCGTCAAGGCGCTGACGCCAATCGACGAGTTCAATGAAGCCTTCAAAACCGAGTTCAGCGACGATGAATTCGACACCATTGGCGGTATCATTTTGCAGCAACTCGGTCACCTCCCTAGCCGCAATGAGGTCGCCATCGTGGCGCGTTGCGAATTTAAGGTGATTAACGCGGACAATCGTCAAATTCACTTGCTGCGCATGCGCCTATTGGAAGACTCCGATCAAGAACAGGAGTTAGTCCACTAGCCCTGCGCTTACCGGAGCTGTCATGGACAACCCTACTGGCGATCGCCTCCAGGATTTCACTCTACGGGCTTTGGAGTACGTCGTACTCTCCTTTTTGGCATTGCTGGTAGTCGGCGTTTTGTTTATCGCCTACCTCTATATAGTAGACGTTCGTCAAGCCCAGCACGCTGTGCGCCGCAACTACCCGGTTATTGGGCGCTTTCGCTATATTTTTGAACATATCGGCGAATTCCTCAGGCAGTATTTTTTCGCGATGGACCGCGAAGAACTTCCCTTCAACCGCGCGCAGCGCTCCTGGGTTTATCGCGCAGCAAAAAACATCGATACCACTGTCGCCTTCGGTTCTACCCACCCACTGAATCAAGCCAACGACGTTATTTTCCTGAACTCCGCCTTTCCAACGCTAAAAGAAGATTTCGTTCCTGCTTCAGCCCTCACCATCGGTGAGGGCTACTGCGAAAATCCGTATACCACCGACAAAGTCTTTCACGTATCCGGAATGAGCTTTGGCGCCATTTCCGCACCCGCCGTCAAAGCACTTTCCGCAGGAGCGGCGCAAGCCGGCATCTGGCTCAATACCGGAGAGGGCGGCTTGTCACCCCATCACCTCAGTGGCGGCTGCGACATCGTGTTCCAAATTGGTACCGCAAAGTATGGCGTCCGCGACGACATCAGTATTTTAAGCGACGATAAATTGCGTCAGATCGCCGCAAAAAACACTGTGCGTATGTTTGAAATCAAGCTCAGTCAGGGCGCAAAACCGGGCAAGGGCGGAATCCTTCCGGGCACAAAAGTCACCGCTGAAATTGCGGCAATTCGCGGCATTCCCCTAGGTGCGGACTCAATCAGTCCCAACGGCCATATTGAGGCGCGCAACGCTGACCAATTACTGGATCTGATTTGCCGGGTGCGTCGTGTTACTGGCAAGCCTACCGGCTTCAAAGCAGTGATGGCCAGCCTCGACTGGTTGGACGACTTATTCAGCCGTATTCACGAGCGCGGCCTCGATTGTGCTCCCGACTTCATCACCATCGACAGTGCTGACGGCGGCACCGGTGCCGCGCCGCAAAGCCTGATGGACTATGTCGGCCTGCCCATCAAACGCAGCCTACCGCTGGTGGTCGACAAACTCAGCGAATGGCAACTGCGTCCTCGCATTCGCATTATCGCCTCGGGAAAATTGATTAGCCCTGCGGACGTTGCTTGGGCTTTGTGCATAGGCGCGGATTTTGTGGTGTCCGCCCGCGGCTTCATGTTCGCACTGGGTTGCATTCAGGCCTTGCAGTGTAATAAAAACAACTGCCCTACCGGAGTAACCACCCACGACCCTGAACTCCAGCGCGGGCTAGTACCGGCTGACAAGGCCTTGCGCGTTGCCAACTACGCTACCAATATTATGCAGGAAGTTGGCGTGCTGGCCCACTCTTGTGGCGTGCGTGAGGCCCGAGAGTTACAACGCTGCCACGCCCAGTTGATAAACGAGCGTGGCATTCCCGAACCACTGAAGATCCTCTACCCCGAGCCCAAACCCCGTTCAGACCTGTTGGCCAAACGCAATTCACAAAACGGCAGCAAATAACGACGCGTGCGCTTGGAGGCGGCTGAAGTCGCCGCTACACTATGCGCCACACTATGCGCCACACTATGCGCCACACTATGCGCCAAAAAAATACGCCCAAATAATTGCTTGGTAACGACATGCCGCACACCAGTTCCCTAAAGACCACACTGATATTGCTGGCCATGTTGTTGAGCGGAGTAGCGGTTACCCTCTCGTTCGCACCGTTTGGCTGGTGGCCACTGAGCTTGGTGGCCGCCGCGCTGCTGAATATCGCGCTAGAAAAATCTTCACCGCGGCGCGGACTGGCCTTGGGCTGGGCCTACGGTGCAGGCTTGTTTGGCAGCGGTGTTTCCTGGGTCTATATTTCTATTCACGATTACGGTTTTACGTCCGTACCGCTGGCGATTTTGTTCACAACCGCATTCTGCCTGTTTCTGGGTATGTTTCCCGCCATCGCCGCCTGGGCCTACTGTCGCTGGATTCGAGATGGTCGTGCCGGCCGTACACTCGGCTTTGCAGCGATCTGGCTATTATCGGAATGGATACGCGTGTGGCTGCTAACGGGCTTTCCCTGGCTGTTTCTCGGCTACGCCTACATCGAAACTCCCTTAGCGGGCTGGGCGCCAATCGGCGGAATCTTTTTATTGAGCCTGATGGTGTATTTCAGCGCCGCCTGTCTTGCCCAGAGTGTATTTAACAAGCGCTGGACACTCCTGCTCGGCGCAGTTGCGCTGTGGACTCTTGGCTTTTCACTTCAGCAACAGCAGTGGACCCAAGCCAGTGGCAATAGCCTGAGCATTGCCGCGGTACAGGCCAATATCACGCAAGATAAAAAATGGTTACCTGAAAATTACGAACCCACGCTCCAGCTTTACGAGCGGCTTACCATGCCCGCTCTCGGCCAGCACGATCTGGTCATCTGGCCCGAAGCGGCCATTCCCCAGTACTACCACATTGCCAAACCCTTTCTCGATACCATGGCCAAAGCCGCAGAAGAACAAAATACGGCATTGGTAACCGGCGTCCCCTATCGCACGCCCGATGGCGTATACAACGCCCTCGCCGTGCTCACCGGCGGCAGCGGCGTCTATGCAAAACAGCGGTTGGTGCCCTTTGGTGAGTACGTGCCGCTGGAGCAAGGCTTGCGCGGCGTGATCCAATTCCTTAATTTGCCTATGTCGAGCTTTTCAAAAGGGCCTGAGCACCAGGCGCCGCTGAACATCAAGGAGCAGGACGTTGCGGCTTACATCTGCTATGAAGTCGTTTATCCAGATTTTTTCGCGTCGCAGCTTAACGCCGCCGAGTTGGTACTGACCGTTTCCAACGACGCTTGGTTTGGTCGCTCGATTGGCCCGAAACAACATTTCCAAATGGCGCGTATGCGCGCGCTGGAAACTGGACGACAGGTGATTCGCGCCACCGGCACTGGCATCACCGCCGTCATCGACGAAAAAGGTAAGGTCTCGAAGCGACTGCAGGCCTTTGAAGCCGGTGTACTCAGCGCCGAAGTCCAAGGTTTTCGCGGTAAAACGCCATTCACCCGCTACGGCTCTTGGCCAGTGTTGGCACTCTGCGTCTTGCTTTGCCTGATTAGCCTACTGCCCACAAGCAGAAAAAAGCGCCCACTTTAGCACTCACTCTGCAGAGCTGATAAAATGCGCAGCTCGACAAATTAGCCCCTATGAATCGGTGCCACTCAGGCGCCCCAGAGACCAGCGGAATTGATGGACACGCATTACAACCCCGACCAGATTGAAAAAGACGTTCAACGTTACTGGCAGAACAACAATAGCTTCGCTGTCTCAGTTGACCCAACGCGAGAAAAATACTACTGCCTGAGTATGTTTCCCTACCCCAGTGGCAAACTCCACATGGGGCATGTGCGCAACTACACCATCGGCGACGTCATTTCACGCTACCAACGCATGCTCGGTAAAAATGTTTTGCAGCCCATGGGCTGGGATGCCTTCGGCCTGCCCGCTGAAAATGCCGCGGTTAAAAACAAAACAGCGCCTGCGAAATGGACCTACGAAAATATTCGCTATATGCGCGAGCAGCTGCAGGCGCTGGGCTTCGCCTACGACTGGCAGCGCGAATTAGCAACCTGCGGCCCAGACTACTACCGCTGGGAACAGTGGTTCTTCACCCGTCTCTACGAAAAAGGCTTGGTATACAAAAAAACCGCAGCGGTCAACTGGTGCCCTACCGACGAAACCGTATTGGCCAATGAACAGGTCATCGACGGCTGCTGCTGGCGCTGCGACACAGCCGTTGAACGCAAAGAAATTCCCCAGTGGTTTATTCGCATCACCGAGTATGCAGACCAGCTGGTCGATGATCTGGACCAGCTCGACGGCTGGCCCGAGCAGGTCAAAACCATGCAACGCAACTGGATTGGCCGATCTCAGGGTGTGGAAATGCACTTTGCTCTGGAGACCAGCGTCTCTGGCATCGATGGCTTTGATGTGTATACCACTCGCCCCGATACCCTCATGGGCGTTACTTACCTAAGCCTTGCCGCCGAACACCCCATCAGTCTCGCACTGGCTGCAAACAAGCCTGACCTCGCCGCCTTTATACAGGAATGCAAAACCAGTTCTGTGGCCGAAGCCGACATGGCAAAAATGGAAAAGCGCGGCCTCACCACCGGCATATCCGCCATTCACCCGCTGACCGGCGAGCTGATTCCGGTTTGGGTCGCCAACTATGTGCTAATGGATTACGGCTCGGGCGCGGTCATGGCTGTGCCAGCCCACGATCAACGCGACTGGGAGTTTGCCCATAAATATGCACTGCCCATTACGCAAGTTATAGCGCCGGGCGACGGCGGCGACATCGATCTCGCTAAAGAAGCCTTCACCAAAAAAGGTCTACTCGTAAATTCCTCGACCTTCGACGGCCTTGAATTTGAGGCTGCCTTCGACGCTATTGCAAAAGCACTCACCGCCAAAGATGCCGGAAAAATAACCACCAACTACCGCTTGCGCGATTGGGGAGTGTCCCGCCAGCGTTACTGGGGCGCGCCCATCCCCATGTTTAATATTCCCGAAGGCGGCGAGATCCCGGTTCCCATTGATCGCCTGCCCATGCTGCTGCCGGAAGATGTTGAAATGGATGGCGTGCAATCGCCAATCAAGGCAGACAGCG
>JBLHMO010000083.1:0-14215 GCA_047622145.1 Paracoccaceae bacterium | reverse complement strand
GCCGCGTTGTTGGCCGAAGAAATGGAAGCGCTGGTCAATGCCGTGCTCGACAGCGAGATTGCCGACAGCCATTTGCCCGAGGCCTTGCTGGCGTTGAAGCGCTCTCTTAGCGAGATGCAGCGCTACCTCGAAAAATTACGTGAATCGCGCAGTGAGTTTCCCTCTGAATTGGTATTGGCGTTCAACGAATTGCGCGCTGTTCGCGGCCGAAATATGCTTGCGGCCGCCGATTTGTTTACCCCCGATGTGGCGGCGGGAACGCACACCAGCGAATCCCCCGTAAGCCTGTCCGATCAAGAATTTCTGGAGGTTGCTAAAAAGCTCAGGCAAATGTATCAGGTTGCTCTGCTGGGTTACTTTCGGGGCCATGACAGCCGCAAGAATCTAAACTATATGGCAAAGGTTTGCGCGCGCGCCGCAAAAATTTGTCGCGGTTATCAAGTGCAGGATCTGTGGGTTGTCTGTATTGCCCTGCTTGAAGGTTTGCTGAACAATTCCATTCACAGCGGATTTGCCGTGCGCAGTATGCTGCGCAGAGTCGACCAAGAGATCCGGCTATTTGTTGATGCGGGTCCGGCGGTTCTCCAGCGACCTCTGCCAGAAGCATTGTTGTGCGACATGTTGTTTTACGTCGCCACCAGTAACGCCAACTCTAATTATATACGGGACGTGAAAGCGCGGTATAAAACCGCAGAGGCATTACCGTCCTACAGTGACGAAAGCCAGTCGAATGTGGCGATGTCGAAAGTGCGTGAAGCGCTGGCGCTGGAACTGATATTTTTGGCCAATGCCACGGCGCGGGGCGATTTTGGTGAGGCCCTCAGGCAGCGTCTGCTAGATGCGCACCATGCCGTGGCCATACTCGGCCTCGCCGGCGAGTACCAGGCCTTAGGCGGCATCCTTGAGCGGCTAGATAAAGCTAGCGGTGGTGCTGCCAGTCCGGAAGCAGAATTGCGACAACTCGCTGACACCCTGCGTGAGGCGTTGCCAGCCAATGTCGCCAAGCCCATGTTTAACGACAGCGAAGAGGCGCAACAGCAACTTGATCGCGCCTATTTGTCGGTGATTCTCGAATCACGTAACGGACTGGAGCTGGCTGAAGAAGCGGTTGTCAATTTCGTCGCCAATCAATGGCATGTCGACTACCTCAAAGAATTACCGGAGCTGCTGCTCAGCATCCAGGGCAGTCTCGTGATTGCCGAGCTGAACCGGGCGGCACGAATTTTGAAGTCCTGTGAGCGCTTCGTCAGCGAACAGCTATTGGATGATCCGCATACGCCTGATTGGCAGACGCTGGACGCGCTAGCCGATTCTTTGACGTCGGTTGATTACTACCTGGAGCGCGGTGCCAGCGATTTCGAGAATCTTGATCACGATGTCCTGCTGGTTGCAGAGCGTTGTGTTGCACAACTGGGCTACCCGGTTGACGGTGTTGCCCGTCCGGAAGTGGATGCCCAGAATCCGGTCGAGGCGCCGGTATCAATTGAAGCCGACGTTGACGAAGTTGATCCAGAATTGGTGGAGATCTTCGTCGAAGAGGCCGGCGAGTTGCTTGATACGCTCAATGAGTATCGACCGGCACTAAATAGTGATTTGTCGGATGCAAAAGCCTTAGCTGGAATGCGTCGCGGTTTCCATACCCTTAAGGGTAGTGGACGCATGGTGGGTGCACTGCAAATCGGCGAGTTGGGTTGGTCGCTCGAAAGTATGCTGAACCGTGTCGTCGACCAACAGCTAGACATGGATCAGCAG
The DNA here is from genome assembly GCA_047622145.1 of Paracoccaceae bacterium. Classification (GTDB taxonomy): domain Bacteria; phylum Pseudomonadota; class Gammaproteobacteria; order Pseudomonadales; family Spongiibacteraceae; genus Litorivivens. Next base: position 12,463 of record JBLHMO010000083.1, on the reverse strand, counting down.
CGACTTGAGCTGATCGACCAGTGTATAGCCTTGTTGCCCGGTATGATCAAGGCCTTCAGTCAGGGGCGGCGTGTTGACGCAGGCCTGATCGCTGACGTGCAAGCTAAGGCCGAGGCACTGGCTGAGAGTCAGCCACCTGACTTGTCAGCGCTGCTTGTGGGGAGAGTAGAATTGCCGGCGGATGCCAGCGCTTCCAGTGAAAGCACCGAATCCTCAGTGCTTGCAAATAGCGAAGACGAAGGCGCGGAAGATGCGCTCTCCGATATATTTGTTGCCGAAGCACGTATTCATTTGCAGGTGGTCGAAAACTTCCTGGCCCGGGCTGAGGCTCCCATCGATATTTCCGATGCGGTGCAGCGTTCGCTGCACACCCTCAAGGGCGCCGCCAATATGGCGGAAATATTGGCCGTTGCCGAAGTCATTTCTCCCGTTGAAAAATTCGTTAAAGAGCTTCGGTCGCTGCGTATTTCTGCCGACGTAGAGAGCCTTATATTACTGCACGATGTGATCAGTAGCGTCAGTGCCGCGATAGACCGAATAGACAGTGGTGGCAGTAGTGGCGAGATCACTAACAGCGAGGTCCTCCGGAGCCGGGCCGATGCACTGCATCGCCGACTGTTACTGAATGTGCGTGAAGATGATCGTCACGGTGCGGTGGGGTTGGCGCCTGGCGAGCTCGACAGCTTTATGGTTGCGACTGCAGATCGCTTGACCGCGATGACGCAGACATTGACGCACTACGCAGATGCGGCCAGCTTGAGGCGCTTGGCGGACACTAGCGGCCTAATCGCACAACGCGCGAGCGAAATGAAAAGTCTTGAGGCTATCAGCGAACTGGCCCTCAGCCTGAAAGTTTTGATGGCGGCTGCCGTCGAACCCGTGCCAGAAGCGGCGGTTGACTTAAGTCGTCGCGCGGTCGGTGCACTGGAGGGCATGCTCAATGAGCTCGCCGCCGAGCAAAAGCCACGGCCAGCGGAAGCACTACTCAATACAATTCAGCAATTTGACTATGGCACGGCGCTTGGATCTATTGAGCAGGAGTCGAGGCAAGCAGAGGCCTGGCAGACTGAGCTCGCCGCAGATGACGAGCTGGCGCCGCCGTCAAATGTAAAGGAGCTGGAAGCGGAAGACGTGGAACCTGCCACGCTTCTCGATGATATACCGCTCGTAACCGAAATGGTGCGACCAGAGCCAGCCCCAGCGTTGGAAACAGAAACAGAAATAGAACTGGAACTGGAACTGGAAGTTGCAACGGCTGGGGAGATAGGCAGCTCGAAGATAGGCAGTCCAGCTGAACAGGACATAAAGCCAGAGCCGGAGCTGGAAGATATAGATCCAGAGGTAGTTGTCATATTCATTGAGGAGGCCGAAGATCTACTGGAGGGAATTGATGAATCGGTTAATGCTTGGTCCGGAAGTGAGGGCAGCCAAAGAGACCTAAACAATTTGCTGCGCCACTTGCATACGATCAAGGGTGGTGCGCGCATGGCTGGGCTGACCGCGCTGGGTTCTTATGCCCACGATTTCGAAAGCTTTATGGAATCGTGTATCGGCAGCGGTGAATCCAATAGCGATCAGTTTTTACCGCGTCTGCACGCGTTTCAGGATGCCTTGGTGGGTGGAATTGCGGCGGTGCAGCGTGGTGAGCGTTTCAATGTAGAGTCGCTGCTCGCAGAACCGCCGATACTTAATGATGCTTTTGATCCGGAAGTCGACGCATTAGAAGAAGTGGAGCTGGGACTGCCGAGCCCACCAGAGCAAGCATCGGCCTTTGTGGCGGAGCCGGAAGTTGTCGATATCTTCCTTGAAGAAGCTGATGATTTGATTGAAGCCATCGACGACGCCATTCAATACTGGGCAGGCGATCGCAGCAACGCCGAACACCTAGAACTGCTTCAGCGTCATCTGCATACTTTCAAGGGCGGGGCGCGTTTGGCGGGCCTGCGCGGGCTGGGTGACGCCAGCCGCGAATTTGAGAGCTATATTGAACAAAGCGAACGCAGGGACGACGATTTTCTGTCGCAAACACTAGCGTATTGGGATCGCTTGACCGAAGGCTTGGAGGCCGTTCGCGGCGGCAATCTGCGCTGGACCAGCGAGCCGCTAATGCCGTCAATCGCGGTTGATAATGCGGTGCTTGAACCGATCACGACAGACCCTGAAATCGGTGCGGGGCTGGTTGTTGATCCGCCTAAAGCGCCGGTAAATATGGAATCCGAGATGCCGCAGGAGATGGTCAAAGTCTCCGCGGCGCTAATGGAAAATCTGGTAAACCTAGCAGGCGAGACGTCGATCTCGCGCGGGCGTGCGGAAGAGCAGGTTACAGAATTAACCATGTCCTTGGACGAAATGGGCATGACGGTAGATCGCCTACAGGAACAAGTGCGGCGGCTGGACATTGAGACCGAGGCCCAGATTCTCTTCCGGCAGGAACAGGTTGGCACCGAACAGGAAGGCTTTGATCCGCTGGAATTTGACCGCTATTCTCAGCTGCAGCAACTGTCGCGCTCGTTGATGGAATCGTCGTCGGATTTAGTCGATATTCGCAGCACTCTGGGTGAGCGCACTCGCGACATGGAAACTCTGTTGCTACAACAGGGCCGCATCAACACGGAGCTTCAGGAAGGGCTCATGCGCTCACGGATGGTTCACTTCACTCGAATGGTTCCGCGCCTGCGCCGTATTGTCAGGCAAGTGAGTTTGGAGCTTGGTAAGCGAGTCGAGTTCAAGGTTTACAGCGCCGAAGGTGAACTCGATAGGCAGGTTCTGGAACGGATCATTTCACCGCTTGAACATATGTTGCGCAACGCGGTCGACCACGGTATCGAAACCGTTGACGAGCGCCGCGCTGCGGGTAAAAACCCGGTTGGAAGTATCAATATGCGTTTTGGCCGCGAAGGCGGCGATGTATTGATTATTTTGAGCGATGATGGCGCCGGTATTAATTTCGAAGCCGTGCGCGAAAAAGCCATCAATATGGGCTTGATTACCGAAAATCAAAATGTCACAGAAGGACAGCTGAGCGAATTCCTGTTCGATGCCGGCTTCTCAACCGCAAGTCAAGTGACGCAAATTTCCGGGCGCGGCGTCGGCATGGACGTGGTGTACAGTGAAATTAAGCAGCTTGGCGGCGGTGTTGAGGTCGAATCGACCCGCGGTAAGGGCACTCGTTTTGTTATCAGGCTGCCCTTCACTGTATCGGTTAACCGCGCCTTGATGGTTAGCGTCGGAGGTGACATTTATGCCATTCCCATCAACACCGTGGAAGGCGTCGTGCGAGTTAGCCCCTACGAACTCGAGGTCTATTACCAGCTCGATGCGCCACCTTTTGAGTACGCCAATAAGTCGTACTCGCTGCGCTATCTCGGCGGCTTGCTGCGCACTTTGAATAAGCCCCATCTGGAAGGACAGACCGAGGCGCGACCAGTGCTGTTGGCGCGCGTTACCGACCGGCCAACGGCCGTGCAGGTGGATAGTATTCTAGGTTCGCGGGAAATCGTGGTGAAGGCGCTTGGCCCGCAATTTAGTCAGGTGCGCGGACTCTCCGGTGCGACAGTGCTTGGTGACGGTAGTGTGGTCGTGATTGTCGACATTCCCGCATTGATACGTGCCGATGTGCAGCGTGGCCGCGATGCTCGGCTTGAGCAGCAGAAAACGCAGCCCATTGAACAGTGCAACCGCCTAGTCATGGTGGTGGATGACTCGGTGACTGTGCGCAAAGTAACGTCGCGGTTGCTGGAGTGCCAAGGTATGGATGTGCTGTTGGCGAAAGACGGTGTCGATGCGGTAATGCAACTACAAACTTGCGAACAATTGCCGGATGTTCTTTTACTCGATATTGAAATGCCGCGCATGGATGGCTTTGAAGTGGTGAGTCGCGTGCGGCATACCAGCCGCTTGCAGGATATCCCGATCATCATGATTACCTCGCGTACCGGCGATAAACACAGAGAGCGGGCTTTCAGTCTTGGGGCGAATAAATATCTAGGTAAACCTTACCAAGAGATTACGCTGCTACAGGCAATTTCCGAGTTGATGGGTGAGGTTGTTGATTGATGTGCCAGGCGGGACTGCACGTCACTAAGGGGTGTTTGTTCGATAGCGTATTGAGGGCTTGATGGCTCAGCTAGGGTTGGTTGTGGATGATCCGCGCAAACGAGCTTGGCTGGAAAATCAGCTGGTCAAGGCGCCACACTATGTGTCATTGAGCTGCGACGCCGAAGGCCTTCAGCGTGTGCACGGAGATCTGGAAGAGCCGCCTGAAATCTGGCTGCTGTTGCTGCCAGCGCACAGAATGGAGCAGGCGCTGGATTACATCGGCTCGGTGTCTAACGCCCCGAACATCGTACTCGACGAGTGGCCGCTCGACGATGTCGCTCTTTTGCGCTGGCAAGTGCAATTAATGGGTAAATTGGAGAGTGCGCTGCGCGCGTGTAAACAGGCAGTCGCTGGAGAACCTGAATACCTGTGGCTGCTCGGTGCCTCTCTGGGTGGGCCGGACGGGGTGACCGCGTTTTGGTCGGCGCTACCTGCGGATGTGCGGGCGACCTTTATTTATGTGCAGCACATCGAAGAGGCCTTCGATAAAGCGTTAGTGACCCAAGTGAACCGGAATACGAATTACCGGGCTGCCATATTTCAGGGCGAGGCCAGATTGGAACCCGGGCAGGTGCTTATAGTGGCGCCAGAGGTGCGGCCGAGATTTCTCCCTTTGGCCGCGTCATCGCCTCAAGTCGAGGCTGGCAGGGTCAATACCGGCCCTGCATCGATGATGTGGCGCTGGACCTTGCGCTCCAGTATCGACACAAGCTGGGTATGATCGTTTTCAGCGGCAACTGCAATGATGGGGAGCAGGCAGCGCGGGATATTTGCCGCTACGGCGGTCAGGTCTGGGTGCAGGAGCCACAGGAGTGCAACCATGCCCGAAGCTGCGAAAGCCACCGGTTTGGTGAGCGTTAGTGGCACCGTGGCAAAGCTCGCGGCGATAATAGCGCATGAGAGTCGCCGCAGGGGCAGAGTGGAGCTTCCAATAGCCTTTAAAGCCCACAGGTAAATACAACAAGCCAGTCAACGAACGAGGCAGTGAATGGAACAGGACGTCAAACGGCTACAGTTTACCGATTCGGTACCGGTATTGCTGTTGCCCTCGCACAACAAGAACCTGATTTTGCCAAACGTCAATATTGCCGAGTTTGTCAATACGGTTGCAGCGGAGCCCATCGCCGTTGCACCTGACTGGTTTGTGGGTATCATCAGTTGGCGCGGCCAAAGCGTGCCGCTGATTTCATTCGAGCGGCTCAATGGCGACCTCGAGCAAGCGCCCCAGAGCACTACCCATTTGGCCATTATGAATGGCATTGCCGGCCGCGAAGAGCTGCCGTTTTACGCGGTTATGTGTAGTGGTATTCCGCGGCAGAGCCGGATCGTGGAAGAAGATTTGGTGGCCGACGACAATGCCGAAACCGGACATGTTGAGTTGTCGCGGGTTTTGCTTTCGGGTGAACCTAGCGTGATTCCTGACCTGGAAGTGATAGAAGCTCAGATTTGCCGGGTACTACTGCGGTAAATCGTCACATATCGCCCCAGTGATGCTGCAAAATAGCGATGGCGGCCAGTGGTGCGGTTTCTGTTCGCAAGACTCGCGGTCCTAGCTGTAGCGCCTTGAAACCGGATTTTTGCGCGTGCGCGATTTCCATTTCGTCTAAGCCCCCTTCAGGACCAATTAACAGCGCGACCGACGTCGGCCTGTGCTCGGTGGCCAGTGCCTGAGCGTTGTCGGGACACAACACCCATTTCTCGTCGGCGCTTATGGCCAACCACTGGTCAAGCGCCGTAATCTCGCTCAGCGCCGACAGGGTATTTCTACCGCACTGCTCACACGCGCTGATGATAATTTGCTGCCAGTGACGCAGTTTCTTTTCCGCACGCTCACGATTAAGGCGCACGTCCACACGCTGGGTCTGTAAGGGGGTGATGTGACTCACTCCCAGTTCAGTGGCTTTTTGTACCACCCAATCAAAGCGGTCGCCCTTGGATAAGGCGATGCCGAGATGGATGGCGAGAGGCGGATGCGGATCGCTGGCTTTTTCAGCACCAACCCTAACAAGAGCGCGCTTGCGATCTGCAAGTTCGATCTCAGCGGCAAAGGCCTGCCCTTGGCCATTGAATACCGTGAGCGGGTGCCCGGCACTTAGGCGTAAAACCTGACAGAGGTGGCGCGAAGCGGTCTCGTCTAGCTTTATCGAGGTGTTGGCCACATATGCATCAGCATAGTAAATTCTCGGTACGCGCATGGGCTTTAGAGTGCCTTGTTAAAGACTTTGGAGTTGCGCTGAAAATTGTACAGCTGCTGCTTGCCCGGCGGCAGATGCTCTAAGCTGGTGGGCGTAAAACCCTGTTCTTGAAACCAGTGCGCGGTGCGGGTAGTTAGTACAAAGACAGAGGCAAGCCCAAGCGAACGGGCGTGTTTTTCCAGTGCCAGCAGCAGGCGTTCGCCGCGATCGCTGCGGCGGTAATCGGGGTGGGTGGCGACGCAGGCAATCTCACCGCAGTTGTTTTCCGGGTAGGGGTAAAGTGCTGCGCAGGCGATAACAACACCGTCGCGGCGTATCACTTTGAAGCAGTGGATTTCATTTTCCAACAGTTCGCGTGAGCGTTTTACCAGCACGCCTTCTTCTTCCAAGGGCGCGATAATTTTCAGGATGCCGCCGACGTCGTCGATATTGGCCGACACCAGTTCTTCATAGTGGTCGCTGGACAGCAGCGTGCCGGCGCCGTCGCGGGTGTACAATTCTTCCAATAGCGCGCCGTTTTCGGCGTAGCCGATCAGATGGCAGCGGCTAATGCCGCGCTCGCCGGCGCGGATGATCGTCTGCAGATTGGCGGCATTGCTCGCCGAGGGGAGTAGGGCACGGGCGTCGCGTAATTCGCACTCGCGCAAAAGCTTGTCATCACAGATGATGCCCGGTAACTCGTCAAAAATGATGAGCTTGTCGGCGTTGATGGCAGTGGCCGTTTCCACCACGATATCTTCCAGCGCTAAATTGAATATCTCTCCGGTGGGCGAATAGCCCAGCGGTGAAATCAGCACCATATTATCCTGCGCCAATTGGCGGTGAATGGCTTCGGCGTCAATGCGTCGCACCTGACCTGTGTGCTCCAGGTCGACACCGTCGACTACGCCTATTGGTCTGGCGGTAACATAGTTGCCTGAGGCAACGCGGATTGCGGCGCCGTGCATGGGCGAGTTGGCTACGCCCATCGATAGTAGGGCTTCAATATGGGCGCGCAACGAGCCAGCGGCGTCGCAAACGCAGTCTAGGGTGCCGGGGTCGGTAATCCGCAGCTCGCCGTGAAAACGACTTTCCAGATTGCGCTGCTGTACCCGTGCTTCAATTTGCGGGCGCGCGCCGTGGATGAGAACCAGATTGACGCCGAGGCTGTTGAGCAGGGCTATATCGTGAATGATGGTGGGAAAATTCGGGTGTGCGACAGCCTCGCCACTGATCATCAGCACGAAAGTTTTGCCGCGATGCGCATTGATATACGGCGCGGAATTTCTGAACCACTTTATATAGGCGTTTTCGTCAGACATATAGACCCCTCGAATGCTGATTATTTTGCGCACAGTTTCAAGGGGATACAAGGGGTTTTTCGCGTCAGACGTCTGACGCGAATTTCAGCTCGCCAGCCGTAGCTGCACCGGCAGTGCATTGAGGGCCGCATTGCCGGAAAGCGCGTCCAATGCCAGCTCGTCGGTCAAGTCGTTCACACTGACGCCGGCGTGTTGACCGGCAATTTCCAGCTTCACGCCTTCGCGCTGGTGACCCCAGCCGTGGGGAATGCTCACCACCCCCGGCATCAGGGCGTCGGTGAGTTCTGCAGGAATGACCAGCGAACCAACCCGCGAGGTAATGCGAACATTCTGGCCGTCCTGCACACCAAGGCGGGCTGCATCGCGCGGATTGATCTGCGCGGTGCAGCGCGATTTGCCTTTAACCAGGCGGTGACTGTTGTGCAGCCAAGAGTTGTTGCTGCGGACATGACGGCGGCCTATGAGCAGCATACTGTCGGCGTCGTGATCGTGGGCGTCCAGCGCTTGCTGCAGGCGTGGCAGGTCGGAGAGAAAGAACGCGGGATCCAGTTGAATGCGTTTGTCGGCATGGATCAGCGTGCGCGGTAATTGTGATTGCAGTGGGCCCAGATCAACGCCGTGCGGTGTCTTCAATAATTTTTTGATCGACAGCTTGTAGGGCCCGCGTTTTAGCAATTGATCCAAGGTCCGGGTCGGGGTGAGCAGGCGTTTAGCACGGTGATTGAGCTTGCCCAGTGCGCCTGTGGGCGGAGCAAGGCGATCGGCCAAAGCCTGAAAAATTTCCCAGTCGTGGTAGGCGCCGGCCGGTTTGGGAAATAGCGCGTCTGCATAGCGGCTGCTGTTGCGCACGGCCAGCAGGTGGAAGATCACATCGTAGTGTTCGCGCTCTAGTGGGCTGACGGGAGGCAGAATAATGTCGGCGTGGCGGCTGCTTTCATTCAGGTAGAAGTCGATACTGACCATGAAGTCCAAGCTTTCAAAGGCCTTATCAAGCTGCCTGCCATTGGGTGTCGACAAGATCGGGTTGCCGGCAACCGTGACCATGGCGCGGATTTGGCCCTCGCCCGGCGTCAGAATTTCTTCGGCCAAAGCCGCTACCGGGAATTCGCCGGAAAAGGCCGGCAGGTCGCGAACGCGGCTGCGGCTTTTGTCAAAGCGTCCTGGCCCGGTAACCGCCAAGGTGTCGATGGCGGGGCTGGTAAACATCAGGCCGCCGGGCTCATCGAGCCGGCCGCGCAGGATGTTGAGCAACATGATGAGGTACTGGCTGAGGGTGCCAAAGGGCTGTACGGATACACCCATGCGGCCGTAGCATACGGGCCGTTCGGCCGCGCAAAACTCAGTAACCAAGCGGCGAATATGAGTGGCGCTAATGCCCGTAGCATTGGCGACCGCTTCTGGGCTGAAGGATCTAAATTGCATTTCTAGCTGATCCAGTCCCTCAATATGTTGTTGTAAACGGTGCTCACTGACGAGCTGGTCTGCATACAGGCAGTGAATCATCGCAGCCAATAACAGGGCGTCACTGCCCGGGCGAATAAATACGTGCTCGCTGGCGACGTCGGCCGTTTCGCTGCGTCGCGGGTCGATTACCACCAGCTTGCCGCCGCCATCCTTGATGGCCTTCAGGCGATGGTGCACATCGGGCACCGTCATAATGCTGCCGTTGGAGGCCATGGGGTTGGCGCCAATCACCAAAAAATAATCGCTGTTATCAATATCCGGCACCGGAATTTTTAACTGGTGGCCAAACAATTTGTAAGCAATCAGGTGGTGGGGCAATTGATCGACTGAGGTTGCGGAAAAGCGATTGCGGGTGTTGAGGGCGTGCAGCAGTTCGCGGCTGAACAGCATAGAGCCGGTGTTATGAACATTGGGATTGCCCAGATATACACCGACCGCGTCTGGGCCGTGTTCGCTCTGTATTGTACTGAGCTTGTCCGCCACTTCATCCAGTGCCTGCGGCCAGGGAATTTCGGTCCATTGGCCGGCCACTTTCTTCATGGGCTGGCGCAAGCGATCCGGGTCTTCCTGCAGGTCTTGCAGGGCCACCGCTTTGGGACAAATATGGCCGCGACTGAAGGGGTCGTCTTTGTCGCCCTTGATGCTCAGCACTTGTTTGCCGTCGTGTTCGATCACTAAGCCACACATTGCTTCACAGAGATTGCAGGTTCGGTGGTGTATATTCGCGGCGGCAGACATAGAATGTTTTCCCTGAATATTTTATCCCAGTGTAGCGCCTCGGCGCGGAGAGCCGCAATTTATGAGTACTGAGCCACATACGGCAGCGTTAAGCGAGGCCAGCGAGAGTTGGCAGGCGGTGCTGGATGTCTTGCTTGAGGATCACTTTAGGGGCGTGCGCGAGCGTGTCCCCCAATTTTATGAGCAGCATTTCGCTTCTCTGCGCAGAATTGCGTCGCGTCATTGGCAGCACCGACGCGACGTGCCGCGCGACTTGGCGACCCTTCCGCGTTTTACGTGGCGGGCGCTGCAGCGTCTTAGTGGCCGTAACATAGCCGGTGGTCGCCGCTACAGTGCCAAGGAGTTGGCACTGGCTGGCCTTATCGGTGGCGAACTTTTGCATCTGTCTGCATTGGAAGAAAAATTGCTTCGCCATCTGAGTCGGCATCCTGAGCTGGATCTGAATAAACAAGCCGAGGTGCAGGCTATTTTGGCGCGTTATTCACCCGCTGACTTAGAGCAGCGACTGCAAGCGGCGGTAGCGCAACTGGCAGTAGATCATGAAGGTAGTCGCGACGTGATCGTATTTTTGGCGCTAGGTATGGTTGGCCGCGCCGTGAGCGACAAGATCGCGTTCGGCAGCGCCGGCTTGCTGGGGGCTACCGCCGCGAGCTCGCTGTATGTTTCGCAGCAGCCTTTTTTCGCCAGCCTATGGGCGAAGTGGGTGGGCGTGCCGTCGTGGGTGTCGCTAGCTGGCGGCACCGTCGGTTTGGTTTTGTTGCTGCTGTTGACGCCGCTAATGGCGCCGGTGGTGGAGTTTGGCGTGAATCGCTTTCGCGCCGAACGAATGCTCGGCAATATCGTGGATCAGATTCAGCAGCAGCTGCAGCATCCGGGAACCGACGGCTACACCTTGGCAGCTTATACCGGCACCTATATCCAGTTATTGCCGGACTTGCTGAACCTTCTCAAGGCGCTGCGTTGAAATGGGTTAATCTGGCGAGCAGTACTTGGAGGCGGAGATCGTTATCGTGCGTGGCATATTCGCATTTATCCATTAAAAAGCGCGCCCACTATTCAGGGATACAGCAATGATCGCAACCGCCGCAGGCGTGAGCGAAGGCTACTACGACAGACTCGCAGCAAGCCTAGAGCGCGATGGTTATTGCCTGTTGTCCGAGGGCTTGTCAGAAGGCATGTTGGAGGCACTGTATCGGCGCGCGGGGCCGGAGTCCGATCTCGATTTCCGGCGCGCGGGCGTCGGGCGTGACGACAATTTTCGTTTGAGTACAAAGCTGCGCAGCGACCACATCCACTGGTTGGGTCATGGGTCTGCTGCAGAATCTAGCTATCTGAAGTGGATGGAGACGCTGCGCCTTGAATTAAATCGGCGCTTGTTCCTCGGGCTGTTTGACTACGAGTGCCATTTTGCCCGCTATGCGCCGGGTGGATTCTACAAAAAACACCGCGACGCTTTTGTTGGTGATTCCAACCGTATTCTATCGACAGTGCTGTATCTGAATCCGGGCTGGCAGGCTGAGTGGGGCGGTGAATTGTTGATGTATGACGATCTTAACGACGATGTTGTCGCGCGGATTTTGCCAAAATATGGAAACTTGCTGCTATTTTTCAGCGAGCGCTTTCCACATGAAGTCTGCTCTGCACTGCATGATCGCTACAGTGTGGCAGGCTGGTTCCGAGTGAGCCAGTCGCCGTTGCGATAAAACCTCTGGCAGGGTCTGACCGCCTTAGCGGTTAGTCTCCAACGCCATCGCGCCAAGAATGAAGTTTGCAGATGACGCATTTTCCCGGTGCGGCAGTGGTTGCCTGTGCATTATCCTACATACGCGTGGCCGAGCATCTACTTTACTCGCAGGTCTTCATAGCATTACTGACCATAGGCACCTGAGGGGCGCAAGCGATGGCACTTTCGCGCACCCTGAATTGTGTCATAAGGCGAAAACGCAATGCTGAACCGAGACCTCGGTCGACATGAGATTGAGCCGTCAATTCGGTGTGTATACAAGGACGGGGGGTGCAATGTGAGCTACTTTGACAGTATCCGTAACAGTGTTGCCCAATTCGGCGTTATATGCCCAATCCATGATCTGGCGGTGAAGGCCGCGAATCGCGTTATCCTGTTTAAGGTGTTCCGGGGAGCGACGGTTGAGCGTTTCGATCCGGCCTTTCTTGAGTGCCCAGAACCCTGTCGTCCGATGTTTCTCGACGCGACAATGCTGCGCGCGTTCGCCAAGGGTTCGGAGACCCTGCTCGCGGAAGAGTTTCTGGGCGAAGCCTTATCCAAAGGGGACGAGTGTTAGGGGTTTCTCGATGGCGCGGGTCGGCTGGCCGCCTATGGCTGGTGCGCGCGGACTCCCGCCCGCATCGATCCCTCCAATCTGATACTGTCATTCAGTGAGCAGTGCATCTACATTTACAAAGGCTATACGAACGTCCGCCACCGCTTGCACGCCATCGGCATGGTTCGGGCACTGGATCACTACCTGAAGCTCGGGTACACAGGGCTGATTTCATGCGCAGAGTCCAACAATTTGAGCTTGGTCAAGTCGTCCCGGCGCATGGGTTTCATGGAATTCGACAATATTACGCTCGCGAAAATATTCGGCCGCTACTTTATTGCGGCGAGCCCCCGATGCCGTCCATTTGGCTTCCGCATTGAACCCGTCA
>JBLHMO010000082.1:0-14381 GCA_047622145.1 Paracoccaceae bacterium | reverse complement strand
CTTGGCGCGGCGATTGACGACCAGATTATCGAAACCAAGGCGCTGGTGAATATACGGGCCGCACACAAGGAGTTGAATTCATCAAACGTTGGCGCCGTGAGCTACAACGGCATTGTGTTACTGATAGGCCAGGTTCCTTCAGACTCCCTGCGGACCTTAGCCGCGCAGACCGCTGCAAAAATAAAGCGTGTGCGCCGCGTCCACAACGAGCTGATGGTAGTCGGAAAAACCTCAATGCTGGTGCGCAGTAACGACAGCTGGATCAGCACAAAGGTAAAAAGCAAACTCGCATTAAGCGACGAGATCGACTCGGGCAGAATATTGGTTGTCACTGAAAATGGCGTGGTGTACTTGATGGGTATCGTCACAAACGCTGAAGCCGATATCGCAACTGACATAGTACGCCAAACCAATGGTGTCCAGCGCGTGGTTCGAGTTTTCGAGTTTATCTAAGCCCAAGACACCGCCAAGATGCCCTAGTTAAACTAGCTTATTTAACGACTTTCAGGCTGGGGCGAATTGGAACCACACCATCGTTATCGCTGCGCGATGAACTGCCGCTACCGTCGGGTGTGGTATCGTCATCAGACACCTCAAAGAGCATGCCCTGACCATTCTCGCGCGCATAGATCGCCAGTACCGCAGGAATAGGCACCCACACTTCCTGGGAAACACCGCCGAAGCGACCGCTAAAACTGAGAAACTCATTGTCCACCGAGAAACCGGCAACAGCCGTTGCCGATATATTCAGAACAATTTGGCCATCCTGGACATAGTGGCTGGGCACCACTACACCCTCGGCAAGGGCGTTGACGAGCAAGTAAGGCGTGCAGTCATTATCCAGTATCCACTCGTAAATCGCCCGTAACATGTGCGGGCGACTGGAACTCATGGGCATGGGCGGCTCGACACTACTCAAACAGCTGTAAGCGCCGTAGCCATTTCACGTTCGCGCTCGGAAAGGCTTTCTTTAAACGCGGGGCGCTCGAACAAGCGCTCCATGTAGGCAAGCAAAGGCTTAGACTGCTTGGTATTCGGGATCTCAATACCCATTTCCGGCAGCCGCCAGAGAATGGAAGCCAAGCAGCAATCTACAAGCGTAAACTCGTCACTCATAAAGTAAGGCTTTTCAGCAAACAGTGGCGCTATCGCCAAAAGCGTGTCTTTCAGCTCTTTGCGCGACTTGTCCAGCACCTTCTGTTGACCACCGGCCAGAATCTGATCCACCAGCACACACCAGTCCCGCTCAATACGATAGATGTACTGGCGGCTCTCGCCCCGGGCAACCGGATACACCGGCAACAGCGGGGGATGAGGAAAGCGCTCGTCCAGATACTCCATCATGACCTTGGACTCGTAGAGGGCAAGGTCCCTATCCACCAAGGTTGGCAGCGTGTTGTAGGGGTTAATGTCGGCTATTTCCTGCGGCAAATTGGCAGGGTCAACGTGGATGACATCGACAGTCACCCCTTTTTCACAGAGCACGATTCTTACGCGGTGGCTATAATGGCTAACTGCGTCCGAAAAGAAGGTCATGGTTGATCGCTTCGCGACAATCCCCATTTACTATTCCTCAATATTCCTAAGTTGCTTGACTGATAACATCGACAAAAGCCGCTGCTATCAGTGCACGTCTTTCCAGTATTCGCGGTTCAGCAAATAGGTAAACACGAAAAACAGGGCTATAAAGAGTAACACATATATGCCCATTTGCTTGCGTTTAGCCTGTATGGGCTCTGCCATGTACTCTAGGAAATTCACCAGATCGTATACGACCGCGTCGTATTCGTCTGCGGCAAGACTGCCTTCGCGAACCAGCGTGTAATCTCCACACGGGCTCAGTGCTTTTCCGCCATTATCAAAGAGCTTGTTTTCGCCGGTAAGCTTATCGCGCAAGATACCGCCGTTCACATCGTGAACTGGTCCGGGGGCGCATTCCTGCAAACCCTGTAATTCTTCCAACACATGCGGCATTCCCACGTCCGGGAACACTCGGTTATTGACGCCATAGGGGCGGGAGTCGTCGGCATAAAAATTGCGCAGGTAGGTGTGCAGCCACTCAGGCCCGCGAGCCCGAGCAACCAATGTCAGATCGGGGGGGGGGGCGCCAAAAAATTGTTTTCCTCGCGCCTCCGCCATGGAGCCTTCCATCAGGCTACCAATTTTGTGTTCGGCATTGAATTTGAGGTTTTCGTTAAACAGCTCAATTGGGATACCCAGGTCGTCAGCCGTGCGCTGATAGCGCGCGTACTGCAGACCATGGCAACCCATGCAGTAGTTCATATAGGTTTTGGCGCCACTTTGCAGCGACGCCGTATCGGTAACGTCAAACTCGACGTCATCGCAGGCCATCGTGCCGCAATCAAAAGCACTTTCCGAACCCACCGCCTTGAGTGGCAGGATCGCCATCGCCATAACCAGCAGGAAGGCACCAATTGAGCCCCAAAAACCCATACCACCTTCGGTAGTGCGCTCCGGAACAGGCTTGGTTTTCTCGATACTGGTCCAAATCGGCATGCCGATAAAGAACATGAAGTAAATCACCGAGCAGACCTGAGCGAGCATGGTGCGAGCTTCTGTCGGTGCTTTCACACCGAGTACACCCAGAATAATAAAGGAGGCTGCAAATACCGCGATGGCGATTTTGCTGAACATGCCTTTATAACGGATGGATTTAACCGGACTGCGGTCCAGCCACGGTAACATAAACAGAATGGCAACCGAGGCCGCAAAGGCGATAAAGCCCAATAGCTTGTCAGGCACCGCGCGCAGCACCGAGTAAAAGGGCGTGAAGTACCAAACCGGTGCGATATGCTCAGGCGTTTTCAAGCCATTGGCAATCTCAAAATTCGCGTGCTCAATGAAGTAGCCGCCCATTTCTGGCAGAAAGAATATGATCGCGCAGAACACAAACAAGAAAACTGCCACAGCTTGCAGATCATGCACTGTGTAATACGGATGGAAGGCTACGCCGTCCAGCGGCACGCCGCTGGCATCCTTGTGTTTCTTGATGTCAACGCCGTCAGGGTTGTTGGAACCCACTTCGTGCAGTGCCAACAGGTGAAGCACCACCAGTGCCAGCAAAACAATCGGCAGGGCAACGACGTGAAGCGCAAAGAAGCGGTTCAAGGTAATGCCTGATATCAGGTAATCACCGCGTATCCACTGCACGATATCTTCACCGACAACAGGGATCGCGCCGAACAGCGAAATGATAACCTGCGCACCCCAATAGGACATTTGTCCCCAGGGCAGCACGTAACCCACAAAGGCTTCCGCCATTAGAGCCACGAAGATCAGCATGCCGAACACCCACACCAACTCTCGGGGCTTTTTGTACGAGCCGTACAACATGCCGCGGAACATATGCAGATAAACGACGACAAAGAAGGCCGAGGCACCGGTCGAGTGCATGTAGCGAAGTAACCATCCGTAGTCGACATCACGCATGATGTACTCGACCGACTTAAAGGCTTCCTCACCAGAAGGCGTGAAACTCATGGTCAGCCAAACGCCAGTAATCAGCTGGTTAACTAGTACCAGCAGCGACAACACACCAAAGAAGTACCAGAAATTGAAATTTTTAGGCGCGTAGTACTTACCCATATGGGTGTTCCAAGCACGTATGATAGGCAGACGATCATCCACCCAGTCTCGCAGACCAATAAGCATATTAATCATTTACGCTGCCCCCTGATCTACGCCAATTACGATAACTTTTTCACTCTCGTAAGAGTATGGCGGCACAATCAGGTTGGCCGACGCAGGCACACCTTTATAAACACGGCCTGCCAAGTCGAAACGCGAACCATGGCAGGGACAAAAGAATCCGCCCAGCCAAGCTTCGCCACCCAAGTCAGGCGTACCGACTTCCGGGCGATGCTTCGGTGCGCAACCCAAATGGGTGCACAAACCAACCAAAACCAAATATTCGGGTTTGATCGAACGGCCCTCACCTTCAACGTATTCGGGCTGATCGGAAATTTTTGACAGCGGGTCCTTGAGATACTCATTGATGCTAGAGAGTTCTTCAACTTGCGCTTTGGTGCGACGCAATACGTAAACCGGCTTGCCGCGCCATTCAACGATGATCATCTGGCCCGGCTCAATTTTACTGATATCGGCCTTGACCGGAGCACCAGCGGCTTTCGCCTTGGCGCTGGGATTCCAAGAACCCACAAACGGAACTGCGACACCCACCACGCCTACTCCACCGACTACCGAAGTAGCCGCAGTCAGGAAGCGGCGGCGCCCCGAATTAACACCGTCATTACTCATGACGTTTCCCCCGTAACACAGAAAATTCTAGGATGAATCAGGGATGGGAAAAGCAAACCTGAAACAGAAATCAAATGGCTGTAAATAGTAAAGAGATTGCCCGCCAGTAACAAGACGAATCTCCCTGCGAGCCATGCATTGCGTGATTCTCAGACTAAAAAAAACGCCCAGCTGACTAGGTCATCTGGGCGCTTAAAAAACCCTGGTGGAGGCAAAAAGTCCCTCCAGCAAAAAGGCCTCCAGCCAATTAGCGCTTGGAGAACTGTGGCTTCTTGCGCGCCTTGCGCAGACCAACCTTTTTACGCTCTACCGCACGCGCATCGCGTGTTACGTAGCCAGCTTTGCGCAGCGGACTGCGCAAGTTTTCGTCATATTCCATCAAGGCGCGAGTAATGCCGTGACGAATGGCACCGGCCTGACCAAAGCTGCCACCACCGGCAACGGTCACCTTAATGTCAAACTTATCAACCAGCTCTACAAGCTCCAGCGGCTGGCGAACAATCATCCGCGCCACTTCACGACCGAAGTACTGGTCCAAGGTGCGAGCGTTCACGGTGATTGCACCGGAACCCGAAGTAAGAAAAACACGCGCCGTTGAAGTTTTGCGGCGACCGGTTCCGTAGTATTGCGTAGCTGACATAGGTTTCAGGTCCGATTAAATCTTAAGTTCTTGAGGTTGCTGTGCCGCATGGGGATGCGATTCGCCAGCGTATACCTTCATCTTTTTAAACATCGCGCGGCCCAGTGGGTTGCGCGGCAACATACCCTTAACGGCGCGTTGCAGAACACGCTCGGGCGCGCGTTCGATCAGCTTTTCAAAGCTGAATGATTTCAAACCACCCGGATAACCGGTGTGGTGATGATACATCTTGTCGGTCGCTTTCTTACCAGTTACAGCAACTTTTTCAGCATTAATGACAACAATATAATCACCCGTATCAACGTGCGGGGTGTACTCCGCCTTATGCTTGCCACGTAGGCGTGCTGCGATCTCACTGGCCAGTCGACCCAGGGTTTTTCCGTTCGCGTCAACAACATACCAGTCTTGTTTAACAGCGTCAGGCTTTGCACTAAAGGTTTTCATCTATCCTGCCCCAATGGCTCGTACGTGAGAAAGAGCGCGAATACTACAGAACTGCCCCTGCATTTTCAAGCGTTTATCACTGTCATAAAGTAAAATTGCTAACCAGCTTCACGGTCGGTGCTCACGTGCCAGATAGTCGTGGGATTGCATCTCTAGCAGACGACTTATTGTACGCTGAAACTCGAATTCCAGGCGCCCGCCACTGTAAAGGGACGCCAGCGGCACGGCCGCCGACACCACCAACTTGACATGACGGTCGTAAAATTCGTCGACCAGATTGATGAAGCGGCGCGCCAAATCGTCGTTTTCCGCCCCCATCTGCGGAATATTACTAATCAAAACAGCATGGTAGATGCGCGACAGCTCGATATAGTCATTCTGGCTACGCGGCCCGTCGCACAGCTCAGGAAAGTCAAACCAGACCACATCATCCGCCACATGGCGGGCCTTGATCTTGCGACCCTCGATATCGAGCTCGACGTCGGCCTGACCCGCCTCTGGCGAGAGCTTGTCGAAGGAGTCGCCTAGAATGGCGTCTGCGCCTGCATCCAGCGGCGAATGGTAGAGCTCCGCCTGCTCCAGGGTCCGCAAACGGTAATCTACCCCACCGTCAACATTCACCACTTTAGTATGCATCTTAATCAGATCGATGGCTGGCAAGAAGCGTGCGCGCTGCAAGCCATCTTTGTACAACTCCTCCGGCACAATGTTTGAGGTAGCAACCAAAACCACATTACGGGCAAATAGTTGCTCGAATAAGCCCGCTAGGATCATGGCGTCAGTAATATCGGATACAAAAAATTCGTCAAAACAGATAACCCGAGCCTCGCGCGCGATACGATCGGCTATTACTATCAGCGGGTTTTTCTCGCCCGACAACTCCTTAAGATCACCGTGCACCCTGCGCATGAAGCGATGAAAATGCGCCCGCATTTTACGCTCGAAGGGCAGGCTTTCGAAAAACGTGTCCATCAAATAGGTTTTACCGCGCCCTACTCCTCCCCAAAAATACAGACCTTTTACGGGATCGCGATCTTCGCCGATAAAGCGTCCAAGCAAGCGCTGCACCAGACTGGCAGCGCGCTCGGTCTGCTCCGACTCAACCAGCTCATCATAGAGGCACTGCAAGCATTCGACAGCCTGACGCTGGGCCGCGTCTGCCGAAAAATCAGGTCGTTGCAAGTCAGCGCTGTAGAGCTGCAAAGGTGTCGACATTGCCAGTATCTTGAATCCCGTGGGGCGATGAGGGCGCAACTTTAACGATAGCAGCAGATTTTCGCAATTTTTGTCTCACTATTGCTGCCGAGAACAGGGCTAACCGTTATACTGGAGCGGTCGTATCGCTGAACTTATCGGAGACCTTTGTGTACGAAACACAAACTGTAGCCCTAATCGCCTTTCTGTCAGTCATTGTCGGCCTGATTACTGGCGCATGGCTGATCAACAAGATGTCGCCTTCACAACAGAACCGCAAGGCGCTGGAAAAACACATCCAGAAACTCCAGCATCAACAACAGGATCATCAGGATCAGGTGAATCAGCATTTCAGCACCACCGCTGACCTCCTCAACCAGATGACCGAAAGCTACCGGGATGTACACAACCATCTTGCCAAAAGCGCCATTGAGCTAACCAGTCACGGCATCAGCCCGCTACAGGCACTGCCTGAAGACAGGCCCGTACTGCAAGGGGAGCCGCACCGTGTTGCGGCGCAGCAACCACTGGATTACGTGCCGCGTGCACCCGGCCACAAAGGCGCACTGGATGAAGACTACGGCCTGGAAAAGGGCCACAAAACGGAAGAGGCCGCCGCCCCGTCCGGACTTTGAGCCCCCCTGCTTTCTGACTAGCCCAAATCACGAAAGAGACGCCACCGATTACGCCGGATTATCAATGTCGATAAACCGGTGCCTGATACCCAGTTCCTGGGCGATATGCTGCGCCACAGCCGCCGCTCCGTAGCGCTCAGTCGCGTGATGGCCCGCCGCAATAAAATGCACACCCAGTTCGCGCGCCTCGTGAATGGTCTGCTCCGAGACTTCTCCTGTTAGAAAACAATCCACACCCAAGGCCGCCGCCTGCGATAGATAGGACTGCGCCCCGCCGGTACACCAAGCAACACGCTTGATGGGTTTTTCACCGACCGATTCCAATAAGACCTCGCGACCCAGGGCAGCCGAGACATGCCGCGCAAACTCCTGCGGCGACTGCGCTTCGCCCAGTTCGCCGTGATTGCCTATCGGAAATTCGGCCCGCGGCTGCAAGCCACCTTTTATACTCAGACCCAATTGCCGGGCGAGTTGCGCATTATTTCCGAGCTGCGGATGGGCGTCCAAGGGCAAATGGTAGGCCAACAAACTGATGTCATTTTGCAGCAGGCGGCGAATGCGCTGCCCCTTCATGCCAACAAGGCAGGGATTTTCACCTTTCCAGAAATAGCCGTGATGAACCAATATTGCATCGGCACCGGCCTCTATCGCCGCATCGACCAGCGCCAGCGATGCCGTCACCCCACTGACCAGCAGTGAAATTGACGCGCGCCCCTCCACCTGCAAGCCATTTGGGCAGTAGTCTTCGAATTTCTCTGGCTGCAGCAAGGTGTTGGCATTGGCCACTAAGGTTGCGAGAGATACTGCCATTGTCGGTATTCCTGTTTAACTCAGATGAACTAATGTAATAGTCTATGCCACCCACTAGGCAGAGGAAAATCCGGATGCTGCAGAAACTTCGTTGGTTGGTATGGCCAGTAGTGATCGGTCTGGTGACGGGATTAACCCTGCTTACCCTGCGCCAACCAGCGCCCGAGCGTGATTCACTCACCCCTGGTTACGCTAACGCCTTTGAACGCGCCGCGCCTGCGGTCGTCAACATCTACACCAGCAAAATCGTTCGCGAAGAACAATTACCACTATTTGACGACCCCCTACTCAAACACTTTTTTCGGCGCGGCAACCCGGCTGAGCGGGAGAAAGTAGAACGCAGTCTGGGCTCGGGTGTGATCGTGTCCGATCAAGGTTACCTCCTGACCAACAATCATGTGATTAGCGGCGCTGACGAGATAATCGTGTTGTTGCACGACGGCCGCCAAGCCATTGCGCGCTTAATTGGCGGCGATGTGGAAACCGATCTCGCCGTACTGAAAATTGACTTGCCTGATCTCAGGCCGATCAGCATAGGCAGCACTGAGCAAGCCCGGGTTGGCGACATCGTACTGGCCATCGGCAATCCCTACGGCTTTGGGCAATCCATGTCGCAAGGCATTGTGAGCGCCATGGGCCGTTATGGTCTCGGCCTAAGCCAGTACGAAAATTTCATTCAAACCGATGCCGCCATCAACCCCGGCAATTCTGGTGGCGCACTGGTAGACCACCGCGGCAAGCTACTGGGCATCAACACCGCCATCTACACCAAAAGTGGTGGCTCCATGGGCATAGGGCTCGCCATTCCCGCTGACCTTGCAATGCGCACCATGAGCGACATCATTGCGTATGGGCGCGCGGTACGAGGCTGGCTGGGGCTTGAGGTCAAGGCCTTGAATCAACAGAACAACGGCGTGGTCGTGAGCGCGGTAATACCGAACGGCCCGGCCGCAGCAGCCGGCTTGCACGTCGGCGACATTATTTATGCCATCAATCAAACGGCGGTAGGTGACGGCCATGCCGGCATGAACGAAATTGCCGTAACGCGCCCCGGCGATAAAATCACGCTGAATGTCGGCCGCGGCGGTGAACGCAACTTGGTTCAGGTGGTCGCAGGTATCCGGCCAACACCCAACTAATCAGGCGCTTGCTGCGAGCGCCGCTCTAAAGGCCTCAAGCATGCGTGCATTTTCCGCTGGCGCACCTACCGTAAAGCGCAGACAGTCGCGCAGGGCGGGATGCGCGCCATCCAGACATTTGATAAGCACACCATTGGTTTTCATGTGCCCGTGAACCTTCCTAGCCTGTTCACAACGCAGCAATAGGAAATTGGCCTCGCTGGGCCACACCTTCACCTTATCAATTTGCTGTAATGCGCTGTATAGCTCTCCGCGCTGTTTGCGGATGGCGCTGGTCTGAGCCATTAATATATTAAAGTGATCCAACGCAAATTCTGCGCTTAGCTGCGTCAGCACGTTGATATTATAGGGCAGACGTAGTTTTTCCAACTCCTGCAACCACGCCGGGTGGCCAATCAAGATACCCAGTCGCAGCCCCGCCAAACCCACCTTGGACAGCGTTCGCATGACCAACACATTCGGGTATTGCAGTAAGTTCAGGTGATCCGCATTGGTAAATGCCGTGTAGGCTTCATCCAATACCACTAGACCTTGGCTGGCTTCAATCACTGCGCGCACACGATCTGCACTGAACAGATTACCGGTAGGGTTATTCGGCAGGGCCAAAAAAATTAGCGCCGGATGCTCGCGCTCGATCACTGCCAGCATGGCCGCCAGATCCAGATCGAAATTGCTGTCTAAGGGCACGCCGCTATAGCGCATGCCGGCAAAGGTTGCGATCATTCGATACATAACAAAGCCCGGCTCAGGCGCGAGCATTAAACGGTCCTGCCCCGCCACTGCCATCGCCAGCAACTGAATGATTTCGTCGGAGCCATTGCCCAGCAGAACATCCATATCATCAGCAATACCCATGACCTCGCGCAGGCGCGCTTTCAACGCCGACGAGGTGGCATCCGGGTAGCGATTAAGCGAAGCCCCCTGCATACACTCCTGCCAGTCGGCCACCATCGTATCGGGCCAGCTATAGGGGTTTTCCATCGCGTCCATTTTGAGCATACCGTCTGATGACGGCACCACGTAGGCGTGCAGGGCTCTAACTTCCGGGCGCACCCAGCGTGCAACGAGCGAGCTTGGCTCAGTCATAGTCAATCCAATCCTCAGGTGAAGGTGTCACTGCTTGCTTTTATCCCTTAACGCAAGGAACTAGCTGCGCGGCCAGCGCATTTCTGCTGACCGGGCGTGCGCCGTCAGCGACTCACTGCGCGCCAACACGGATGCTGTTTTACCCAAAGCGGCGGCGTTTTCCGAGCAACGAATCAGTGAACTGCGCTTTTGGAAATCGTATACGCCCAGCGGTGACGAAAATCGCGCGGTGCCCGACGTGGGCAACACGTGATTGGGGCCAGCACAATAATCGCCCAGCGCTTCCGGCGTGTGCCGCCCCATAAATATGGCGCCGGCGTGGCGAATTTTCGGCAGCAGCGCTTCAGGATTATCGATAGATAACTCCAAGTGCTCAGGCGCAATCCGGTTGATCAGCTCGATGGCTTGTTCGAGATCGGCCACTTCTATCAACGCAGCGCGCCGCGACAAGGATGCCTCAATAATGGCGGCCCGCTCCAAACTTGGCAACAGGCGCCGGATGCTAGCCTCGACTGCGTTAAGAAACGCAGGGTCCGGACTTAGTAGAATCGATTGGGCGTCTTCGTCGTGCTCAGCTTGGGAAAATAAATCCATGGCGATCCAATCCGGATCAGTTTTGCCATCGCAGTAGACCAAAATTTCCGATGGCCCTGCAATCATATCCAAGCCGACCTGACCGAACACCTTGCGCTTAGCTGTGGCGACATAGATATTGCCCGGCCCTACGATTTTATCGACGCGCGGGATGGTTTCAGTACCGTAGGCCAACGCGGCGATCGCCTGCGCTCCGCCAACGGAAAACAAGCGGTCAACTCCAGCGATTGCGGCGGCCGCCAGAACAGTCTCATTCACGACTCCACCGGGAGTGGGTGTCACCATAATCAGCTCGCCAACGCCTGCTACTTTTGCAGGCACTGCGTTCATCAATACTGACGAGGGATAAGCGGCCTTACCACCCGGCACATATAAGCCCGCGCGATCTAACGCGCTAATCTGCTGGCCCAACAAGGTGCCGTCGGCCTCGGTGTAGGACCATGATTCTTGACGCTGGTGCTCGTGAAAGGTGCGGATGCGCTGGGCTGCATGCTCAAGCGCCGCACGCAACTCAGCATCGATGCCATCGCGAGCGGCGTTCAAGCGCGCTTGCGAAAATTCGAGTGCGGCGACACTGTCGGCGGTAACGCCATCGAGCTCGATAGTGTACTGAAGAAGCGCGCTATCGCCGCGACTGCGAACGGCCTCCACAATGGCATCAACGGTAGCCGCTACCGAGGCATCGGAAACTGAGTCCCATGCCAGCAATTTATCGAGTGCCACCGAAAAGTCGGGCGCACTAGCAGATAGACGGCGAAGACCTTCAAGCATTGACGGCCTCCCGCGCCTCAACCGCCTTGCGCAGGCGTTCAACCACATCGCTAATGGCCTGGTGTTTACGCTTCATCGCACTAGAGTTGACCACCAGCCGCGAACTAATGGTCGCAATCGTATCCACCGGCGCCATGCCGTTTGCGCGCAGGGTATTGCCGGTATCGACGATATCAACGATCACATCGGCGAGATTCATTAACGGCGCCAATTCCATTGCACCGTAGAGTTTAATCATCTCAACTTGGGTACCTTGAGCCGCAAAGTAGCGCCGCGCCACATTCACAAATTTGGTCGCCACTTTGATTTTGCCTTCAGGTAGCTCCCGATCCCTCATCGTTGCTGTCATCAATCGGCAGCGCGCTATGCCTAAATCCAGGAGCTCGTACATGCCCGAAGCGCCGTGCTCCAGCAGCACATCCTTGCCAGCCACACCAATATCCGCCGCACCCAGCTGCACGTAGGTCGGCACATCGGTGCCGCGTATCACCACAAACTGCACATGCGCTAGCGTCGTGTCGAAAATCAGCTTGCGGCTCTCAGCTATATCCTCGACAGGCTCTATCCCTGCCTCGGCAAACAGCGGCAGCGTGTCTTTCAAAATGCGGCCCTTGGTTAGGGCAATCGTTATCTTTTCCACGAAAACTCTCTAACTTATCCCGCCAGCCGTCGAATATTGGCGCCCAGCGATTGCAATTTTTCCTCGATACATTCGTAGCCGCGATCAATATGATAAATACGGTCTACGCAGGTTTCACCATCGGCAACGAGACCGGCAATAACGAGGCTGGCGGAGGCCCGCAGGTCACTCGCCATCACCGGAGCGGCGCGCAATTTCTCAACACCCTCGATAATCGCCGTATTGCCTTCGATACTGATTTTTGCGCCCATCCTATTCATTTCATGGGTTTGGATCAGGCGATTTTCAAATACCGTTTCTGTGACGCGAGCGGTGCCTAGCGCGATTGCGTTCATCGCTGTAAACTGCGCCTGCATATCCGTCGGGAAGCCGGGGTAAGGAGCCGTTTTGATATTGACCGATTTCGGGCGCTTGCCGTGCATATTCAGCTCGATGGTATTCTCGCCGACAGTAATTTCCGCCCCAGCTTCCTCAAGTTTGGCCAGCACCGCTTCCAAGTGCTCAGCCTTGGTATCTTTCACCTTAATGCGCCCGCCAGTAACCGCCGCCGCAACGAGGTAGGTACCGGTTTCAATGCGGTCTGGCATAACGGCATAGTCACAGCCCTTCAGGCCTTCCACACCGTCAATCGTAATGGTGGCAGTGCCGTGACCTGTGATCTTGGCGCCCATGGCAATCAGGCAATTCGCCAAATCGACAACCTCGGGCTCACGCGCCGCGTTCTCGATCACGGTGCGCCCGTCTGCCAGCGTTGCCGCCATCATGACGTTTTCAGTGCCGCCCACGGTGACCATATCCATAAAGATATGTGCACCCTTGAGCCTGCCATCGCGGTAGGCGTGAATATAGCCATCATCGATTTCAATGCGGGCACCCATTGCTTCCAGCCCGCGAAGGTGCAAATCAACCGGCCGACTGCCGATGGCGCAGCCACCGGGAAAGGAGACATGCGCCTCACCGAAGTGTGCTAGTAAAGGCCCCAGCACCAAAATCGACGCTCGCATAGTTTTTACGAGTTCATAGGGTGCGGTCAGATCAGTGATCGTCTCGGCATGTACTTCTATGCTCAGCTTTTCATCGATAATAAGCTCAACACCCATGCAGCGCAGCAGTGCAATCATGGTTGTTACATCGTGCAAATGCGGCAAATTGCGGATAGTGATTGGCTCGTCACACAGCAAGGTGGCGGCCAGAATTGGAAGTGCGGAGTTTTTGGCTCCAGAAATACGAATTTCACCGTCGAGGCGTTTACCGCCACGAATCATTAGCCGATCCATGAATTTCCCCAATTATAATTGTGGTCGGGGCTAAACCCCAAGATGCAACCTTGGGATTTAGCCCCGCGGTTCAGCCTTGAGATTCAGCCGTTGTTTGCAGCGCCATATGCACCGCGTGCACCGACCCGTCCGCAATCCACTCATTCAACGCGGCATATACCAACTGTTGGCGTTTAACAGGCCTGAGGCCGAAAAACACATCACCCACAATACGCACATGACAGTGATTGCCTTCGGCAGAGGCTTCAATTTCGCAATCTGGGAATTGCTCGACCAATCGCGTTTTAATGGTGTCAATTAACATGCAGCAGCACCGAAACTAATGGAATTCAGGCCGCGAAGTGTACGCAATTGGGCGGGAGAAGGCTATGCCAGCGATGCGGCGCTCAACCTTTTGTCGCCACACCACTGTCAGGTTCGACGGTCCAGTTTTCAATAACCTGGTCAATGTCGCCGTTGTAGCGGCGCACCGCCGAGGAGAATTGACTCTGATAGGTCTTGCCAAGATTCACGCCTTCAATACTGACGTTGCGCAACTTCCAGCCATCGCGACCTTCCTTCAGCTTATAGAAAAGGACGTAGGGCTGAGGAGCGTTACCATAAATGTGCTGCTCGACATTGACGCTTCCCTCCAAATCCGCCTCACTCGACAGTGGCAGTACTTCAATGCGGTTGCCGTCGAGGGCCAACAGCCCCTTGGCGTAGGTCCGAATTAGGCGATCACGAAAGGTCAGCGTGAAGCGTTCAACACGGTCGCGAAACTTCGCTTTTTCGTCATCGGGCAAGCTGTCGTAGTAACGCTTGCTGCCATATTTCCCCATCACACCACGTGCAAAACTGGGAAAATCGACCGCATCACCTAGAATTTTTTCA
>JBLHMO010000081.1:0-14903 GCA_047622145.1 Paracoccaceae bacterium | reverse complement strand
CAGCAAGAGCTGCTGGACGAAGCCCGTGACATGCTCAAGAAAGAAGAAAATCGCTCTGCTGCTCTGGAAGGCAAGTTCGAAGAGCTCGAGCTGGTTCTGGGCGACAAGCAACGTCAGTTGAAAGATCGTCTGGGTACGTTGACCGAGCTGTTTGGTCACCTAACCTCGACCGCTGGTGATCTGCGCTCTAATTACCAAAGCTCTCTGGTAAGCGTTCAGCATCCAGGCCGGGAAGCGTTTGTTAACGGTTTGATCGACAAGATGGCCGGTGCTGAGCAACTGCCGAGTATTGCTGAAATCGAAAAAATGTGGCTCGCGCTGCTGGTTGAGATGACTGAGTCTGGCAAAATTGTTCGCTTTGAAACTGAAGTAACAAGCGCCGCCGGTGAAGCTCAGCAGCAGAAAGTGGTGCGCGTCGGTACCTTCAATATCGTCAATAGCGACGGTGAGTACCTGAAATATACCCCTGAAAGCGGCACTCTGCAGGTTCTGCCTCGGCAACCAAGTGGTCCGTACCTGGGCTGGGCTGAAGATATGGCGAACGCTAATGACGGCATTCACTCCTTTGGTGTTGACCCCACAGGTCCTACCGGCGGTACCTTCCTGTCAGCATTGATCGACAGCCCGACTCTTACTGAGCGCTGGCATCAAGGTGGTGTGGTTGGTTACATCATCACAGGTGTTGGTGCGGTTGCTGGGATTATCGCGCTACTGCGACTGATCTCGCTGACGCTGATGAGCGCAAAAGTGAATGCTCAGCTCAAAAGTGGCACGGCCAATATTAATAACCCGCTCGGTCGCGTACTGAAAGTGCACGAAGACAATCCGAAGATGGATTCAGAGACGCTGGAATTGAAGCTGTCAGAAGCTGTTCTGAAAGAGTTGCCCAATTTGGAGAAATCGCTCAACCTGCTGAAAATTATTGCAGCGGTTGCGCCTCTACTGGGTCTGCTGGGTACGGTTACCGGTATGATTATCACCTTCCAGGCGATAACTATCTTTGGTGCCGGTGATCCGAAAGCCATGGCCGGCGGTATTTCCGGTGCCTTGGTAACTACTGTACTGGGTTTGTGCGTCGCGATTCCAACTGTGTTGCTGCATACCATCGTCAGCGGCCGCTCCAAGAATATTGTTCATATTCTTGAAGAGCAGACTACAGGGATTATCGCTCAGCACACTGAGGGTAATAGGGGAGCGTAAGCCATGTATCAGCTGTACGAATGGGCAGACATCATTCGGCGATTCATGGATGCCGGCGGCGATGTACTCTGGTTTATTGCTTCCGTGACCTTCGTGATGTGGACACTGCTTTTTGAGCGCTTTTGGTACTTTCGGTTCGGGCTGAAGCAAGATGTCGATCAAGTGATCGGCACTTGGGAAGCCCGATCAGAGCGCAAGTCGTGGAACGCTCACGCGATCCGCGAACTGCTAATCTCGCAAACGAGCATCAAGATCGGTGAAAATTTGCCACTGATTGCGACTCTGGTTGCGCTCTGTCCCTTGCTGGGCCTTATGGGCACAGTGACCGGAATGATTGAAGTGTTCAATATCATGGCAGTAACCGGCGGTGGTGATGCCAAGTCAATGGCTGGCGGTGTTTCGAAAGCGACAATTCCAACGATGGCCGGGATGGTGGCTGCGCTGTCCGGAGTGTTTGGTAATACCTACATCACCCGGCTGGCCGATATGGAAAAAGAGCTGGTGAAAGACCACCTGACAACAGATCATTAAGAGATACCAAAATGCGCAGAAATTCTGTTAGAGCCCGAGGTGAAGAGAATGCCTCTGAAATAGACTTGACGCCGATGCTCGACGTGGTCTTTATCATGCTGATCTTCTTCATTGTCACCGCATCTTTTATTAAGGAAGCGGGCATAGAAGTGAATCGTCCGGAAGCGTCAACAGCCAATAAGAAAGAGAATGTAAACATCCTTATAGCTATTAACGCGACCAACGAAATATGGATGGATAAACGGCGCGTGGATAAGCGCTCCGTGCGCTCGGTTGTAGAGCGCATGCACGCTGAAAATCCGAAAGGTGCCGTTGTTATTCAGGCGGACAAGGCCTCCAACACCGAAACAGTGACCTCGGTCATTGACTCGGCAAGGGCGGCCGGCGTTTACGATGTATCTTTGGCCACTGAAGACGACTAAGCCTTATGAATCGATTCAGACTACTCATTGGCGCAGCGCTGGGGTTTGTCGTGACGGCGGCATTGTTCATCTTAATGCCGACCCTGATCGAAACCGCTGACAAAAGCCTGGACGAAAAGCCAGCCACGCGCATCGCCGACATAGATATGCCCGATAGGGAAATTGACACCAATCTTGACCGCAAGCCGGACAAGCCACCGGAGCCAGAGCAGCCGCCGCCTGATATGGATCAACCTGACATCGAGGATATCAATCCTGATGTTCAGGCTGTGAATATGGCACCGACTCAGCAAATTTCGCTGACCAATACCGCCGGTGGTCTTTCAGCTTCGGATGGTGAATACCTGCCTATCGTTAAGGTTGCGCCGATCTATCCACGTCGTGCACAGAGTCGTGGTGTAGACGGCTACTGTACCGTGCAGTACACAGTGACCAAGTCAGGTACGACTAGGGATATTGAGGCTATCGATTGCTCTCCGCCCGGTTATTTTGAACGCGCCTCAGAAAAAGCAGCAGAGAAGTTTAAATACAAGCCCCGTGTTGTGGACGGCGACCCGATTGAGGTCATTGGTGTCCAAAACCGGTTTACCTATGAGTTGGACAAATGAAGACTGGAATCATGATGCGTAATGATCATAGTACCCGTGTTCAGTCGCTAGGCCGCTGGCTGGCGGCAGCTGCGATGGGTGCGGCAGTAGTCTTTGCTGTGCCTGTTGTATCGACAGCGGTTGAGCCACTTCTTGGTCAGCTTGAGCTTGGGAAAGTTGCCGCCGCTGACGACGCGAGAAAGAAGCAGAAAACCCGGCGAACTCCTGCCATTCGAGCCAAGGTATTCGAGAAGCTGAACGAAGCTCAGATTCTGGCGGAAGAGAAAAAATATAACGAAGCTTTGGTATCCTTGAACGAGCTGCGTGACAAGGAAGGCCGTGGTGCACTGAATAGCTACGAGCTTGCCAACCTTTACAACCTCTACGCATATATTTACTTCACTAAGGAAGATTACGACAGTGCCTTAAGAAGTTATGAAGAGGTTATCAAGCAGGAAGATATTCCTTACGCGATGGAGGTGAATACCAAATACACAATCGCCCAGCTTTACTTTGTTAAAGAAGACTGGAAAAGGGGTGTAAATACATTGCTTGAATGGTTTGAACTGAAAGAAGAGCTGGGTGAGCCTGTTGGTGCAGGCGCACATGCACTCTTAAGTCAGGGTTACTACCAGCTTAAGGATGAGCGCAAGTCTTTGCAGCAGATTGAAATTGCTATCAAAGACTACCAGGACAAAGGCAAGGTGCCCAAAGAGCAGTGGTGGGGCCTGCAGCGCTATCTTTATTTCGAGAAAAACGACATTAAAAAAGTGGTCGAAATTCTTGAAGAGACGCTGAAGTACTACCAGAAAAAGGCTTACTGGCAGCAACTGGCCGCGATGTATGGCGAGCTCAAGCGTGACAAGGATATGGTTTCCGCGATGGAAACTGCCTATGTTCAGGATTTGTTTGAGAACGAGAAAGAGCTGATCAACATGGCTTATCTCTTTCTATCGGTCGACGTGCCTTACAAGGCTGCCAAAGTTATTCACAAAGGTGTGAAGGCTAAGCAAATTGAGGCAACATCCAAAAACCTGGAATTGTTGGGTAATGCTTGGCGTCAGGCGCAGGAAATCAAACGCGCCATTCCGGAAATGGCTGCGGCCGCCAGAAAATCTGATAAAGGAGAGTTGTGGGCGCGTCTGGGCAGTATTTATCTGGATAATGACGAGTTTGAAAAGGCCGCAGATGCTGTTCGCTCCGCACTCAACAAAGGCGGTGTTAAGCGCCCCGATACCGCGCAGCTGGTATTGGGTATGGCTGAGTTCAACTTGAAGAACTACGATTCAGCTCGCAAGGCATTCCGCGAAGCTAAGAAGACCGAGCGTTCGGAGAAATATGCCGTTCAATGGATGGCGTTTATGGATCGCGAGCAGGCACGTGAAAAGGCTCTCGCCGAGGAAGTCTAGAACCCTTTAGTCGAATCAAAAAAAGCGCCGAGAGGCGCTTTTTTTACTTCGGATTTACTGTCGGAAAAACTGTGAAGCCGTTGCAGATAAAAAGAATGGGGTGAGGGCCTGTGCATACATTGAGGCACAGGCCGTGTAGCGCAGGCGCTATTGGTTTAAATCCCGAACGGCACCGCGATCGGCACTCGTTGCCAGTAGGGCATAGGCCTTGAGTGCGGTCGATACCTTTCTGGGGCGCTGTTTGATAGGCTTCCAAGCCATGTCACCCTTGGCTTCCATCTTCGCGCGCCGTTTTGCGAGTTCAGCGTCGCTGATGTCGACATTGATTGCTCGGTTTGGGATATGAATTTTTATGATGTCACCGTTTTCAATCAGGGCAATGGCGCCGCCGGAAGCCGCTTCAGGAGAGGCATGACCAATTGACAGGCCAGAGGTGCCGCCGGAAAAGCGGCCATCGGTCAGTAGGGCACAGGATTTACCTAGTCCTTTCGATTTGATGTAGCTAGTCGGGTAGAGCATTTCCTGCATCCCGGGGCCGCCTTTTGGGCCTTCGTAGCGAACGATAACCACGTCGCCCGACTTTACGCGGTCTTTTAGAATGTCATCTACAGCGTCTTCCTGGCTCTCGCAGACATGCGCGGGCCCCGCAAACACCAGGATACTTTCGTCGACGCCCGAGGTCTTCACTACGCAGCCTTTTTCGGCGATGTTGCCAAAGAGAACGGCCAGTCCGCCTTCGAGTGAAAAGGCGTGCTCCAGATTGCGGATGCAGCCATTGGCGCGGTCGTTATCAAGACTTGCCCAGCGCGTTTTCTGGCTGAACGCCTCCTGAGTGTGAATGCCAGCGGGGCCGGCTTTGTAGAAGGTTTTGACGGCGTCGTCCTGGGCGACAACGATGTCCCACTTGGCAATGGCGTCGCCCAACGTGGCGCTGTGTACTGTAGGGCACTCAGTGTGCAGCAAGCCAGCGCGATGCAATTCGCCGAGTATGCCGTACACGCCGCCGGCGCGATGCACATCTTCCATATGATAGTTTTGGGTGCTGGGCGCGACCTTACACAGCTGCGGCACCGTGCGTGACAGACGGTCGATGTCGGCAAGGGTGTATTTTAGTTCGGCCTCTTCGGCTGCTGCCAAGAGATGCAAAATGGTGTTGGTGGAACCGCCCATGGAGATATCGAGGCACATCGCATTGTCGAAAGCTTTGTGACTGCATATCGAGCGCGGTAGTACCGAGGCGTCATCGTCGTGGTAGTAGCGTTTCGAGATATCGACAATACGGCGTCCGGCTTCCAGAAACAGCTCACGGCGGTCTGCATGGGTGGCCAGCATAGAGCCATTGCCGGGTAGGGACAGGCCCAGCGCTTCAGTCAGACAGTTCATCGAATTGGCAGTAAACATACCAGAGCAAGAACCGCAGGTAGGGCAGGCCGAGCGTTCGTACTCGGCGACGGTTTCGTCGCTAACACTGTCGTCGGCGGCGATAACCATGGCGTCAACAAGATCCAGCCCGTGGTCGGCCAGTTTGGTTTTGCCGGCTTCCATCGGTCCGCCGGAGACGAAAATAGCGGGAATATTTAGGCGCAACGCGGCCATCAACATTCCGGGGGTGATTTTGTCGCAGTTTGAAATGCACACAAGCGCATCGGCGCAGTGGGCATTGACCATGTATTCGACCGAGTCGGCAATTAGGTCGCGTGAGGGCAGGCTATAAAGCATGCCGTCGTGGCCCATGGCAATGCCATCGTCAACCGCAATGGTATTAAATTCTTTGGCGACGCCGCCAGCCTTTTCAATTTCGCGTGCAACCAGTTGGCCCATGTCTTTGAGGTGAACATGCCCCGGTACAAACTGGGTGAATGAGTTGGCCACGGCAATAATAGGTTTTTTGAAATCCTCGTCCTTCATGCCAGTGGCGCGCCAGAGCGCTCGAGCACCTGCCATATTGCGGCCAGCGGTGGAGGTTTTGGACCGATATTCAGCCATGCTTGCTACCTTGTATCTATAAGAAATTTGGGCGGGCTAGCTTAGCATAGGCGGGCACTGGGTTGATGGCTGAGTATCTAGCCGAGGAAGCGCGCTACAACATCGTCTAGAAACAGGCGGCCTCGCTCACTGCAGCGATAACCCGATTCAGAATTCAGAATTAATCCGTCGTCGATGGCTGCTTGTAAGGGGGTTACTATCGCCGCTAGTGGCAGGCCAGTACGGGACTCAAATAGCTGCCTGGTAAAGCCTGCGTTAAGCCTTAGTGCGTTGAGTAAAAATTCGAAAGCGCGGTCGCCGTCGGGAATAGCCTCGTTCTGCGCCGTTTTTGATCCTGCGCGTTCCAGATAATGGGCCGGGAGCCGGGTTTTGCTGTAGCGAACAATTGTGTGAGGATCCACTAGGGTAACTTTGCCGTGGGCGCCGGCGCCCACGGCGAGGTAGTCGCCAAACTGCCAGTAATTGATATTGTGACGGCTTTCCTGGCCGGCTGTGGCGTAGGCCGAGACCTCGTACTGGCGAAGGCCATATTCGCCCAGTGTGGCCAAGCCGCGCTGCTGTATATCGGCGAGTGTGTCTTCTACCGGCAGCAGCGGCGGATATTTATGGAAGTGCGTGTTGGCCTCTATAGTTAGCTGATACCAAGAGAGGTGACTGATGCCGCAGTCTAGGGCTGTGCGAATATCGGTCTCGGCTTGCACGCTGGTTTGGTCGGGCAGGCCGTGCATCAAGTCTACATTGATCCGTTCAAAGCCTACGTCCTGTGCGCTGCGTATCGCGGTCAATGCATCGTCGGCGCTGTGTATTCGGCCGAGTTTTGTTAGTTGCTCGGACTGGAAGCTTTGCACGCCAATGGATAGTCGGTTAACGCCGGCAGCGAGATAGCCGGCAAATTTTTCCTGTTCGAAGGTGCCTGGATTGGCTTCCAGCGTAATTTCACACTCGGGACTGAATGTCAGCTGATCACGCAGCGCGTCGAGTAGCCTTTTAATCGATGTCGCCGAAAACAGGCTGGGCGTGCCGCCGCCGACAAAGACGGTGTTTATTTCTCTGCCCTGGGCGTAGTGGAGGTCATGCTGCAGGTCATGGAGCATGGCGTCGATGTAGGCCTGTTCAGGTAAGCCTGGTACGGCCTCATGGGAATTAAAGTCGCAGTACGGACATTTGCGGACGCACCAAGGGATGTGGATGTAGAGTGATAGCGGGGGTGGGGCGAGTTCAGTAGCCTGACGTCTGACGTCTGACGTTTGACCTAGGCGATTATTTCCTTGAAGAGTTTTTT
The DNA here is from genome assembly GCA_047622145.1 of Paracoccaceae bacterium. Taxonomy (GTDB): domain Bacteria; phylum Pseudomonadota; class Gammaproteobacteria; order Pseudomonadales; family Spongiibacteraceae; genus Litorivivens. Next base: position 7,486 of record JBLHMO010000081.1, on the reverse strand, counting down.
TCATGGGTGGTGGGGGCCTGCTCGCGAGATGGTTTGGGGTTGCGAGGTAGTTGACGTCAGGCGTCCGGCGTCAGACCTAAATCCCCCCACATCTCATCAACGCGCGCTTTAACCTCTTCATCCATTACAATCGGCCGCCCCCACTCGCGATCAGTTTCGCCGGGCCATTTGTTGGTCGCATCCATGCCCATTTTGGAACCCAGTCCTGAAACGGGGGAGGCAAAGTCGAGATAGTCGATGGGGGTGTTTTCTACGAGGACGACGTCGCGAGCCGGATCCATGCGCGTAGTCATTGCCCAGATAACATCTTTCCAATCGCGGGCATTCACGTCGTCGTCCGTTACGATAACGAATTTGGTGTACATGAATTGGCGCAGAAATGACCACACGCCAAACATGACGCGCTTGGCGTGGCCGGGATACTGCTTCTTCATGGTGACAACCGCGATGCGATAGGAGCAGCCCTCGGGCGGCAAGTAGAAATCAGTGATCTCGGGAAACTGACGTTTAATAATGGGCACAAAAACTTCATTGAGCGCCATCCCTAGCACCGCAGGCTCGTCGGGCGGGCGGCCGGTGTAAGTGCTGTGGTAAATCGGGTCGGGTCGGTGCGTTATATGGGTGACGGTAAAGACCGGAAAGCGCTCAACTTCATTGTAGTAACCGGTGTGGTCCCCAAAGGGGCCTTCATCGGCCAAGTCATCGGGCGCCAGATAGCCTTCCAGTATGATTTCGGCACTTGCCGGGACCTGCAGGTCATTACTCAGCGATTTGACGACTTCGGTCTTGCCGCCGCGCAACAAGCCGGCAAAGCCGTATTCGCTGATGTTGTCCGGTACGGGGGTCACGGCGCCGAGCACGGTGGCTGGGTCAGCGCCGAGGGCAACCGAGACCGGATAATTCTCGCCGGGATGTCGTTCCTTGAATTCTTGATAATCCAGTGCGCCGCCGCGGTGCGACAGCCAGCGCATAATCAATTTGTTTTTACCCAGCAGCTGCATACGATAAATGCCGAGATTCTGTCGGTCTTTGTTGGGGCCGCGGGTGATGACTAAGGGCCAAGTGATCAAGGGCGCGGCGTCTTCTGGCCAGCAGGTTTGAATGGGTAGTTTAGTTAGATCGACTTGATCGCCCTGCAGGACAATTTCTTGGCAGGGCGCAGACCGCACTTGTTTGGGCGTCATATTCAGAACTTGCTTGAATACGGGTATTTTGTCCCAGGCGTCGCGCAGGCCTTTGGGCGGGTCAGGTTGTCGCAAAAAGGCGAGCACTTCACCGACTTCGCGCAAGGCCTCAATGGACTCTTGCCCCATGCCTAGGGCAACACGCTTTGCAGTGCCAAAGAGATTGGCGAGTACCGGCATATCAAAGCCGACAGGGTTTTCAAAGAGAAGGGCTGGGCCACCTGCGCGCAGAACGCGGTCGCAGATTTCGGTCATTTCCAAATGCGGATCAACCGGGTGGCTGATCCGCTTGAGTTCGCCCTGGCTTTCTAGGTGGGCGATAAAGTCGCGGAGATCTTTGTATTTCATAGGTCGGAGGTCGGACGTCAGAGGTCGGACGTTCAGCTGCTAGCGTCAAGCGTCCGACATCAAGCGACCGACTTATTTCCTTTTCATCGAGTCAAAAAACTCGCTGTTGGTTTTGGACTCTTTCAGCTTGTCGAGCAAAAATTCGATGGCCGCAGTATCTTCCATGCCGTGCAGTAATTTTCGCAATATCCACATACGCGCTAGTTCGTCTTCGGCGGTCAGTAATTCTTCGCGACGGGTGCCTGAGCGGCGAATGTTGAAGGCCGGATAAACGCGTTTTTCGGCAATCTTGCGGTCGAGGTGCAGCTCCATATTGCCGGTGCCTTTAAATTCCTCGTAGATTACCTCGTCCATTTTTGAGCCGGTATCAATCAACGCAGTTGCGATGATGGACAGGCTGCCGCCTTCTTCGATGTTGCGCGCGGCGCCAAAGAAGCGCTTGGGGCGTTCCAGCGCGTGGGCATCGACACCGCCAGTCAGTACTTTGCCGGAGCTGGGTACGATGGTGTTGTATGCGCGCGCTAGGCGGGTGATCGAGTCGAGCAGAATGATGACATTCTTTTTATGCTCAACCAGGCGCTTGGCCTTTTCGATGACCATTTCGGCAACTTGAACGTGGCGTGAGGGTGGCTCATCGAAGGTTGAGGCAACCACTTCCGCGCCTTTCGCGCCAACAGAGCGCTGCATCTCGGTCACTTCTTCCGGACGCTCATCAATCAGCAGAACGATGACGTAGCACTCGGGATTATTGCGGATAATGCTCTGTGCCATATTCTGCAGCATCAGAGTCTTACCGGCTTTCGGCGGTGCCACAACGAGGCCACGCTGACCTTTACCTATGGGAGCGCACAAATCGATGATGCGGCCGGTCAAGTCTTCAGTCGAGCCGTTGCCGGATTCGAGTATCAGGCGCTCATCAGGAAACAGTGGCGTCAAATTTTCGAACAGTACTTTGTTCTTGGATTGCTCTGGCCCGGTAAAGTTAACGTCGCTGACTTTCAGGAGGGCGAAGTAGCGTTCACCTTCTTTAGGTGGGCGAATCTTGCCGGCTATGGTGTCGCCGGTACGTAGGTTGAAGCGCCTGATCTGGCTCGGGGACACATAGATGTCGTCTGGGCCGGCGAGATAGGAGCAGTCGGAAGAGCGTAAAAAGCCAAATCCGTCCTGCAGTATTTCGAGTACGCCATCGCCGTATATATCTTCGCCGCTTTTGGCGTGGCGCTTGAGTATAGAGAAAATAATATCTTGCTTGCGAGAGCGAGCAACGTTTTCGAGGCCTATCTCGTTGGCGATATCTAATAGTTCTTGGGTGGATTTGGTCTTTAAATCAGTTAGGTTCATATCTTTTTTTTGGAAGGTGAGTTTTAAATGATTTTGGAATGGTTATGGCGCGCACGTAGGGTGCAGCCACGCAGAATAAAAGAAACTTAGAAGCGAAATCAGATTGGTTAACAGAAAAATCAGGATAGGAGCAATCTAGCATTTGCATGCTAAGGCGTCGAGTCCTTGACGCCACTATAACCCTGCCTGCAGGGGAAGGCAAGCAGGGTAGTTCGGTAATCCTTACAGGGCTGAGTCTACGAACTCAGCCAGCTGGCTTTTGGAGATGGCGCCGACCTTGGTTGCTTCGGCATTGCCGCCTTTGAAAATCATCAGCGTTGGGATGCCGCGTACGCTGAATTTCGCTGGCGTGTCGCTGTTTGAGTCCACATCGATTTTGCAGACCTTGATTTTACCGGCGTATTCGCCAGCGATCTCGTCGAGAATAGGGGCAATCATTTTACAGGGACCACACCATTCAGCCCAAAAATCGACCAGTACCGGTAGGTCAGATGACAGCACTTCCTGTTCGAAATTGCCGTCGGTGACGTGGGTGATATTGTCACTCATAACAGTTCTCCAATGCGTGTCCTGAGCGTATTTGCACAGGAATTGTTAATCCAAGAAATCACAGGCTGGCGATAATAGCACAGTCGCTTTTGTACTGCGAAAGACCCTGTTTGTTCAAGCTTACAACCAAAGGTTATAGTCTAGTCCTTGCTTGCTTCCAGCGCGTGCAGACAAGCGGCGACGTTTTCGCGCAGATGTTCCGGGTTAATGGTGCCGACAATGGCACTGGTGACGCCGCTGTGAGCGAGGGAAAATTGCATGGCGGTCTGCGCGGGCTCTTGCTCGTTGACGAGGTGGCCGCTACCGAAAGCTTTTTTCAAAATGACCGCTTTGCCGTGGCGGGCGCAGTAATCGAGCACCGTGACTTCATCCTGATAGGCGCGGTTGTAGGTTGCCATTACAGCGTCGCCAAGCTCCGCGGCGAGCAAGCCGCCGGATACGGTCTTGGTCGACATGCCAATGGCGCGAATCAGGCCTTCTTGCTTACATTGCTGCAAAGCCGTCAGGGCGCCTTCGTGTTGAAGAATATGTTCGTCATGGCCGTCGGAGTGGATCAGAACAATGTCCAAGTAATCCGTTGCCAGTCGGTCGAGACTTCGTTCAATGCTTTGGCGAGTATGTCTGGCGCTATAGTCAAAATGCGAATCACCGCTAGTGGCGTCAAATTCTTCGCCGACCTTGGAGCAGATAACCCAATCCTGCCGCTGTCCCTTCAGTAGATTGCCAAGGCGTTGTTCGCTGTTGCCATAGGCGGGCGCGGTATCGATCAGGTTGATGCCTAGTGATTTTGCCAGCGCTATCAAGTTGGCGGCGTCGGCGTCGTCGGGAATATGAAAAGACTTGGGGTATTTGACGCCGGTATTGCGGCCGAGTTTGACAGTGCCCAGGCCCAGTGGGCTCACCATCAGCTCGCTGCTTCCAAAGTGGCGTTTCGGCAGGCTCAAAACAAACTCTCCCAGCAGGGCGTGGCGATAGCGGGCCTCGGCAGCGCTTGTAACGCCCTAGGTGCGGCTTGACCAGCGGGATGTGGCAAGCGCGCGGCAATCAGGCTGCGTGCTTGCTCCGCCATGTTGGGCGCGAGCGTTAGTTTGGTCGGCCAGCCAACAATCAGGTTTTCACAGTCGGGAGCCCATTCGGCATAGGCTTTATCGGGCTTAATCAGCTGTGATTGCTTGGGTTCTGCGCGGTCAACTGGCAGGGTCGCCCATTCGCAATTGCCAAACTCGATCCACGGGAACAGGCTGAAAAGCTCGCTGCGCGCCTTATCAATCAAGTCTCCGCTGCCCATGCCGACCCCTTCGGTGGCCAAGTCGCCGCCAAGGTACCAGCAGGATTTGCCATCGCGGCAAGGGTGGCTCGATATGGTCAGTCGCGGTGATGGGTTGCTGCCCATGCAGTGCGCATACAGCGCGTGTGGGTAATCGTGTTTGACTAAAAGCTGCTGCAGCGGACGCAATTGCATGGCGGGTCGCTGTAGCTTCAGCGCGCCCAACAAGCGCTCGTTGCCGGCGCCTGCGGTTAATACCGCGTGATCTGTTTCGACATGCAAGCCATTGGCGAATTTAAGGCCGGTAACGCGGGTGCCCGTTTTTTGCAGTTCTGCCTGCGACCAGTCGATCTTGAAGAGTCGGTCTTGAACCGGGCGGGCGAGCGTTTCTATAAGCGAGGGTACGTCCAGCACTAAGTCGGCCAGCCGATACAGTGAGCCCTTAAAGGCCGGGTTGTCAAAAACATCGGGTCTGTCGTTGGATTTGACGGCGTTGACTCGCCCGCGCAGCATTTTACTGGCGAAAAACGATGTCAATTTTGAGGTGATGGACTGGGTTGACCAAAGGTAGAAGTGGCGGCTGAGGATGTTGCAGTCGCCGATATTCACATCACCATGATTTTCAAGGCAGGCGGCCCAGTGGCCGGGCATGGCGGCAATGGCTTCGGATTCTCCGGTCAGTGAGCCGGCCAGCGCGTATTTGATGCCACCGTGAATCATGCCTTGCGAGGCGATGGTTTGACCGTTGCCGAGGGTATTTTCTTCAAACAGTACGGCATTATAACCAAGCTTGACCAAGCGATTGAGCAGCCACAGGCCGGCGATGCCGCCGCCGATAATAATACTGTCCACCTGTACACGGGTTTCTGTCATGGAGTCTCCTTGCGAGTGAACAGTATAGCAAAGCACTGGTCATGTTACGGAGCAGTCGCTATGCTTTGCGCAAATTCACGTCGTGGCCCGACAATGCCTTTACTGCTGTATACCGGCTGTTTTTACCTGCTGCTGCCCTTAATAGTATTACGTTTGTGCCAGCGCTCGCTGCGTGCGCCCGCTTATCGGCAGCGTATTGCCGAGCGTTTTGCCTGTTTTACTGCGCCAGAAATCGCGGCGTGCCGGCCGGTCTGGGTGCACGCGGTTTCGGTAGGCGAAGTGGTTGCTGCGGTGCCGATGATACGTCAGCTGCAAGAGCAAAATCCGTCTTTGCCCATTGTCGTGACGACCATGACACCCACGGGTTCCGAGCGCGCGCAGGCCATGCTGGGCGATAGCGTTTTCCATGTCTACGCCCCCTATGATGTCCCCCTGCTTATTCGGCGCTTTATACGTCGGCTCAAGCCGCGGCTGCTGATTATTATGGAAACTGAAATCTGGCCCAACACCATATTGATCTGCAGGCGCGAAGGCGTTGAGGTGGTGTTGGCCAATGCCCGCTTATCGGAGAAATCGGCGCGCGGCTATGCGCGTCTAAGCTCCTTGACCCAGCAGGTGTTCGTCGCCTTTAGTCGCATCGTGGTGCAGACCGAGGCCGACGCTGCACGGTTCCGCGAACTCGGTGCCTCTGGCTCGCAATTAGTGGTGGGTGGCAGCATCAAATTTGATATACAAATCAAGGCATCGTTGCGGCAATCGGCTCAGGCTGAGCGTGTAAAGCTGAAAGCCGAGAAGCGCCCTGTCTGGATTTGCGCCAGCACCCATGAAGGTGAAGAAGACATCATATTGAGTGCCTTCGCCGCTGTGCTGCAGCAGCTGCCCGATGCGCTTTTAGTGATTGCACCGCGCCATCCAGAGCGCTTTAAGCTTGTTGCGGCCAAGGTAAGTGCCGCGGGTTTTGGCCTTGTGAGGCGCAGTCAAGGTGGTGTGCCGGAGGGCCAGCCGGTACTGCTGCTCGATACTATGGGAGAATTGCTGCTCTTGTTTGGTTGTGCTGACGTGGCGACGGTGGGCGGCAGCCTGATTGATCGCGGGGGCCACAATAGCCTTGAGCCTGCGGCCTGGGGTTTGCCTATAGTGAATGGCCCCAGCGATTTTAATTTCGCCGAGATATCGCAACTGCTGCAACAATCTGGCGCGTTGACTATTGCTGGGAGTGAGGCTGAATTAGGTCGGCAGGTTTCCGAGCTGTTGGCGGATGAAGCGCTGTGTAAGCAAAAGGGCGCTGCGGGCTTCGGGGTTATTGAGCAGAATCGTGGGGCGCTGGGAAGATTGTTGGGTGTCTTGAGCGCTTATCACCGATAGCGGCAGGTGGTGCCGCTATCGGTGCCTGAAGGCTATTTTTTAACGGCCAGCCATTTATCAAGATTATAAACATCCTCAGGGCTCAGCGTGCCCGCCTGTTGCTTTAATTTGAGCATATTTAGCACATACTCAAAGCGTGCATTCGCGTAATCGCGGATGGCAGCAAACAGTGAGCGCTGCGCCTGTAGAACGTCGACAATATTGCGGGTCCCTACTTCATATCCGGCCTTGGTGGCATCGAGAGCGCTTTCTGCGGAGACGATGCCCTGCTTGCGCGCTTTTATGCGCTGCACGTCGGTTGAAACGGTCAAGTGCAGTGAGCGAATTTGCTGCACAACCTGTCTTTGCGTGTAAATGCTTTGTTGCAGAGTTGCGTTGTATTGCTCATAGGCTTGTCGGCGGGAGGCGCTGACCCGGCCGCCACTAAACAGTGGCACATTGAGTTCAATGCGGATTTGCTCTGTCTCAGTGGTATCGTCAATGGGTGATGAAAATGGTGGTTGGCCGGTAATCAGGATGTCATTGCTACCGTCCGACGTATCTTCGTTATAGCTGAGGC
>JBLHMO010000080.1:0-15181 GCA_047622145.1 Paracoccaceae bacterium | reverse complement strand
AGGCATCCATATCCCTTAGCTTCTCGTCCAGGGTCATTTTGCTGGCCATGCCATTTTCATCGCAGAAGGCTTCCCGATACAGCATGGTAACGCCAAGTTCAGCGCAGCGTTCGAAATTTTGCTCATTGTTCTCGTATAGCCCCAAGGCGACGTGAAAGCTATTCCAGTCTAGCCCGGCTGCTTCACGCAGGCTTTTCAGTGCCGGCAGCAGTGACTCAATATCGACCATTTCATGTTGTGCCCCCACCCAGCCATCGTTTCGCGTAGCGCGTTGTAAGGCTGCTTCACTGAAGCCACCGATGCAGATGGGTAATGGGGATTTAAGTCCTGGCGACATTTGTAGCGATGGGAAGTTGAAGTGCTCGCCCTGATATTCAACCGGCTCGCCGGTCCAGAGTTGTTTCATTACGGTAAGCATTTCGTCGGTGCGCTTGCCGCGGTTGTGGAAACCTTGGCCGACGAGCTCGAATTCAGTTTTCTGCCAGCCTATGCCTGCGCCCAGCATCAGGCGACCGTCGCATAGATTAGCCGCCGTGGAAATCTGCTTCGCGGTATTGAAGGGGTCCCGTAGCGGCAAGACGTACAGGGTGTTCAAAAATTTAAGGCTGGTCGTGACTTGCGAGAGGGCGGCTATTTCGATCCAGGGTTCCGGCCAGTGGGTATGTGGATACCAGCGGATTAGGTTGTTTTTGCTGTAGTCGTAATGCTCGTATTGCTCGGAAAAGGTAATTAGGTGTTCACCAAGCGTAATCCCTTCAAAGCCTAAATCTTCGGCATGCTTGGCCAGAGTGGGGAGCTCGTCCATATCGATCATCGCCAAGCATTGCCAGAACTTCATCCGCGCACCTTTTCCTATTGTTCGAGCAGACAATCCAATATTACTTTGCCCGCGATCTCGCCCTTGTCTAGTTGGCGATGAATGTCAGCGGCATCCGTGAGTGGTCTGATAGAGGCGATAGCAGGTTTGAGTTTTCCAGCCTTTAGCAATTGCATCAGGGTAGTGACGTCTTCCTTGAATTCGACCGGCTTTTTTTTGCGGCGGCCCAGAATATTGTAAAAGCCACTGGATTTTCCATTGGGAATAAGTTTCCACAGTAGCATCAATTTGGCAAAGCCCATTATGAGGGTTGGTAGTTTCTCCTCGCCGGTAGTGAGCTGCAGTGCGCCAAAGCCGACCAATTTTCCGCCCTTGGCCAGACATTGGTATGAACGTGACCAATAGGCGCCGCCAATGGTATCAAACACAGCGTCAACACCTTTGCCTCCGGTCTCTTGTTTGATTCTCTCGACGAAATCCTCTGTGTGATAGTCGATGGGAGTCGCATCGTAGTGCTTCACTAAGCAATGTTTACCTTTGGAGGCAGTGCCGTAAACGGTAAGGCCCATTTCTCTGCCCAGTTCTAGCAATGCGGTGCCGACCGCGCCTCCGGCCGCATGCACCAAAATGCTGTCGCCGCGGTGCAAACTGCATTCTCGTGTTAGCATTTGATAGGCGGTCGTGTACGACAACACCATACAGACGGCTTCAGCTGGGTTGAGGCCCTCGGGGCAGGGGATGACTTGAGCGGCGTCAACACACAGGTATTGCGTGTAGCCGCCGATGACAGACATATCGGCTACGTAGTCGCCAATCTTGAACTGGCTGACGCCTTCACCGAGGGCATCGACGACGCCAAACCAGTCATAGCCCAATGTGAACGGGGGCTTGTCTTTGACGTCGACATATTGGCCCTGACGAATAATCGTGTCGGTGAAGCCCGTTCCAGCGGTCAGGACTTTTATCCGCAGTTGGCCGGGAGCAGGTTTGGGTAGTTGATCCTCGGTGACAATCCGTATATTGTCCGGGCCGCCGAAGGCACTGATATCAACATGTTTCCACTGCACTGACATACTTCCCCTTACTACTGGTTAAAAGACGCGAATCTAAAGAGTAAGCTCAGAATTAACCCTTGTGTGATTACAGGACATTAATTCCTGTTTTTAATAAAAACATTTTAACAGAAAGGTTATGTGCATTGTGCTACCGTTGTTTACCATTTAATTACAAACAGTGAATTACAAAGTCGGGCGCAGCAGCCTGCGAGGCCCGTTTTGCCTGTAGTACAGGATGCGAAACCCCCATTTTTATTAGCCCTTGTGCTTAGTGGCCGAGACTATGTTTTACCTATATGACGGGAAGCAAACAATGAGCCAATGTCCTTTTACCCACCTGCTTGACCTAGATGCCTACGTGAACGGCATGCCCTATGCCGAATTGGCGAAGCTGCGTCAGCAGGGGTCGTTCGTGCATTTCGATGACCCTGCCACTGGAGTGCCATACTGGGCAGCGGTCAAGCGCGATGCACTGGATTTTGTATCGCAGAACCCCAGCTTATTCTCGTCGAATGTGGAGGGCCCATTCCCCACGGAGTTGCCGCCTGAGCAGGCCGAAATTCAGGCCATTATGAATGAGAACTTCATTATTGCGATGGATCCGCCCAAGCATATGAAGTATCGAAAAGTCGTGCGCGATGCCTTCACGCCACGTGCAGTAGAGGCTATGGAGCCCTGGTTGCGATCGCAGGCCAAGGCTATTGTCGATCGCGTTGCCGACAAGGGCTCGTGCGAATTTGTAGAAGACGTGGCTGCCGAGTTGCCTTTGATTGCTATTCTCGAAGTGCTGGGTGTGCCTCAGGAGGACCGCAAGCAGTTTTTTGAGTGGACCAATATCATGGCTTTTGCTGATGATCCGGATATTGCCGCTGATCCAGACGAGTCAAATGCCGTATCGCTGGAAGTCATCATGTACGCCATGGAGCTAGCGAAAAAGCAACGTGAAAACCCCACGAGTCAAGTCGTAAAGGCTCTTCTGGATGGCGAAGTTGATGGCGTTCCCCTAAGCGAAGAAATGTTCGCCTGGATGTTCATTTTGATCATGGTTGGGGGTAACGAAAGTACGCGTACTGCCACCGCCCATGGAATGCGCTTGCTCATGGAAAACCCAGATCAGTTGGAGTATCTGGTAGAGAACCCAGAAGATATTCCTATGGCAGTAGAAGAGATGCTACGCTACAACACGGCCTTTATTGCGATGCGCCGTACAGCGACCGAAGATATCGAGTGGAACGGTTATAGCTTCAAAAAAGGCGAGAAGATTGTGCTGCATTACCATGCAGTCAATCATGATGAAGACACCTTTGGTGATGATTCGATGGTATTTGATATTCATAGGCACAAGCGGATGAAGAACTTTCACCGGGAGCATCGTGCTTTTGGTATTGGCGAGCATTTCTGCCTAGGCATGAATCTGGCGCGACTGGAACTTCGTATTATTTTCGAAGAGCTTGTTCCGAGAATGCGCAAGCCAGAATTTGCCGGCGAAGTCACTTATATGCGCTCTTTTTTCATCAATACGATCAAAGCGATGCCTATTACTTTTACACCCGAGCAGGGCGCACTTGCCTAGACGCTCATAGATTGAAAGCATAGCCCTGCTCAGTTTTAGCGGGGCTTTTTATTGTATTTTTGTTCCAGCGCAAAAAAATTTCATATGAAATGTTTTGTGGTATAGGTGCCCAGCTCTTCTGCAATTTGGCGTTTGGGCTGTGCGAAGTCACTAGCAAAGAGGTTAGATAAGGAAAGTTAATTCAGCGATGGTGAGCAAGGATATCATCCCCCTGCGGGAAATCTCAGGCTTTGATCTGGAAACAGATGTACTAGTAGCTGGTTTTGGTGGTGCAGGTGCCAGCGCGGCGCTGGAGGCTAGATGTGCTGGCGCTGATGTCATTGTACTTGAGCGTTCTAGCGGTGGTGGCGGCTCTACTCAGATGTCGGCCTGTGAAATGTACTTGGGTGGCAGTGGCGGTACCAGGCTTCAGCAGGATTTGGGTATTGAAGACAGCACTGAAAATTTTTATAAGTATATGAAAGCTTGCTTTGGTGACAATTGCGACGAGGAACGCTTGAAGTTATTTTGTGAGGGTGCTGCCGCGCATTTCGACTGGGCGGAGTCGCTAGGCGTGCCCTATAATCGCGGTTTTTTTGACGGGAGGGACGTGGTCGCCATGACCGGTGATTCTCTGCAGTACACAGGCAATGAGCGAGCTTGGCCCTTCAATCAACAATCCACCCCGGTACCGCGTGGCCATTTACCTGCCGACTCCGACCACGGTGGTGGCCTGGTGTTTATGGGAGCGTTGATGAAGCGGGTTGAGGAATCCGGAGCACGTATTCTCTGTGATTCAAAAATTACAGCCTTAATTCAGGACGAGAACGGCGCAATTTGCGGTGTTAGTGCCAAAATCGACAATCAACAAAAAATGATCAAGGCACGGCGCGGCGTCATCTTGTGCACCGGAGGCTTTGTTATGAATGAGGCTATGACGCGCAAATACCTGCCGGACATTGACCCCATCGCCACTCGCCATGGCAATCCCGGTGATATGGGTGATGGTATACGCCTGGGACAGGCCGCAGGCGGCAATACTCTGAACATGAACGAGGCCTTTGTTGGCATTGCGCATTACCCACCGGCACAGCTCACCTACGGTATTTTTGTTAATGATCAGGGCCAGCGATTCCTCAATGAAGATGTCTATCTCGCTCGTCTAGGGCATTACGCGACTCAGCAAAGCGGAGGTCGCGTTTATATGTTCATCGACAATAAGTACTTCGATCGGCCCGCCTATTTGCAGGTGGAGATTGTTTCGGTTGGTGAGACTGTAGAAGAAGTGGAGCGTGAGGCGGGCTTGCCAGAAGGGGCCTTGCAGCAAACAGTGGAATACTACAACAAGCACGCAGCCAAGGGTGAAGACCCTTTGTTTCACAAAGTGAGCGAATGGCTGGCTCCTTTGCAAGAAGCGCCTTTTGCTTTGGTAAGTTACGCACTGGATCAAATTAAGCCGCCGGTATTTACGCTGGGCGGGCTTGAAGTAAAGCCTACAGGTGAAGTGCTGACACCTCAGGGGCATTCCATCCCTGGGCTTTATGCGGCGGGTAGGGCAGTGGCAGGAATACCCAGAACGTCAGCAGGGTACGCAAGCGGTATGTCGGTAGCCGATGTTACATTCTTTGGTCGGCTGGCCGGAATTAGCGCGGCTGCGCAAGGATAGTTTTGAAGATAGTTTGAGCGGGCACGAAATACAAAATTTGTTCGAGAATTAATAGGCGGTAGAAAAAATGAATCAAAAAAAATGGCTTGTAGCATTATTAGCCTCTGGGCTCGCAGTCCCCAGCTTTGCGCAGGGCGGGCGTTCGGCGCCCGCGCTTGAAGAGGTCGTGGTGACGGCGGAGAAGCGCGAAGCTTCTTTGCAAGATACACCTATTTCTATTTCTGCCTTTAGCAATGAAGATTTGGAGAAATTTGGTATTAGCAATTTGGCCGATGTGCAGTTTTCGGTACCGAACATGGCTATGCGCCAATTTCCAAATTCACAGTCAGCGCTGCGTATTTTTATTCGCGGAATAGGGAATAACGACGTACAGATAACTCAGGACCCCGCGGTGGGCGTTTATCTCGATGGCATTTACATCTCGCGCTCGTCGGGCTTGGCTAACCAGATTGTAGACCCTGAACGGATAGAAGTGCTGCGCGGCCCACAGGGGACCTTGTATGGTCGTAATGCCACCGGCGGTGCAATTAATATCATTCCGAAAGCGCCGACAGGCGAATTCAATTGGCAGCAAAATTTCACAATAGGTAATTATGGTCGCCGAGTAGCGAGTACCAATGTTGACTTTCCTGAGCTAGCCAATGGCATGGCCTTTAAGCTCGGCTATATCTATAGCGAGCGCGACGGCTGGGTAAAGAACTTAGGCGAAGGTCCGGACTTTGGAGATGAGCGCAAGCAAGGTGCTCGTCTGGCCTTGCGCTACGATCTGTCTGAAACAGTGACGCTTGATTATTCTTTTGATCATACAGATAACACCATAGGCACGTTTTACTACCAGACAATTAGCAAGCCTAACCCCGGATTCGAGAAAGTCACGAATTCCGAAGATTTTATTGATGAAGTTAATCCGCGCTTCCCGGTTAAAGAAAGTGGATTACGCGTTGACGGCCACGGTTTGATTATTAACTGGGAACTGTCGGATTCAGCGGCACTAAAATCTCTGAGTGGCTACCGAGAGATGGATGAATCGATTTATCAGGATTACTCAGCCAATCAGGGTTCAGGCCGTTTGTTCGCAAATGCCCCTTTCGAAATCCAGCACCGCCAGTTCAGTCAGGAATTCCAGATCAGCGGCACGACGCTTGGCGACCAGTTGAGTTACTTGGGTGGTGTGTATTATTTCGAAGAGTCCGGCAAAGAATTTGCCACCGATTTTATCGCGCTGGCGGCGCAAACCTTCACGGGCCCCTTGCCGGTAGCTCTGCCAATTTCAACCTTTGTTGAGCCTATTTCGGATGAGCTGCAAACACGTTCGACCTATGCCGAAAATGAAGCTTGGGCAGTATTCGGACAGATAACGTATACGCCAATGTTTTTAGATAACCGCGGGCATCTTACTCTGGGTATTCGTAAAACCGAGGATAAACGCTATGTACGCGGAACGCGCAGTAATGGCTTTTGGGGGACAGTGATTGGCGGTGAGGACTTCCAGAATGTCGAAGGCCAAGCTGATTATTCCAATATCAGCCCCGCGCTGACTCTCGCGTGGGATCTGCTAGATAACGCCAATATTTATCTGAAGTATGTTGAGGGCTATCGAACGGGCGGTTTTAGTGGTCGTGGCGTGAGCGCTGCCAGTTTGATTACACCGATTGGTGAGGAATCGGTCACGAATAATGAGTTGGGCATAAAATCACAGTGGTTTGATAACCGACTGCGCTTCAACGTCGCTTATTTTGAGAGCGACTACGAGGATATCCAACTTAGTTTTGCTACGCAGGGCAATCCAGCTGACGTCGTGATATTCAATGCGGGTAGTGCCGTTATTAAAGGTTTCGAGGCCGATATTGTTGCCGCGCTAACCTACGATCTTCTCCTGACCTTGAACTATGCCATGCTTGATGCTGATGTAGAGGAAGTAATCAACCCCACTACCGGTGCCAATGAGGCAGAAGATTATGCTTTGCCGGGCGCGCCAGAGTCGAGCTATATGGCCGACCTCACCTACTCACCGCTGCTTTGGGATTCAGTCTCATTGCTCGCCAATGTGAATTATTCATGGCGTGATAGTCAATGGCCGGCATCGAATGCCAGTGTGATTAGCGACGCGGAAATTAAATCCTATGGGCTCTTAAACGCGCGTTTAGGCTTGCGCGATATCCCCTTCATGGGGGGGCTGCTGGCCGTCTCGGCTTGGGGGAAAAACCTGGGTAACGAGGAATATCAGCTCGATATTATCGGTGCATTCCCTTGGTCAACCCGTGTTGGCGCCTTTGGTGAACCTAAAAGTTATGGCCTGGATATCAACTACCGCTTTTAGAGGGCCTTTAGCTAGGTGCTATCGGTACTTGGCTTTTTTCCAGAAGGGAAACCTTATCTGGATGGCGCCGCCCATTTCATCGGGGCCAGAGTAGATGAAGGCGCCGTTGATCGCGGCGCCACTTTCCCAATGATAGCCCGCGCCCATTGAGAGGGCGTCATTGTCCCTGCCTTCAATTATGAAGCCCACGCCGGCACTCAAGTGCCAGCGGTGATTGAGGCGGTACTGGCTGCTTAAACGAATGCGTTGCTCGTCGTCGAGTAAGCCAAAGCGCCGCTGGCTGGGTACCACGTCCCAGTCCAGTGCGCCGATAACATGCTCACCCCGATATCCAAGTCCGAAAATTACGCCGGGGTTTTGCCGGTATTTGCTACCGTGGGGGCCAGTATAGGTTTTGCTGTTGAGTGACTTGATCGTTAGGCTTGAATGCCATAGTCGCCAGGCTTTGTAGATGCCGACATCGGCATTGAGATTGTGCACGGTTTTCAGTCCGCGCTTGAATTCGTCCAAGGTGATTTCTTCGTAGTCATCTATTTCTGTTGCGCGCTCGAGCAGGCGCACGCCTTGATACTTGAGGGTGAGGCCTAAACGGATTCCGCCAAAGTGCTGCAATTCTTGCGACATATTGATGCCAATATCGCTGACCGTGATGCCGTGAATGACTATGCGGGATTTCAGATCGGGGGTTGCGATAATGCCTAGTAGGGGCGCAGTTCTCAGCGTGGTTGCGTCTTCTTCCTGATAATCAAAAGACGTGGCAAGGCGGCTAACTACGCTGGCGACCAAGGTGGTTTCAATACCCTCAAAGGGCAGCGAGATAGCCGTGACATTGCCGCCGGCAAGTGTGAACAGTTTGCCGTCCATACGCTCAAATAGGGCTATCTGCCGTTCAAAATCAGACGGCAGTAACAGCCGTTCTTGAGACAGCGCTTGCAGACGATCGCCTTCGTCTTCTGCGTCGTCGAAATCGTCCAGTAACTGTTGCTTGTTATTGAAATAGATGCCGGTCGCCGTATTCAGGTGGTACTGATAGCGATCTGAGCCGGCGTGGAGGGTGGCGGGGTTGGACAGAAAACGCGACGCGTCGGTTTGGGAGGCGAGGCTACTTAGCTCGGTGTCCAGAACGTCTACTGCGTGTGTGTCATTCGGATTTATTATTAATGCAATTATTGCGCATACAAATACGTGCTGTTGCGACCATCTGCGCATAGCGCTGGCTCCAGTGTTGGCGGTGGCTCACTTCAACGATATGCGCGGGAATGCGGTGCCCAGGACTTACCGTCGAGAGAAATAAAATATTGGTCGGATCTTTTTAATACGGTACTACCTTCGTTCTGCGATACTACCTCGGTAATGGGCAGGTTGTTTGCAAGCGAAGCCGGGGTGAACTGTTCTGCAGACAAGGCTTCTTCGCGGGTAGCGCAGGGCTGGCTAAAAACCAGGCTCACTGGTCGGCGCTTGTATGTGTAGCAACTGGAATATGAGTGATACGGCGCTCTAGATTGTCAGTGTGTCCGGTGTAGCAGCTGTTATCAGCACAGCGGACTATGTAAACCCAAAATAGTTTCATCCTTGAATCCTTAATTCTCCGGTAAAGTCCGGCCCTTCCGTGCCCCCCGTTCGTGGTGAGCTTGTCGAACCACAGACTCAGGGCGAACGGGGGGTTGGTAAGCCTTGCCCTGATCATGGTGAGCCTGTCGAACCAAGCAAAGCCTACCGAGAGACATCTTCGACAGCCCTTCGGAAAAGGTTTTTCAAACTATCGTGATATCTGCCTGCCATAGGTTTGAAACTTTTCAAGTACCTCCTTCATCTCCGTATCGCTAAGAATAAAGGGCTCTCCCAGCGCCAAGGCTTGATAGTAACCGGCGGCTAAATCTTCAAGTTGTATTGCTAGGCTAAGCGCGTCGCTTATAGTTTTGCCGCAGGCGATCTGCCCGTGGTTTGCCATCAGGCACGCTTTTCTGTCGCGTAATGAAGCCACAATATTGCGCGCCAGTGCTTCGGTACCGAAGGTTGCGTAGTCAGCGCAGGGGATCGAATTGCCACCGCCAACGGCAATCATGTAGTGATAGGCGGGAATGCTTTTGCGCAGGCTTGCCAGTGTTGTCGCGAAGCGCGAGTGGCAGTGTACGATGGCGTGACTATCGGCATTGGCCTGATAGACAGCCAAGTGCATATGCCATTCACTGGAGGGGCGTAATTGTCCCGCGGGAACACTGCCATCACATTTGACCAGTACAAGCTGCTCGGGGCGGATCGCGTCGCAGGCTAGGCCGGTTGGAGAAATCAGCATTCCGGCCTCAACGCGAACTGATGCGTTGCCGGTGCTGCCGGGACTTAAGCCGGCACGCGCCATTTCGGCCAGTGCTTGGGAGAGTCCGGCGCGCTGGACTGAAGTGTTCGCCATTTACTCCCCGCCGTAACGCAGGGCTTCAATGCGTTTATCCAAGGGCGGGTGACTGCTGAACAGTTGAGCCAGCGAGGCGCCCTTGGTTTTGCGTATGCCGAAGGCCGTGAGTTCCCCTGGCATATCGCCAGGGTCCATACCTTGTTCGGCTTGCAGGCGTTGCAGTGCGGCAATCATGGAGTTGCGATCAGTGAGGCGTGCGCCAGCGGCGTCGGCGCGGAATTCACGCCAGCGCGAGAACTTCATGACGATGGCAGAGGCGAGAATGGCCAGTGCAATTTCCGTGATAATAACCACGATGTAGTAGCCGAAACTGTAACCACGTTCGGTTTTAAAGACGACGCGATCGATGGTGTGACCAATGACGCGCGCAAAGAACATCACGAAGGTGTTTACCACGCCTTGGATCAGGGTAAGGGTGACCATATCACCGTTGGCTACGTGACCAATTTCGTGGGCGAGTATGGCTTTGATTTCTTCCGGTCGAAAGCGCTGCATCAGGCCGGCAGAAACAGCAACCAGTGCGTCGTTGCGGTTCCAGCCGGTGGCGAAGGCGTTTGAGCTGTTGGAGGGGAAAATGCCGACTTCCGGCATGTTAATGCCCGCCTTGTCAGACAACTCGCTAACGGTGTCCAGCAACCACTTTTCTTCGCGGCTGCGCGGGTCGGTGATTATTTGGGTGCCGGTGCTGCGCTTGGCCATCCACTTGGAAATGAATAGCGATATCAGCGAACCGGACATGCCGAAGACGCCGCAAAAAATCAGCAGGGCAGTCAGGTTGAGATCCACATCATTAGCGTCTAAATAACCGCTGAAGCCGAACAGGCTGAGCACCACACTGGCCACAATCATGATGGCAATATTGGTAAGCAAAAAGAGCGCAATTCTGAGCATGGATGTTTTCCCTTAACCCTAGTCTGACTGAATATGGGGTTGTTGGTCGCTGTTTTCAAGTGCCTCGCTGACTAATTCTACTTTCGTATCTGTCACCGTATTCGCGTCGGCTTCACCGGCTTCAATCGCAGTGGCGGCGGGGAGTGGCACCGCCGAGGCTTCAATCAGCGGGTTGCCAAAGTCATCAACGTCGCATTCCAGGTGGCTGGCACGCAGGCCGATGTCCTTAGAACTGAGTTCAAATACCAAGTTGATGGCATCGACCTTGTCGGCAGTTCGGTAAACCACGCGCCGGTCACGGCCATCGGTCCAATCTTTTTGTTTGCTCCAGTAGTGCCCGTTCTGGTTTTGAATTACGAAAGTAGTCGCCATAATATCCACTAAATTGACTGCAGTTTACTGAGTTGTTGTATCAGACCGGCCGCTCGACATACGTCTGATCGGTATACCTTGCCAGTTTAAGTCTAATCGCCGAGTAATACGTCTTTGGCAAGATTGATCTGCGCCGCGAGATAGTCATTGCCGCCCCGGTCTGGATGCAGCTTTTGCATCAAGCTGCGGTGTGCCTTGATGATGGCCTCTCGATCCGCGCCCTGTTTCAAGCCCAGCACGGCCAGCGCCTGATCATGACTTATGTTGCCACTGGAATAGGCTGCGCCGCCAGCGAAGGGCCCGCTCCATTTTTCACCAAAGCGGTGCTTGAGATAGCTGCTCAACAATTCCGCCGAGTCTCGATCCGCGGTGAGACACTCATTATAGATCTGTTGCAATTGATCCAGGTCGAGTTCATCCAGTGCGCGTCCGGCAAATGCCCCTCTTTCTACGTTGCCGCTGAGCACACCCGTGTCGTGTTCCATGCGCATGCTCAACCATTCGGTGTTGACCTCAGATCGATTGCCTGTGCTGGCGCCGCGACTGGCAGCATGGGTCTTGCTTTGGTGGTGGATAAAGGGAATCAAGCGCAGCAGGAACGGCAGGCTTTGGCGGACAAAGGGCAAAAGTGCGCCAATAAGCGCACCGACCCAGTGTACCCGCCCCGTTAGTGACAGCAGGATGAGTGCGCCCGCCATGACACTGATACCCAGCGTCAGATAGTATTTGCGGCGCTCAGCAGGGGGTTTCGTGTTGGCGCGGCGTACAAACACCGCAATCGCAAATAGGACGGCGGCAACCAATATTAGGCGCGGTAGCATAATCTCTCGCTATAACTGTTCAAGAATAAGTCTCGCCGCATTATCCTGCAATTCGCGCAAGGCATCCACGCCTCCGCTGACATAGGCGGCGACAGCGCGCAGCAGATCGGCTAATTGGTTGGCGCTGTTACTGTCGAAATGCGCGTAGGCGCCGCCGCTCAGCGTACTGAGTCGCCTGAATACCGTGGCGACATCGGCGTTGTTACCTTCCTGAAAAATAAACAGGGGCAGCTTGCGTAGGCCGCATTCGCCGGCCAATCCGCATAGTTCGTCCACAGACTCTTCCAGGGCATCGCCAATAAAAATCAGCGCGCGCACTGGTGTCTGGCGAGATTCACGTAGCGCGTGCTGGAGTAGCGCGCGAATTTGCGTGTAGCCGCCACGGCATTCGACGCTGGCCATCTGGTCGTGCAGCAGGCCGGCACTGCTGCCCCAGGGGCTGCTATAGAACTCGCCAATACCCCGGTAGTAACAGAGTTGAACCTGCAATCCATTGAGCCCTTTGCTGACCTCAAACATATTTGCGTGCAGTTCTCTGGCGCGGTTCCAGCTAGCCTGCCTGCTGGCGGTGGCATCGAGCGAGAATATCAGGCGCTGGGCTGCTTGATCACGACGGGCCGGCAGTGCATCAGCCTTGCGCAGAAAATCGGCAATGGTTTTCGTCGACGATCGTTTGTCTGGAAACTGGTCAGGCACGGCTTACTCCCGAAATACCTTATGTTCTTGGGTGGCTGGTTCCGGCATGCGCACACCGGCAAGCTATGATAAAGTCGCGCACAATTATACCGATAATAAACCTCTTCGATGTAGTCAAGTGTAGCCATGGAATTGAAAGACTTATCTGCCGGGCATCGTGAAGTGTTATTCAAGACGCTTAGCGAACAGCAATCCGGCGACAGCGACTGGGATCAAGTATTCGCCCTAATGCGACGCGGGCAGCAGGCCGCCGAACGCGCTGATTTGGAAGAGTTGGCAGATCAGTTCGCATCGGGTCAGGAACTGGTTATCGATGAATTAAAGAAGGGTGGCAAGTTTTTCGACTGGGAACTCCAGTTTATGCAGCTGGGCATGGCCACCGGTGGTCTTTCTTTTGTATACGAGCGCATCGCTGACCATTATCGTCTGCTCGAAGCCTTTCTGGGTGAGTTACGCCAGCACCTCTGGCGGCCCTTGGTTACGGTGTTGTTGCTTATTGTGGGTATTCCCTCGCTGGGCCTAGGGCTAGGGCAATTTACCTTGTATGAAGCGCTGGGAAACCTGTTACTTGCGCTGGTGCCGGGTGTCGTTCTGGTTTGCGCTATTCCCTTGTCGCTAGCAGCCTACCGCTCAGGCTGGGTGCCGCTGACGGTGCGTGAACTCTTGTTCCGGCTGCCGGGAATCGGCACCATGCTGTCGCGCTACCAAACCTTCCATTTTCTCAGTCACCTGAATCTTTGTATCGCCGCCGGTTTTAGGTTGCCGCAGGCCTTAAAACAGTCGTCGCGGCGTATGCCGGCAACACCCATGCAGCCGCGATTCGCCGCGGTGCACCGGTCGGTGCAGGCGGGGGCGAAGTTATCTACCGCCTTGCAGCAGAGTAAAATGTTGGAGGGGCTCAGGTTGCCAGCGATTGAGCCCGGCGCTACCACTGAGGATGCCCAAATTGCCTTGACGAGGGCAGTGTATGAGGATTGTGTGGCACAGGCGGCTTTCTGGTCACGGGCTTTACCGTGGCTGCTGCTGGCCATGCTGCCGTATGCGGCACTGGTTAATGCCTGGTCGCTCTAGCGCGCTGTGTTTTGATCGCTTACGTTTGTCTGCTCTTTACAGTCGTCTCAGCGCAAGTTTTCTATATTTGATGGCGAGCAAATTACAGCGTAAGTTCCCCTTTGCGAATTGCTAAAACTGCTGTAAGATTCGCGCCCTTTTACTTCAGCCCAACGCGGGGTGTTATCAATGGAGCAGTCGGTTCTAACAGAAGAAATTTGGCTGCGCATTCGCGCGTTTGCCGCTGATAAACCCACGCCGTGCTTGGTGGTCGATCGCGAGGTGATCCGCTTTAAGTATCAGGAATTACGGGAGGTGTTTCCCTACGCGTCGGTGTACTACGCGGTAAAGGCGAATCCCGATGCTGCGGTTATCAGCTGTCTGGCGGAATTGGGCTCCAATTTTGATATAGCCTCGCGCTACGAAATGGATAAATTGCTGGGACTTGGCGTCACTCCAGATCGCATGAGTTTCGGCAATACCATTAAAAAGGCGGTGGATGTCGAATACGCCTTTAGCAAGGGCATCCGCATGTTCGCTACGGACAGCGAGTCGGACTTACGCAATCTCGCCTTACATGCGCCGGGATCTAAAGTCTATGTGCGTATTCTTACGGAAGGCACGGAAACGGCGGACTGGCCCCTGTCCCGTAAATTTGGCTGTCAGGCCGATATGGCCATTGAGCTGATTCTACTGGCCCATGAGCTCGGCTTGAACGCCTGCGGTATCTCTTTCCACGTTGGCTCACAGCAACGCGATATCGGCGCTTGGGATGCAGCCATCGGCAAGGTGCGTTTTATTTGTGACCGCGTGGGCGAACACGGCATTAAACTGAGCATGATCAATATGGGCGGCGGCATGCCAGCGGCCTATACTAATCGTACCCATGAAATTGAAGCCTACGGCCAGGCTATTCGTCGCTTTCTGGATGAAGACTTTCTGGATGACCAACCGGAAATCATTATCGAGCCAGGTCGCTCGCTGGTGGGTGAGTCGGGTGTATTGATTAGTGAAGTGGTGCTGATTTCTACCAAGTCACGCGACTCACTTTATCGCTGGGTCTATCTGGACGTCGGTCTGTTTGGCGGTTTGATTGAGTCCCTAGGCGAAGCGATCAAATACCCTTTGTACTGCGATAAAGTAGGCGAGGAAGAAGAGGTCATACTGGCGGGGCCGACGTGCGACAGTATGGATATCCTGTACGAGGACCATCGCTACTCTCTGCCACTGAGTTTGGAAGCTGGCGACAAGCTTTACTGGTTGTCGACGGGTGCCTATACCACCAGTTACAGCTCGATTGAGTTCAATGGTTTTCCGCCGCTGAAAACCTACGTGATATAAGGCCGCTTTAGCAGCACTGACAGCGGCACCGATTGCGGTGCCGCTCGTTAACGGCTTCCATACTACTCACTACTCACTACTCACTACTCACTACTCACTACTCACTACTCAGTCATAGCCAGGCATAGTCTGATTCGGCTTTACAGTGCTGATTCTCAAGGGCGCCCTAGCGGTTACTTGCGGTCTA
>JBLHMO010000079.1:0-15363 GCA_047622145.1 Paracoccaceae bacterium | reverse complement strand
GGCCCCGGCTGCAAGCGTTTTGCACTTTCGAATTCAGGGTTCAGTGGCTCAGGCTGTTTGCCGAGCATTAGCACCAACACACCGGCAACTAACAGTACCGCCAGAATCAAAAGCAGACGTTTCATGCGGAGGTCCTCGTAACACAAATATGGGAACGTACACTATCACCGCCGCTGCCGGACGTCATGCCTCTCAAGTTAACAATCTGTTCATCCACGTAAAAAAAGGGGCGTTTACAGCCGCGCGCCGTAAGCACCCAAAATCTAAACCGTAAAGAGCAGCTATTTTTCGACGAAGGCCCTCTCAATAACATAGTGACCTAGGTAGCCGTTGCGCGACTCGCGAAAGCCCTGCTCGTCCAAAAGCGCGCCCATATCCTTGAGCATCGACGGGCTACCGCAGAGCATAAAGCGATCCTGCTCGGGGCTGATCGATGGCAAACCGACATCGGCGGCCAGCTTGCCACTGGCTAGCAAGTCGGTAAGCCGCCCTTGGTTGCGAAAGGCTTCGCGGGTAACTGTCGGGTAGTAAATCAGTTTGCTACGCACCTGTTCGCCAAAAAACGTATTCTGTGGCAACCCGTTTTCCAGATAATCTGCATAGGCCAGCTCACTTTGGTGGCGCACACCGTGGCACAGCACAATCTTGTCAAAGCGCTCGTATACCTCCGGGTCTTTAACAATACTCATAAAGGGGGCCAAGCCGGTGCCGGTTCCAAACAGGTATAAATTGCGGCCGGGCAGAACATGGTCGGCAATCAGTGTGCCCGTGGGCTTGCGGCTAACGAGGACTTCATCGCCAATCTTGATATGCTGGAGACGCGAGGTCAGCGAGCCGTCTGGTACCTTGATGCTGAGGAATTCCAATTCTTCATCGTAATTGGCACTGACAATGCTGTAGGCCCGCAGCAGCGGCTTGCCGTCCACCGGCAACCCCAGCATGACAAAGTGGCCGTTCTCGAAGCGCAGGGAGGCATCGCGGCTGGTTTTGAAGCTGAACAGGCGATCATTCCAGTGGTGCACATCGGTTACACGTTCGGTTGCTAGGCTTGTCATCTCTACACTCTCGTTTAGTCCGCAGTTGCACACACTATAGAACCGCACTATCCTATCGGTAAAACATATTATTTAACTATATATAATCGGATAAGCCGATAATGAAATACAGTTTTCGTCAATTAGAAGTCTTTCTCGCCGCCGCACACTTTGACAATATCAGTCGCGCCGCCGAGCATCTCGCCATGTCCCAGTCTGCCGCCAGCGGTGCGCTGAAAGAGCTTGAGCAGAAATTTGACGTGCAGCTGTTTGATCGTGTCGGTAAACGCTTACAAATCAACGAATTGGGGCGCTTTCTCCGACCTCAAGCAGAAGCTTTACTGGAACAGGCAAAAGCGCTGGAGCAGGCACTGGCGCAGCATTCCGATATCGGCCAAATCAAAGTGGGGGCAACACTGACCATCGGCAACTATCTGGCCGTGGGCATTGTCGCCCGCTATATGGCCGAGCAGCCCTCAGCGCGGGTGAGTATGGAGGTAGCCAACACCAAGAGCATTGCTGCCAAGGTGCTGGATTTCGAGCTGGATATCGGTCTGATCGAAGGTGAATACCACCACCCCGACCTCGACATCTTACCCTGGCGCGAAGACGAACTCGCGGTCTTCTGCAGCCCCGAGCACCCACTGGCGCGTAAACAAAGCATCACCGATGCCGACTTACTGGCTCAGCACTGGATACTGCGCGAACCGGGTTCAGGCACCCGGCAGGCTTTTGACCGCGCCCTGCACGGCCTGTTGCCGCAACTCCATATCGCGCTGGAATTGCAGCACACCGAAGCCATCAAGCGCGCGGTGGAAGCCAATCTCGGCATCGGCTGCCTTTCAGCCATAACACTGGAAGACGCCATCCGGCATAAACGTCTGGTCAAGCTGGCCATACCCGACCGCGACTTCCGCCGCCATTTTTACTTCGTGCTGCACAAGCAAAAGTACCGCAGTGCCGGGATTCAACGCTGGCTAGAGCTCTGCCAGCAGAGTTAAGCAAGCGGCAAGATTTAAAAGTACACTCATTAGAACTACACCCACAGTTGGACAAGGAATGATGATGATCACGACTCTCTATGCAGGTTTAAGCGGCGTATTGTTACTGGCGCTGTCTTCTCGCGTAGTCAACGCTAGGCGCACCCACAAAATTGCATTCGGCGACGACGGCAACGAAGAACTGATGCGGGCCATTCGAGTACAGGCCAATTTCACCGAATATGTGCCCTTGATTTTGCTCTTAATCGTGCTGATTGAAATGAACGGTAACAGCGCCATGGTCATTCACGGCCTGGGGGGCGCTCTGCTGATTTCCAGGATTTTGCATGCGATGGGCTTAAGCCGCAGCGGTGGCGTCACGACGGCGCGCTTTGTCGGCATTCTCGGGACTTGGATGGTACTGGCCATCAGTAGCGCCATCTTGTTGATGGATGCCATGCCCGCTTAAGCGTTGATCTAAATAACGCCGACTTGCGTAAGATCCGCAACTCATGGAGAACCGCATGCTGGCTAGACAAAAACTGGTTTATTTAGCCATCAACGTGGTGGGCGGCCTTGCCGTGCTGGGCAGCTATGCCTACGGTTTTATTCAATACCCCGACCTCGTGCAACAATTGTGGGGCGACGTACCCCAAGCCCTACTCGGTCTCTACAACATCAATATGCTACTGGCCTCGACAGGGTATCTGCTGATGCTCAGCTACATTCTCACGTGCCTGCCGGCCGATTGTCGCAGCGACAGCGGCGGCCTCGTGTTTGAGCGCCTAAATTATCTCACGGGCTTAATTCTGTTTTGCTCGGCGCTGTGGATGCCGCTGAGTTTTGCTTTGCTCGACACGCCGAACCTCGACCTGTGGTGGTGTATCCGGGCAGTATTGTTCGGCACTGGCGCGAGTGCCTTGGTTTGCGCTTATCAAGTTCACAAATACGCCGAAAAGCGCGGCCTGTTCCTGAAAATCGCCTTGTGCGCTTATTTCTTTTTCTGCGTGCAGACAGCCCTACTAGACGCGCTAATCTGGCCCTACTATTTCCCTATCTAAAGTCTATTCAAACGGGGGCAGCATCGTCTGCGCCCAGCACTTTCGACTTGGCAAGCACAAACTCTTCCTGAGTTAAGGCCCCCTGCTGCTTCAAAGCTTGCAGTTTTTGCAATTGCGTAACGGCGTCGCTCGCCCCGCCCGCAGACTCGGGTAAAGCCGACGGGTCGACCACACCCAGCCACTGCCCCAACTTCCGCAGCACCATCATCGCGCCACGCCAAAGCTTGGGCAGCATCCAAATCAGCAACAACACAAACAAAACCAGCAGCACGATGAACAGCACCGGGTGGTTGAGCGCCGCCCACAATCCACCAATCACCGCCACATCTTCCATGACCGAAGCCGTCCAATTGCTAAAGGGTTCGGGCGAGGCATTGATCAGCACACGAGAACTGGCCTTGGCCGCGTGTGTGACGGTCGTCAAAGAACCCCCCATAATACCCGCTGCAATTTGCAGCGCAGGCGTCACATCGCCGACGCTGCCCGCAGCGAGCATGGCTCCTGCGGGTATGCGTATAAAAGTATGCAATGAATCCCAAGCCGTATCCACTCCGGGCGTTTTATCTGCGAAAAATTCCACCGCATACATTGCGCCCGCGGCCATGAGAACCATCGGATCTTGCAAAACGTGCAGAGCCGGCGGCAGATCAACGTTACCGGTGGCACCACCAATCCCCAGCACCAGAATCGCCGCATACAGGTTGAGGCCCGACGCCCAGGCCACGCCCATACTGAGCGAAATCAGTGTTACCACTTGGTCAAATTCATTCATGGCTGCCCCCGGTCTACGTGGCGAGAATCTGTATCATTATAAATCGCTGGATTGACTGCGCATGCCCAACACGCAAAATAGCAGAGTACTCCATTCAAAAACCAACGCGCCGACAGTGTACATGCTCCAGTCACCGACGATCGCCGCCGATACCAGTCTGGAAATCGCCAATCCCGACACGATCAGCAGTTGTGTAAACAACACCTTGTCGATGTACACCACCCGAAAAAATCCCAGTAACGCCGATAAGCCAATGGCGATTTGAAGGCCGCCATACATCGCCCGCAGTTCAGTCTGCGCAGTCAGGCTAGCCGCTTCCAGTCCTGCGAATTCCGCCAGCGCCTCGGGATAAAAAAGGCAGTAAAACCCGTAGGGCGTCCACGCCAGAGCCAGAAAAAATAGAAAAATACGCAGCCACATAATTAATTCTCCAGAGTTGTTTTATTATGGGCGGGCTTGAACATTTATGCCCATGAATTGGCCGCTTTCGCTAAAGCCTCTACCCGCGCAGCGGATGGTACTATCAAATGACGTAATTAACCGCAATTGAGCTAGTAACCTCCACCATGCCTACTTATTCCGACCCAAGCAGTATCAAAGAGTTTCCCGCCAACCCGGATTATGGCTCTGGTTGCTTTCGGCGTCGCATTCGCCTGACTGGCACACACGGGCAGGTGCTTGCCGAACTGGAAGACAGTTGCCACGGCTTTCGAGCCACCATTGAGCATGATGGCGAGGTGATTACGGCCGTGAGCGCAGAAACCCTGCGCATCCCCTTCAATACCTGCGCCGGTGCCACCCGCCCCATCCAAGCGCTGGTGGGCATTGCCATCGGCAGCGACCCAAAAACGGTAAACCAGTCCGTCAACCCTTTTAGCAACTGCACCCACCTGTTCGACCTCAGTGTGCTGGCCATTGCACACGCTGCGCGTGGCCAGACAACACGCCAGTTCGACGTGGTCGTCTATGACGAGCAGGGCGACGAACCCGCAGACGCCGCAGTCAGTCTCGACGGCAAGGAGATACTGCGTTTCAAAACTCGGCAGTGGGAGCTGCTTAGCCCACCTGAGTTGCAGGGCAAACCCCTATTCCGCGGTTTTGCCGCCTGGGCCAACGACTATTTTCAAGGGGATGAGCGCGAAGCGGCCTTTGTATTGCAAAAGGGCTATTTTGTATCTTCTGCCCGACGAATTGATTCGCCGAAAATCGAGGGCTCGCGCGGCACTGACTACCCCCACATTGCCAATGCCTGCCACACCTACAGCGAGGGAGTGGTCGAGCAAGCGCTTAGGCTCCCAGATACAGTAAGGGATTTTACGGATAGCCCAGAGCAACTTTTACGCTTTAAATAGGCCTCATTGAAGCGAGCAAGCCCCTAAGTACATGTACGGATACCACACAGGGCCCAATCGTCGTAACCTGAACACAGTTTCCATCCACGGACTCTTTTTAACGAACCCCCTCTTGGCACCCTCATTGGGTGCTTTTTTTTGCCCGTTCAAGACGCAATTTTACCGGAGAGCTCCTAAATTTCTATTTTCCACAGCACTTTTCGTTATGCTCAGCGCCAATTCTGTGGTGTGAAAAAGTCGGCATGCCGCTGGCCTAAATTCCAGAACTTAAACTGGATAAAATCGAAACTTGCGCCCAGCTCGCCAATATACGCATTTGACATCGCGCCTCAAGAGCAACAATGTGAATACTGAGTCAGCCTCACAACCCACCCGCAGCAATACAGCCCTCAAAGTGCGATATCCTATAGAGCCGATGCGATCGTACTACCCCAGCAATAGCGCACCCGCCGCCGAATAGTTACCCCGCCTAGCGCACAAGGAATCAAGCCATGAAAATAGGAATTTTGTCCCGCAATCGCCGTTTGTATTCCACCCGCCGACTCGTTGATGCGGGCACCGCGCGCGGACACGATATGCACGTGGTGGACACACTAAAGTGCTATATGGAACTCAGCTCGGATCAGACTTCCATCTGGTACAAGGGCGAAAAGCTAGAAGGTTTCGATGCCGTTATCCCGCGCATCGGCGCGTCCATCACAAACTATGGCCAAGCCGTTATCCGCCAGTTTGAGATGACGGGCGTGTACAGCCTGGTGGAATCTGTTGCACTGGTGCGCTCGCGCGATAAATTGCGCTCACTGCAACTGCTCTCGCGGAAAAAAGTCGGCATGCCGCGCACCAGCTTTGCGCACGAAGTTCACAACACCAAGGAGCTGATCAAACTGGTTAACGGCGCTCCGCTGGTGGTGAAGCTCCTCTCGGGCACACAGGGCAAAGGCGTGGTACTAGCCGAAACCTTCAAGGCGGCAGAAAGCGTTATCGAAGCATTTCGCGAATTGAAAGCCGACTTTCTGGTGCAGGAATTCATTAAAGAAGCCGGCGGCTCCGACGTACGATGCCTGGTCATCGGCAATAAAGTGGTCGCCGCCATGCAGCGTACCGCGCAGGATGGAGAATTCCGCTCAAATCTGCACCGCGGCGGAGTCGCCCACCTCACCAAGCTAACGCCTATGGAACGCGCGACCGCGATTAAGGCGGCAAAAATTATGGGCCTGAACGTGGCCGGGGTAGACTTGCTGCGTTCGGCTCGCGGCCCACTAGTGATGGAAGTCAATTCTTCACCGGGGCTCGAAGGAATAGAAACCGCGACCAACAAAGATGTGGCGAGTGCAATTATCGCGTTCGTCGAAATCAACGCTAAACCCTTTAGTAACAAGACACGAGGAACTGGTTAAGAGTGAGCGTAATATTTGATATCACGCCCGGCAGCGGACAGCTCATCAGTCTTCCTGTTGCCCGCATGTACACGCATAACGACCTGTCTATTGAGGTACAGGCAATCAGGGGCAAGCGCAGTGGCCCTACCTTGTTTGTCAGCGCCGCCATTCACGGCGACGAAATCAATGGTGTGGAAATTGTTCGCCGCTTGCTACAGCACCCTGCAATCAAAAACCTGCGCGGCACGCTGCTCGCCATTCCCATTGTTAACGTGCATGGCTTTCTCAACAACTCCCGCTACCTGCCCGACGGCCGCGACCTGAATCGCTCCTTTCCCGGCTCGCCCAAAGGGTCGCTAGCAGGGCGCGTAGCACACACTTTTTTGAATGAAATTGTTCGCCACTGCAGTCACGGTATCGACTTGCACACCGGTGCACGCCACCGCGGCAACTTGCCGCAGATTCGTGCCGATATGAATAACGAAGCGACCCGACAATTGGCTGAAGTTTTCGGGGTACCCGTAGTATTACATTCACGAACCCGCGACGGCTCTTTGCGCGAAGTTGCGGCGGACAATGATATTCCGGTCATTACCTACGAGGCTGGCGAAGCACTGCGCTTTGATGAGGTGGCCATCCGCGGCGGCGTGAAAGGCGTCATTAACGTGATGCGCCACATTGGCATGCTGCCCGCGTCGCGGCAGAAAAAAGCCAGAGCCCTACCTATACTGTCGGACGAATCCTACTGGCTACGCGCATCCGAAAGTGGCATATTGCGTGCGCTAGTGCCGGTCGGCGCCAAGGTCGAAGCAGGCGAAACCGTCGCGATGATTTCCGATCCCTTCGGCAGCACCAGCGTCGAGATCAACTCCCCCACCGCAGGAATCATCATCGGCCGCACCTATTTGCCGCTGGTACACGAAGGAGAGGCGCTGTTTCATATTGCGAAGTACAAGGCCAATATCGACCGGGTATTCTCTCGAATGGAAGCGTTCAATGAGCAGCACGTGCCGGATACGGAAAAATATCCGCCGAGTGACATTGACGAGCCGCCCATTTATTAGGAGCTGAGACAATCGCCGGAAGTCGGATGTCTGGCGCTAAGCAAGCAGCTACGTGGCCGACGTCTAGCGGCCGACCTCCTCGCCACCATCAAAAACTCGCGATTGCCATCGCCACCCGCAATCGGGCTGTCGAAAAAATCGACCACGTCTAAACCGAATGTGTCAGCGCAATTTTTTAATTCAGCTTCCACACGGGCATACTGCGACACATCTCGCACCAGCCCGCCTTTACCGATATGCTCGCGCCCCACTTCAAACTGAGGCTTAACCAAACTCACTAACCAGCCCCCTTCTGCCATAACAGCGGGCAGACCAGGCAGGATTTTGGTTTGTGAAATAAACGATACATCCATCACAATCAGATCAAAGCCCTTGGGTGCATGTTGCAGCACAGCGGCTGGCAATTCACGGGCATTAATGCCTTCGTAATTATGCACTCGCGGGTCACCACGGATTTTTTCTACCAGCTGGCCATGACCAACATCTACGCAGACAACCTGATTAATGCCGGCTTGCAACAAACAGTCGGTGAATCCACCCGTTGAGGCGCCAATGTCCAGCGCATTCCCACTAACGGTGAAATGCCCCTTACCAAGCGCAGCTTGCAGCTTTAATCCGCCGCGCGACACAAAGCGGTCGCGCTCGTCATTGACAATGGTAAAACGGATATCGACAGAAAATTTCGCGCTGGGTTTGAGCACTGGCTGACCTCCAGAAAACACTTTGCCCTCGGCTATCCAGCGCTGGGCCTGACTGCGCGATTCAGCCTGCCCCTTTTCAACCAGTAAAACATCAACGCGCTTCATCGACAGATCAGGGGCCGTTTAGCATGATGCGCGTGGCCAGGCGTATTTCACGCAGAAAGCCACTGAGCGATACAATCAAAAAACACATCGCCAGGATAAACATACCGGCCACAATAATGCTGTTGTTCCAGCTCATCACCGCACCGAGAAACAACATCGCGATCACCACACAAACAAGCAGCGCGCTACCCGTACTGTAGGCAATAGCGCGGTGTACTATTCGCCCGCGCTGGGTCAAGGTGTTTAACTCATCACGTATAGCCAGCACGCGCTCTTCCGATACGCTTTCCAGGCGCGCGTGCAGATTACGACTTCGATCAATGATCCGCGCCAAGCGATTGGTCAACACATTAAGAATGCCACCTATGCCGGCCAGCAAAAACACCGGTGCAACCGATTGTTGAATGGCATGAGTGATGGTGACGACTGCGAGCTCTGTTGCCATAGGTCTCCTTTAGCGGAAATGGGCGGATCAGCTTGATGCAAACTTAAGCATTTTGAAGAAGTTTTGTGCGGGATCGTTCTTACAGGCCGAGCCCACTGGCGTGCCTGCCACCATCGGTGAATCCCACTGGCACAGCGATGGCTGAATCTGATTCCAGTCCATCACGATCATCCTGTGCGCAAAACGCCAGACACCATCGCGGTTCTCATAGCG
This sequence comes from Paracoccaceae bacterium, assembly GCA_047622145.1. Classification (GTDB taxonomy): domain Bacteria; phylum Pseudomonadota; class Gammaproteobacteria; order Pseudomonadales; family Spongiibacteraceae; genus Litorivivens. Next base: position 6,257 of record JBLHMO010000079.1, on the reverse strand, counting down.
ATCCAGATAGCGGCCGCCAATGACAATATCAAGGTCATTCCCCTCTTCGTCTTTGGTCAGGTGGTAGGAGACCATCGTTACCTCACCCTCCGCCTGCAGGCCATCCACCACAATCAAATGGTTTTGCACCATATGCGAAGTGACCGTCATAGTGTCCAACATACTCGGCAGCCAATCCAGATAGCCTTGAGCATCGCCTTTGTACATCGGGCTGTGATCGTCGGTCGCATCGGGGTGGTACATGCAGGCAAGCGCCGCATAATCACGCCTATCAATGGCGCGGCAGTATCGCAACACCAATTCGCGTATTGCTTCTTTTGCCAGCAAGTTATCCAGAGTCATTGGGTGGCCTTAGACTGTTTTCCAAAAACCTATGTTAACAGCTTCAATAGGACCTTGTTTAAGTTGCCGCTGTGATGAATGGAGCGGAATTCCGTTTCGTTCATCGGTATATAAAACGCATGCCCCGAATGCGATTGACGCCAAAGTAAGATGCGTCCAACGCCACTTCACCAGAGCATGGTGATTGAACTTCGCAATACTCGGCGACCTACAGTCAGATCTTGATCTCTATCGTATCGAGAGGTCCAGCACATAGGCGTTCGGAAAACGGCGGTATCGAGCTTCACTGATTGTGTGGATTTTTGCAGTAACAGTTGCTTACTTTATACATCGCCCCAGGAGTAGATTATCAGTGAAGCTGATTCCGAAGACCCTAAATTAGTAAGAATATTGAATCGGCCTTGTCGACTTCAGTAGCGCTCGCTCGACCAGTCAGCACCAGCACCGCCAGTAAGTTAAAGGAATATGCGTTATGAGTTATATCGATAGATGTGTCATGCAGTCCCCAAGATCAACAAGCAGGCCTTTATAGATCATGCAAGCGCTACTGATGCTGTTTTCATGGAGCGGGGGGGCCATTCGGATACTGGAATGCTGGGAAGACGATGTATGTGCAAGCACAGACTTCCGACGCGCGGTAAAGGCAACCCCAGGCGAAGCCGTTGTCTTTTCGTGGATTGCGTGGCCAGACAAGGCCACCCAAGATGCCGCCAAGGAAAAAATGATGAGCGACATTCCCGATCCGCACATCGACCCCGCGCAAAACCCCATCCCTTTTGACGGTAAACGAATGATATTCGGCGGATTTATGCCGGTCATCGAACTGGAGAAATAGATGCGGGCTGCCAACTGCCGACAATAGCCGCTAGGAGCGATCTTTGACAGCAGCCATTAATGACTAAAACAGACGATCAAACCACTTCGGCCAAATTACCTTTTAATTCCAGCCAAGCCTTGCGATCGGAAGCACGCTTTTTCGCCAGCAGCATATCCATAATGCTGGAGGTATCGTCACCGGGCTCAATGGTCAGGCGAACCAAGCGGCGGGTGTCCGGGTTCATAACGGTTTCCCGCAGCTGTAAGGGATTCATTTCACCCAAACCTTTGAATCGCGTTACCGACACCTTACCGCGCTTTCCCTCGGCTTCCAGGCGATCAAGCACGCCCTGCCGTTCACTGGCATCCAGCGCGTAGAAGGTCTCCTTGCCAAGATCGATACGGTACAGCGGCGGCATGGCCACAAACACGTGGCCTGCCTGCACCAAAGGTTTGAAGTGTTGAACAAACAGCGCGCAGATCAGGGTAGCGATGTGGGCACCGTCAGAATCAGCGTCAGCCAGTATGCAAACCTTGTGATAGCGCAGTCCGCTTAAATCATCAGACGCCGGATCGACCCCAATGGCCACGGAAATATCATGCACTTCCTGCGAGGCCAGTATTTCTTGCGAGTCGACTTCCCAGGTGTTAAGGATTTTACCGCGCAGTGGCAAAATGGCCTGAAACTCGCGACTCCGTCCCTGTTTGGCGCTGCCGCCGGCCGAATCACCTTCTACCAGAAACAGCTCGCCGCGGGTGGGGTCATCGCCCGAGCAATCAGAGAGTTTGCCCGGTAGCGCCGGCCCCGAGGTAATCTTTTTGCGAACCACTTTCTTGGCTTTACGCAAGCGCGTCTGGGCGTTGTTGATGCACAGCTCGGAGAGTTTTTCAGCCTCACCCGTATGTTGGTTCAACCACAAACTGAATGAGTCCTTGGCAACACCGGATACAAAGGCCGCCGCTTCACGCGAACTTAAGCGCTCCTTGGTTTGCCCCGAAAACTGCGGATCTTCGAGCTTGGATGACAGCACGTAGCAGCACCGCTCCCAGATATCTTCCGGGGTGAGCTTTACACCGCGCGGCAGCAGGTTGCGAAACTCGCAAAATTCGCGCATAGCCTCCAGCAGACCGGTGCGCAAGCCGTTCACGTGGGTGCCGCCCTGCGCGGTCGGAATCAAGTTAACGTAGGACTCTGCGGTTACCTCACCGCCTTCAGGCAGCCATTGCACCGCCCAGTCTACCGCTTCGTTATGGCTGGAAAAATTGGCGACAAAGGGCTCGGTCGGCAGCGTTTCCCATTCGCGGGTACTGCTGGTGAGGTAGTCGGTTAAACCATCTTCGTAATACCACTCTTCACTGCCATCACCGGTTTCGTCGTTGAATATAACTTTAAGACCGGAACACAGAACCGCTTTGGCGCGCAGCACATGCTTAAGACGCAGCACCGAAAACTTGGGAGAGTCAAAGTATTTGGGGTTGGGGAGAAAGCGTACTTGCGTGCCCGTATTCCGCTTGCCGCAGGTATCAATCGCTTCCAGCTCCGAAACCTTTTCGCCGTCGGCGAAATTCATTCGATACACCTGTCCGTTTCGACGGATGGTGATTTCCAACTGCGACGACAAGGCATTTACAACCGAGACGCCAACGCCGTGTAATCCGCCCGAGAATTGGTAATTATTATTAGAGAATTTGCCACCCGAATGCAGGGTTGTGAGTATAACCTCAACGCCAGGCTTGCCCTGCTCCTTGTGCATATCTACGGGCATACCACGACCATTGTCGACACAGGTCACGGAGCCATTTTTGTGCAATGTCACTTCAAGCTGTGTAGCGTGACCGGCCAAGGCTTCATCGACGCTGTTGTCGATAACTTCTTGTGCTAGGTGGTTGGGGCGCGTGGTATCGGTATACATGCCAGGGCGTTTGCGTACTGGCTCAAGCCCTGTCAGAACCTCAATGGATTCAGCGTTATAGTCGGACATAGGGGATTATTCTTCAGTCAACTTCAAAAACTTAACAATGTCGGGGAGATAGCGCGCATAGGTAGTAAAGCTGTGATCCCCGCCCTCTTCTAGGGTCATTCTACACGCACTGTAATAGCTTTGTGCATCCCTATAATCCAAGGTCTCGTCGCCGCTCTGCATTAACACCCAGTACAAATCCTCATTCAACGAGGCGGGCGGCATGCTACGCAATGCCTGCATGTGCCGCTGGGTAATCCGAAATCGCTCACCGGTATAGGGATTGTAGTTTTCGCCCAAAAAATGAGCCATCAAGCGATGGGGATTGACCGCCGGGTTCACCAACACCGCCGGCACTCCATATTTTTCAGCCAATGCCGTCGCAAAAAAACCGCCCAGCGAACTGCCCACCAAGCCCACCCGCTCAGCTCGCTTGAGCGCCGCTTGCAGCTCGACCTCCAGTAAATCGAAGGTTTCACCCGGCGTGTTGGGTAGTGGCGGAATTCGGCAGCGGCGGTCGCCGCCGAGGCCCTCAAAGTAGGCGCGCGTCTGCTGCGCTTTTTGAGATTGCGGCGAAGACATAAACCCGTGGATATACAGCAACTCAGAGGACAATGATTAGTAGCCCTTGGCTGCCAGATCAATATGGAATTCGACGTTCTGCACCCGCTCTACCCTAGTCTGCAAACTACCGTCGGGGTAAAGATCCAGCCAGCGCAGGCCGGGCGCCTCGGTGCTCACCAGAAATTCGGGACTATTGGGTGCAAACTGGACGCAGGTTGAAGGCGCGGTCAATACACGAACACCATTTTTCTGTGCGTCTGTCGCCTGATGAACATGACCAGAAGTAATTGCTTTGACTTGGGGGTAGCTGGAAATCAGCTCAAAAAACTCCTGCTGATTGGATAGCAGTTGTTCGTCAAGCCAATGTGAACCTACCGGCAATACATGGTGATGCAAAGTAATCAACGTATGCAGATCGGGATGCGCCTGCAAGCCTTCCTCAAGAAAGGCGAGCTGACCGGCGTCCAGCGCACCTTTGGAGCTATCCGCCACCGAGCTGTCCAGAGAAACAATCTGCCAGTTGCCAATTTCGATACGCGGCCTAAACCAACGCTCGGCGCAAACCGATTTCATAAATTTGACGCTGTCGTGATTCCCTGGCAGCCAGACGACATTGTCCCGCTGTTCGAGCATTTGATACAGGCGCTGATAGGCCTGTTGGTAGCCATTATTGGAGATATCGCCACTTAGCAAAATCAGCTCAGCCTGCTGCTCGCCCGCGGTGAACAGCTTCAACACCTGCTGCAAACTATAATCCGTATCCATGCCCAATAGCTGATAACCGGCAGTCGGGCCCAGATGAGTATCGCTGATTTGTGCAATCCGAATCGGCTTCATGCTACGTCTACGCCGCCTCCCCGCAGCTTCGCTCTACGATGTCCTGAGCATTGACTCACGATCATCCAATGGCAGCGTCCGTGCCGATTGGGACACACTCTCACAATAGCAGCCATGCGCCAAGTCGCATTTCCCAGTGACAATACATCAGGGGGCGATCAGTTCTTCAGTTTTACTGAGACTTCGCCCCTGCGTAAGACAGTGTTGCAACCATTCACCCAAGAAGCGGTTCCACTGCTGCTTCTCGTCGCGCTGATGCATTTTTTGATTCGGGTAGTCGTTCTTGGCCTGCACCCGATAACAGCCGTCGAAACTAGCCACCTCGGCCACCCCGGCATCGTGGTATATACGCACCGTCATCCGGCTGTCCAACTGCGTCAGACTGCGATGGCTCTGTCGAATGTCCAGCATACTGGTATAGGGCGCTCTTTCGGTGACCAGCATCCGCACCTCCATACCCTCGCCCCAGGTAAACTCGCGAGAGTCGCCAGCATCCATACGCGCAAGCAATCTGCACAGACGCACAAAATTGAGCTCACACTCAGCCAAATGAGCAGATAAATCGACGTTATACAGACTTTTCACCACAGGATCAGCCACACTCGCTATATTCGACGACACTAGTAAAACCCAATGATACCCGCTGTGGATATACTTAAAAATACTTAATTATCACCTTAACTGATGGGGCTTTGCGGGCCAATTTGCTAGACTCGCTGCCGGAGACCCACTGGACAGGATGGATAGCCGCATGACGCAACGCCTTTTACCTTTAGCTTTGGCAAGTATATTGGGCCTTAGCAGCACATCACTTTTTGCCGAGAGTCTCAGTAGCATTTACGAACTCGCGCTCAGAAACGACGCATCGCTTAAAGCGGCTGCAGCGACTTATCGGGCCACCCTGGAAACGGAAAAAACCAGCCGTGCGGCCCTGCTACCTCAAATAAGTGCCAACGTTTATTACAGTGACACCTCTTCAGATTCCGACGCCGTGCGGCTAATCGGCCCGACCCCTCTCCCGACGTCCACCAACAGCGACTTTAATGGCGACGGCTACGGAATCTCGCTCAGCCAAACCTTGTTTGATCTTTCCGCATGGTTCAGCTTCCAATCTGGCAAAGAAACCAGCAAACAAGCAAAAGCCGAGTTTGGTGCGGCCCAGCAGGAACTGATCATTCGTGTGGCGCAGGCCTATTTTAACGTGCTGACCGCAAGAGAAACGCTGGAGGCCACGCGTGCAGAAGAGCGCGCGGTAAAGCGCCAGTTAGAGCAAACCCAACAGCGCTTTGATGTGGGCTTGATCGCCATTACCGACGTCCACGAAGCCCGTGCTGTATACGACAGTACCGTTGCACGCCGACTTGGCGATGACGCCACTATGGGCACAACACTGGAAGCGCTGACAGTGTTCACAGGCCAACCACACGAAATACTGGAAAAGTTGCGAGAAGAGTTTCCGGTCTCGGATCCTAGCCCGGCAGACAGAAATGAGTGGGTACAGTTCGCACTGAATAACAATTTCGACCTACAGGCAGCTAAATACGCCACCCAAGCCGCCCAGCAAACTGCCAAATCGCGCAAGGCAGATCACTTGCCCACATTGACCGGCCGCCTCAGCTATAACGAAGATACGTCGGACGGTAGCAATGACATCCTGATTACCGGCCAACCACCATTTTCATCACCCATTGACGATACCACTGAGACAGAGCAAATCCGCATTGAACTCAATGTGCC
>JBLHMO010000078.1:0-15407 GCA_047622145.1 Paracoccaceae bacterium | reverse complement strand
TACCGCACTGCGTGAAAAACTGTTCAACACGCAAGAACAGCAGTTAAAAAAAGCTGTCAACGTCGTTGAACAGGCGGCAAAAATCGCCAAAAAACACGAAGAGGCTGTTAAAACAGCCTCTCAACGCCAGCGCGCCGCAAAAACCGCGCCGCAACAAAAAATAGCCACCGCCAGCCTGAGTAAAGTAGAGAAGGCGCTCAGCGCTGCCGAAGTAGACCAGATGAAGGCTCAACAGGCGCTGGAAACGCTCAAACTGGACTTTGTTACTGAGAAAGCGGTATTGGCAGCGGAGAGCGAAGCCGTAAAAAGCCTCCCTGTCGCCAAGGCAAAGCCGGAAACGCCAGCAAAACCAAAGTCGGTGGCAAAGCAGAAGGTCCTCGCTAAAGCCAAGGCCGCGCCCAAAACTGCCGCAAAACCAAAGGCCGCAGCGAAAAAAGAACTCGAAAAGGCGGCGCCAAAAGCAAAAAAGCCGGCAAGTACCGAAAAAACGCCGAAATCTGCGACTAAGCCCGCACCGACCGCCAAGGCAGTGAACAAAACGGCCGCCAAGCCAATACAGGCCGATGCGCCCGCGCACAAAGCAAAGGCAAAAGCTGCGCCGCGCCCCGAGCCGCCAGAGCCGCCACCACCGCCGCGCCGGAAAGCGCAGGTATTATCCGACACTATCAGCCAGCCGAAGGCCAAAGAAGACAAAGTCGCATCAATTTTCGATTTGCCGGACTAGCGGCGAAAAATAAGCACCCTGTCGGGCTGCCTAACAGCTCTCTCCCGGCGGGGCGGCAACAACCGCCTCGACCAACTCACCCAGCTGTGCGTTCCAACCCAGCGTCAGGTGATCGAAATAGCGGTGAATATTCGTTTGGGCGCACAGTGAGAACGACTGCTTCTTAGGCTGCACATTGGCCTCTCGCCAATAGCTGAACATTTCGTCCTGCTGCCAGCGCTCCATGGCCATCTCAAAGCGCTGCGCTTCTTGGTAAACATTCGCTGGCGCAACCCCTTTCAGCTTGCGGCGCATAGCTCTCGCATCGAGTAAGTACTCACTACGAAAATTCTGGCTGTGGCCTACCATGTCGGCCACCTGCTTCGGCGTCCACACCACCCCGCGCTTGGCTAGCCAGCAGGCGCACAGCAAAATGTTGACGTCGGCACCGTGCTCCTCCTGCAAGCTGATACAGAGCGTTTGCACCTTGGGCTGTGAATAAACCAGCAAGGTATATTGCCAAAGTGCATTGTCGACCACAGCTCCTCCGTTATAATCGCCGCCCATGATAGAATTCCAAGAACTCAGCTTACTACGCGGCGGCAAAACTTTACTAGAAAATGCCGACTTGCGCCTGCATGACGGCGAACATGTTGCTTTGATTGGCGCCAATGGCAGCGGCAAATCCAGCCTGTTCGCACTCATACGTAACGAACTCGAGCCGGACAAGGGCAGCATACGGGTTCCAGCAAACTGCCGCATCGCCCATATGGCGCAGGAAGTGTCGGCCAGCCATCGCGCCGCCGTCGATTATGTCATCGATGGCCACACCGAACTGCGTGCGATTGAAACTAAACTAGAGAATTGTAAAGATGACATGCACATGGCCGAGCTACTCGGCCAACTCGACAATATCAATGCCTATGCCATCCCCAGCCAAGCCGAACAATTACTACTGGGGCTAGGTTTCAGCCAAGCGCAACTACAATCACCCGTCACTGGATTTTCGGGCGGCTGGCGCATTCGCCTCAATCTGGCTCAGGCCCTAATGCGGCCCTCGGATTTATTGCTGCTGGATGAGCCTACCAACCACTTGGATCTTGATGCCAGCCTCTGGCTGGAACAATGGCTGCAAGCTTACGGGGGCACACTGTTGCTGATCTCTCACGACCGTGATTTTATCGACGCGGCCTGCAATCAGGTCGTGCACCTGCATCACAGCACGCTAACGGCCTACAAAGGCAACTACAGCGCCTTTGAGCTGCAGCGAGCCGAGAAGCTGGCGCAGCAACAGCAGGCCTTTGAGAAGCAGCAGGTCGAACGCGCCCACATGGAAGACTTTGTGCGCCGCTTCAAGGCTAAAGCAACCAAAGCCCGACAGGCTCAAAGCCGGGTCAAAGCCTTGGAACGCATGACGCTGCTCGCACCGGCCCATATTGACTCGCCCTTCAGCTTTCGCTTCAAACCCGCCGAGCGCAGTTCTGACCCGCTGCTAACGCTGACCCAGGCAGCGCTGGGTTACGGCGACACCGCCGTGCTCGAGAACATCAAACTTAGTATTCACCCCGGCACCCGGCTCGGTCTGCTCGGCGCCAACGGTGCCGGCAAATCCACCTTGCTCAAGTCGCTGGGTGGGCGCCAGCCCTTGGTTGGTGGCAAACGCACCGAGGGCGAGCACCTTGCCCTGGGCTACTTCAGCCAGCATCAACTCGAGAGCCTGGATCTCAATGCCAGCCCCCTCCTGCAACTGCAGCGTATTTCACCGCAAGCGCGGGAGCAGGAGGTTCTCAACTTTCTCGGCAGCTTTAATTTCCGCGGCGACATGGCCAGCGGCGCCTGCAAAAATTTCTCCGGCGGCGAAAAAGCGCGGCTGGCGCTGGCCATTATTGTCTGGCAGCGCCCCAATGTGCTGCTCTTGGACGAGCCAACCAACCACCTCGATCTGGAAATGTGTCAGGCCATCACTCTCGCCCTGCAAGGCTATGAAGGCGCCCTAATTCTGGTGTCCCACGACCGTCACTTGGTGCGCAATACCGTGGATGAGCTGATACTGGTGCACGACGGCCGCGCCGAGCCCTACAGAGGCGACCTCGACGATTATCGGCGCTGGATTTTAAGTCGCGATAAAACCCCCGCGGCCGAAGCCCCCGGCATTAAGCCTGCCGCCGAAACCGGCAATCTCGTCGATAAAAAACAGGCCCGCCAAGACGCCGCAGCCGCACGCGTTCGCATGGCACCCATGCGTAAAGCCCTACAAGGGCTCGAGCGCAAGCTGGAACAAGACAACAAAGCGATGACAGCGCTGGAAGCAGAGCTCGCCGAGCCCAGCCTTTACGACGAAGCAGGCAAAACCCGCTTGCAAAAACTCCTGCAACAGCAGGGTGAATTGCGCGTGAGCATCGATCAAAACGAGGAGCAATGGCTGGAGTTACAAGACAGCCTCGACAATGCATAGCCAAGAAAATCAATCAACTATTGTAGTTTAGATGTGTTTTCAGTAGCTTAGGGCGCGGAATTTACAATAATTCTAGAATTTTTAGTGCCGGCAGACCCGCTTACCCACCCGCGCTTCCACGACAATCAAGGTTACAACTATGAATCTATGCCTGCGCGCTTTACTGCTGGGGCTCACTGCGCTGGCCCTTAGCGGCTGCCCCGGCGACACTGATGGTGATCCGGTTGCTGTTGCTGAATCACCATCATTGACACCGCAAGCTGCGGCCGCCAATGTCAACGGCGTTGCCTTTGTATCGGCAACGCCGCACCTTATCGGCCTGAAGGGTTTCGGGTCTATTCCCGAGCAATCAACCGTTATATTTAACGCCACCAATACCGCAGGTGAGCCGGTCCAAGATCTGGTTGTTGATTTCGAGCTGCGGCCTACAACCGGGGGCGTAACGCTAAGCAACGCTCAGGGCACAACCGGCGCCGATGGCAACGTCCAGACTATTGTAAACTCCGGCGAGATACCAACGACCGTCAGGGTAAGGGCTACCGCAACGCAAGATGGCGCCACCACGTCAGTCCATTCCCGCGATCTCGTCATCAGTACCGGCATCGCCACTCAAGGCGGCCTTTCAATCAGCGCCAAAAGCCTGAACATTGAAGGCTGGGATACTAACGGCGCTGCCACTGAAATCACGGTCCTCGCCGCAGATCGCTACAACCACCCTGTTGCGGATGACACCGTAATTAACTTCATAGCCGAAGGCGGTTTGCTCGAGCCCTACTGCTTTACCAAAGGCGGCGCCTGCTCTGTAATCTTTACCGCTCGAGAGCCCCGCCCGAGCAACGGTAGAGTCGCTGTACTTGCCACCGCGATTGGCGAAGAATCTTTTGATGATGACAATCCCGCTAACGGGCGCTTCGACGACAGCGAAAACTTTGTCGATCTACCCGAAGCCTTTCTCGACAAAAACGAAAACGATGATAGAGGTGCTGACGAGTATTTTTATGATGACAACTCCGATGACAGCTACAGCCATGCAGACACTCTATTCAATGGCTTGCTGTGCAATGGCCCACGCTGCGGCACAGACACGCTAACGGTTTCAAAGCAGGTTGTAATAGTCCTTTCTGGCAGCAACCTGGAGGTTACGCCCTCATGGCCTTATATACACCTCCACATTAATGCTCCTTTTGTCTATGCCAATCCAGATCAACACGACGCGGATCGGGGAATCGTTAGGTTTGAGGTGCAAGATGTAAACCATCAGCCCCCTCCCGAAGGCACGAAAATAACCTTTACGACCACCCAAGGAAACATTACCAGTGGTGCGAGCACGACCGTGCCAAGTACGAACGCACCGGGGCCGATAACAATCACTGTCACTGTCGACAGTGATGGCAACCAGAACGCTGACGGCACCCTTACGATGACCGCAGAAACCCCCCAAGGAGTTAAGACTACTCACTCTATCCTAGTGAGCCAGAGGAATTAATAGCGCCGCGGCTTAGGGAGAGCCCCCAAGCCTCCCTCGGAGAACAATGCGGCACATAATCCCCAACCGCCGAAACTCCTTGCGCCAGCTCATCCTGCGCGCCCCCACCCGCCTGTGACAGCGCGAACTTTTCAACCTTATCGCGATGCACAAAGCGTTACCGGCACTGGCACCGCGACTGGAGCCAGCAGACACACGCGACAAGGCCCATAGCCCAAGTATTGCCACGTCCACGCCCACCCGCCTCAAATCGACAGGAGCAGGCAATGACCAAAACAAGCACTCGATTCGTCTTGACGCTATGCCTTAGCCTATTCGCGCTAGCCGCCAACAGCGCGCCCACATCCAGCTGCAAGACAATCTAGGCACGGCGGTGATGTACACCCCGCGCTGAGGCCTACCCAAAACAGCCGTGATTGTTGTTCACGAATGGTGGGGGCTCAATGACTATGCCCGCAGCCGCGCAAAACAACTGGCCGATGAGGGCTGCGCGGCCATAGCGGTGGATATGTACGGCCACGGCAAGATAGCCGAGCACCCCCAAGACGCCACTGCTTTTATGAATGCGGCGCTGGCCGAACCCGACAAAATGAACGCCCGCTTTAATGCCGCCAAAGACGAATTGCTCGCACAAAAAGGAGTAGAGCGCGTATTTGCCATCGGCTACTGCTTCGGCGGCGCCGTGATCCTAAACCAGGCGCGCAGGGGTAACGATCTCACCGGCGTTGCCAGTTTTCACGGCGCCCTCGCAGCGCAAAGCCCCGCCCAGAAAGGCATGATCAAAGCGCGGGTACTGTTAGCCACTGGTGGCGCCGACCCCATGGTGCCACTACAGCAAGTGGGTGAGCTGGTGGCCGAAATGGTTTGGCCGGCGTCGACCTCACGTTGATGAGCTTTCCCGGCGTGCTGCACAGCTTTACTAACCCGGACGCTACTGCCAAAGGCAAAGTAACGGGCTTGCCGGCGGCCTACGACAAAAACGCTGACGAACAGAGTTGGGCGGCATTGATGCGGTTTTTACAATACAGATAAAAAGGAAGGCTTGCGCTGCCCCTGTGCAGCGCAAAATTCGAAAGGCTCTATGCTATTTTCTTACCAACAAACGCCAATTCATCCTTCGCACCATCTCCCGTCTGCGACAACACGAACTTTTCCACCTTGCCACCCACAAGCGGAATTTTCGCCTTACAGCTATGTGACACGCTATACACGCAGCCCTTCTTTGAAGGCTTGAGTGTAAACTCACCGCGAATCACCACCGGCTGACCCTCAACGGTAATCTCCAAGTCACCCTGCCAATCATCGCCATCGGGCCGCCAGGTTTCAGTCATTTTGAGGGTTTGAATCGGATTGAACAATTTGGCAAGGAAGGAGGGTAATTCGCGCTTTACCCGCCGCATTAGCGTAATCACGGTCTCATCTTCGTATTCTTCTACTTCGCACTCGCAATGCTCTTCGCCCAGCGCGCCGCTGCGCGCAACCAGAAAATCCGGGTCGGTCAGCAGCTGGTAAAGGGTATCGACATCTGTCTGAAATTCTTGGGAAACGGCCATGGTCAATCCTCGTCTTGTTGTTATCGTTACAAGATAGGATTATCACATAAGGTCGAGGCGCGCGCTTTTGAGATGGCTGAAGAACATAAAAGTAATGCTCTACACGCACATAGAGCATTGCGAAGTCGGCTTGCGCGGCGGCAGGCTGCACAATACTGATTTCTCAGAAGTCGTAGGCGAACTCCATGCCTACGGTCCGCGCCTGGCCCTGCACCAGCGCTGCAGCACCGAGCAGCGCACTGACCGCGAAACCACTCTTGAAGTATTCCTCGTCGGTTAGATTGTTAACAAAGGCCGCCACTCGAATATTTTCATTGGGAAAGTAGTTAATCCGAGCATTCACCATCGTCAACGAATCTAGATACGACGAGTCATACTCGACCGCAAGATAATCAATGCCGGTAAACAGCTCGTCCCGGTAGTACACACTCAGCCGCGGTACAACCAGGCCAAGCGGCGTCATCAAATTGTATTGGGCCACTAGCGCGTAGGAGAGCTCGGGCACCAGCGCAAAGGGCTCTGCGCTGCGATCCACCATCGATTCACCCTGACCCGGGGTAACAATCGATGCGGTGTATTTGTCATATTTTGCATCGATGTAGCTCGCGTTTGCGCTCAGCACCCAGCTACCCAGCAACAGGGTGGTCTCCATTTCCACGCCCTGAATGGTGGCCTCACCGGCGTTGGATAAGAACAGGAAAATGTCGCTGATGCGTTCGCCCTGCTCGGCGACACGAACGTGAATGTCCGTGTAATCCATGGAGTAAACCGCCGCGTTAAAGCGCAGCGTCGAGTCCAAACTATCCAGCTTTACGCCCAACTCATAGTTCACAACTTCTTCCGGGTTAAAAGCCACCAGTTCTGGGCCGCGGGGCTCAAAACCACCCGCCTTAAAACCCTCGCTATAGGTAGCGTACCAAAGTGCGCTATCCAGATTCATCGTCTCCAGCCATTCCTCGCTGGCCTGCACCGACAGCGTCAGCGCTGGCGTGAAGTTGTTCCACTCTTGATAGCCGACATCCGCATCTTCGCGCACATCGACCGGCAGGTCGGGCAGGTTTTGCCCCAGGGCATCAAACTGAGCGCGAGAGATAGGCGTGTAAAAGCCCGCCTCATCAATATAGCTAGCGCCGATTCGGGGGCCGTAGATCTGCTCATTAATATCCACCAACGTCAGTTTGCGCTCGCGCTCTTCATGGGTATAGCGGCCCCCCATCGTCAGCTGCACCGTATCGGTGATACTCCAGGTAAACTGGGAAAACAGCGCCCAGCTTGTGTTCTCTAGGGTACTAAAGCCACCGAATAGCGTTGTTAAGGGGAATACGGCCGCAGCGCCGAGGGAGGGTAAACCGGGAATCGCCGCATTGGTCACGGTCGACGAATCAATGCCCGCCAACCCCTTCGGCCCAATCACTTGAGCAAAGGGGTTGTCGTCGATTCTTTCCAGTGACCCAAAGGCGCCAAAGGTATAGCTGACGCGATCGTCAAAGGCAGAACCCACAACCTGCAATTCCTGACTGAACTGATTGCGCTTTTCTTCGCGCGTTTGTTTGCCGTCGGCGGACAACACATTGTTTAGTGCGCGCGTGCCGTTGTTGATGATATGGGAGCTGGTGCCATCTTGATCGTCGTTCCGTTCAATCTCGTCCTGATGACTCCAAGCGCTAATACTCTTGACCTCGTAGTCGGAAAAGTCCCAGCTCATGGTCAGCGCCAGCATGGTGCTGGTCATCGCGACCACGCTATCGTCGGTATTGATTGAGACTTCGTGGTCGTTTGCGGCCGCTTCGCTGACCGCGCACGAATCGCTATACGCCGGCAGCCCCGGATAGTGCAATTGCACTATATTTGCCTCAGGATTTTGCAAAATACAGCTTAGCGAGGTACTGCGTTCGTCCTGCCGACTCCAGTAGGCAAAGACATCCATCCCAAATTTTTCGGAAGCCTGCCACTGGGTTCGCATTGAAAACGCCAGGCGATCTTCATCGCCGAAAGTCTCGCCGTCAACGTTCACTATATCGCCGTCAAAGCGCTTAGCACTGACCCCGAAGCGAGTCGCCATTTTGTCTTCGATCAAGGGCAGGTTGCCGTAGAGTTTGATATCCTGACGGCCATAATTCCCGCCCTTCACGCTCACCCCAAACTCGCTCTCAAAAAGATTGGGCGCGCGGGTGGTGACCAGCATGGCGCCACCGGTATTGTTCTTGCCGAACAGCGTGCCCTGGGGCCCGCGCAATACCTGAATCGATTGGGTATCCACGGTATCTAGCAGCTGGGTGTCCTGCCGCGACAGAAAAATACCGTTCAGGTACACGCCAACACCGGGGTCGAGTACCGCCGAGCCTTCACGCTGGCCAATGCCACGAATAAAGATGGCCGGCGTTTTCGAGCCACTTTCGCCAAACTGCAAACCCGGCACCAGCGATTGCAGATCGGTGATAGTTGAGACACCGGCCTCTGCCAGTGCCTCCGCGCCCATGGCGCTCACCGCAACGGGGGTTTCCTGCAGGCTCTCTTCACGGCGCCTGGCGGTAACGTACACTTCCTCCAACGAGGCCTTGCTTGCCTCGCGCGCTTGCTCCGCCTGCGCTGCAGCACCTTCTTGCGCATTGGAATGCAACGATGCCAGCAGGCACCCAGCCGCGACAAGCGACTTGTTCTTATAATTCATATCGACTGATCCGCCGTCAATGACCGACTACCCCTGTGAAAACGATCGATCTGGACCGATTGCCGCACAAGTGCCGGATTCACTTTCCCGTCTGCAACGTATTTTTGATTATGACTGGTTGCAACGGAGCCCATTCAAATTACATTTCTAGTGAAATGTTTTTAGAGATTAGCCCTGCCATGGAAAAGGGTCAAGCCCTTTAAGATGAATAAATTTGCAAGGCAAAAACATTGCACTAGAAATGTTTCAGGGTTTATAGTGAGCCCATCCGCTGCCGAGGCCGCGATATCGAATTGGGGAACTGAACATGAGCTATGCACCTAAACGCATGAAATTCGGTGCCTTTTTTGCACCTTTCCACTCCGACAAGATCAACCCGACGCTCGCCATTGAGCGCGACATGGAATTAATAGAGTGGCTGGACAAGCTCTCCTACGACGAGGCGTGGATAGGCGAACACCATTCTGGCGCTTACGAGTGCATCGCCTCGCCAGAGGTCTTTATCGCCACGGTTGCCGAGCGCACCCGCCATATCCGCCTCGCCACGGGTGTCAGCTCGCTGTCATACCACCACCCACTGGTCTTGGCGGACCGTATCTGCCAGCTGGATCACCAAGTGCGCGGGCGCCTGACCTTCGGTGTCGGCCCCGGCCAGCTGGTGGCCGATGCGTATATGATGGGCATCAACCCGAAAGATCTACGCCGCCGGATGAATGAGTCACTGACCGCCCTGGTCAAGCTCCTCAATGGCGAAACGGTTACGATGAAAACCGACTGGTTTACGCTGAATGAAGCGCGCTGTCAGATATTGCCTTATCAAAGCCCGACCATCGACATGGCGGTCGCTTCCGCCATCAGTCCAACAGGCGCGCGCACCGCCGGTGAGCACGGCATTGGCATGATCTCGGTGGCCGCGTCCAGCCCCGAAGGCTTCAAACAATTAGCCAATCACTGGGATATTTGCGAAGACAAAGCCAGCGAGCACGGAAAAACGGTAGCGCGTAGCAACTGGCGCATTGTCACACCCTTTCATATAGCCGAAACTGAAGAGCAGGCCTACAAAGACCTTGAGTACGGCCTCATGGACATGATGCGCTACTTCAGAAAGTTTGGTGGCTCGGCCTTCCCTGAAGCCAAGTCCCTAAAAGAAGCGGTGGAAATCTGGACAACCGGCGGCCTGGGTGCCTTCGGTGTTGGCGTGGTTGGCACGCCCGCGACGATGGTCGCGCACATCAAGAAATTGCAGGAGCAATCTGGCGGCTTTGAGACCTTTCTTGCCCTTGCTCACAACGCCGCCGACTTTAGCGCGACCAAAAAGTCTTATGAGCTGTTTGCCCGCGAGGTTATGCCGCACTTCCAGCACAGTAACGACAATCGTGGCCCCTCGTTAGATTGGGCAGCAAAAAATGCTGATCGCTTTATGGAGGAATATGTCGGCGGCATCAATACCGCGATCGCCCAGCACGAGCAGGAAGTGGCTAGCAAGAACGGAAAGGCCACCCGCACTTCATAAGCTCTAGAGCGAAAGGGAAACTGCCCGCAAGGGGATAGGAATGATTATGGCTACAAACCAGCAAGCAAATACGATACCCATGGTCAGTGGCGCAGCCGAGCAGGGCGGCCACTTTGCAGAGTTTATTTCCACACCGCTGGAATTTCTCAAGCGCGTGTACGATGAGTGCGGCGAAGTCGGCGAGTTCGACATGGGCGGTTTGTCCACGGTGTTGATGATAGGTCCCGACGCTCACGAGGCGTTTTTCCGCGCCCCCGATGAACAGCTCAACGCGGCCGAAGCCTACCAAATGATGGTGCCGGTTTTCGGCGAGGGTGTGCAGTATGGCGCCGAGCCCCATATTGAACGCCAGCAGCTAAAGATTCAGTACCAGGGCTTAAAGCACGACAAGATGTCCAACTATGCGGACGTTGTCGCCCGGGAAGTTATCGACTTCACCAAAGACTGGGGCGACGACGGCGAGCTGGATTTCTATGAGGCCTTCACCAACCTAACCTTGCGTACATCGACTCACTGCCTGCTGGGTTCGCAGTTCCGCTATCGCCTTACGGACGAATTTGCCGAGCTCTATGCCGATTTGGAAAACGGCATAGACCCTTCAGCCCTGCTGGACCCCAATCAACAAAAAGATAGCTTCAAAAAGCGCGACATTGCCCGCGAGCGCCTGCAGGAACTGATTACCGATGAGATCCATCGTCGCCGCGACGCTGAAGCCACTGGCGCCGAGCCCCTAGACGACATGCTCAATATTTATATGACCGCAAAATATGAAGACGGCCGCACCTTGAGCGAGCACGAAATCACCGGTCTTGTTATTTGGTTTATGTTTGCCGGCCACCACACCAGCTCGAACACCTCGGCGTGGACGCTGGTGGAAATTGCCCGGCACCCCGAATATCAGCAAGAATTGGTAGCCGAAATAGACCGTTTGTTCGAGGACGGCCAGGAGCTTAGCTTCAACGCCCTGCGCGAGATCCCCCTGCTCGAAGGTTTTATTCGCGAAGCACTGCGCCTGCACCCGCCCTTGAATGCGATCTCACGACGCGTGTTAAAGCCCTTTGAGTTCAAAGGCTTCACAGTAGAGCCGGGCAAAAACGTGATGCTCTGCCCTTGGGTGGCACACAAACTGCCTGAGCATTTTCCAGAACCAGAACGCTTTAATCCAAAACGCCCTGCACCCGACAATGTCTTTGCGGCCATTCCTTTTGGCGGGGGTCGCCGCAAGTGCGTCGGCAATGCCTTTGCATTGTTGCAAGTAAAAGCCATTTTTTGCGAGTTGCTGCACCACTTCGAATTTGAGCTGTCACTAACGCCGGAGCAGTATCAGGAAATTATGCCGGCGCTGATTCTCCGCCCCAGCGATCCCTGTAAGCTGCGCTACCGTCGCCGCAAAGATAGTTGAGGTAAAGCATGTCAAAACTCTGCGTAAAAATTGATCTGGATTTGTGTCAGGGTCACGGCGTTTGCCAGTCGGAATCGGCGGAGGTATTCGAGCTACGGGAAACCGACGCGCCCTACCCTCAGGCCATCGTCCTTATCGAAAATCCCGGCCAAGAATACAAAGAAAAGGTATTGCGGGCCGAGCGTTTTTGTCCGAACAGCGCGATCACCGTTAGCGAAGAATAATCCGAGAGGGCCTCCCTCCAAAGGACTAGCAATGCCGCAACTACTGCTCCGTTTCGATATGCGCAACCCTGATTTCGGCGCGGACCAGAGCGAACTCTACGACGCAGCGCTGGATATGGCGCAGTGGGCCGATGAAAACGGCTTTGACGCTATTCAAATTAGCGAACACCACGGCAGTGATGACGGCTACCTACCCTCTCCGATGATTCTGGCGGCGGCCATGGCGGCGCGCACCCAACGCATTCGCCTGCGTATGTCGCTCATCATTCTGCCCTTTCACGACCCGCTGCGCGTCGCGGAAGATCTAGTAGTACTCGACATTATCAGCCACGGCCGCCTAGATGTCGTTGTTGGCGCCGGTTACGTACCCGAAGAATTTGAGATGTTTGGGGTCGAACTCAAAGATCGCGGCCACCTAATGGAAAGCAAGATTGCAGCCCTGAAAAACGCATGGACCGGTCAGGTCTTTGAGTACCAAGGCCGCCGCGCCCGGGTAACACCAACACCCGTACAAAAACCGCACCCACCGCTGTGGATGGGTGGCTCCAGCAAAGCCGCCGCGCGCCGCGCCGCGCGTTTAGTCGATTATTTTTACACTGAAAATAGCGAACTATTTGCGGAGTTCAACGCCGAGCGCGAACGCCTCGGCAAGCAGGCCATTCCCTTTATCGAACTCGGCAGCGGTTTTTTTGTGGTCGCCGAAGACCCCGATGCCGAATGGCAACGCATGGCGCCGCACATACTGTTTGAATGCAATAGCTACGGTCAGTGGCAGGCCTCGTCGGCCATGCAAGGCCAGTACATGGAAATGACCGACGCTGCACCGCTGCGCGCCACCGGCCTTTATCCGATCGTGCGACCAGACGAAGCCGCCAGCTATATCGAACAACTCGGCGACAGCGCTCAGCTGTGTTTACACCCCTTAATAGCAGGGCAATCACCCGAAGAGGGCTGGCGCCAACTCAAACTCTTTGCCAACACGGTACTGCCACTGGCATCACCCTAGCGACAAACCAAGGTTAACAAACGCCTTTTTATGAAGATAACAATTATGGCTACACCACAGGTTTTTTGCACCGGCCTTATAAGCGCACTGGTCATCGCCACACTGACAGCCTGCTCCAAGCCGATAGACTATAGCGGCCCCACCGCCGATTGGGCGGTGATTGGTGAAAATCTCAGCGGCCAACGCTATTCCGAACTCACGCAAATCGATCGCAACAATGTTGACGGCTTGGAACCGGCTTGGACCTATCATCTAGGCGATTTCTCGAACGGCAGCGAGCTTCACGGTGCGACCGCGCTGCAACTGACGCCGCTGGTGGTGAACGGCAGCATGTACCTGTGCACACCCTATAACCGGGTTATTTCTCTGCAACCCGAATCCGGCGCGGAAAACTGGATGTACGACCCCAAGGTCGATCTCAACGGGGTGTACACACCCTCTTGTCGCGGCGTCAGCTACTGGCAAGGCAATACACCCGATCAGGCATGCAATAAGCGCGTCGTGTTCGGCACGCTGGACGCGCGCCTTATCGCGGTCGATGCCGATACCGGCAAACCCTGCGAAGGCTTCGGCAGCGCTGGTAGCGTCGACCTGAAACAAGGTCTTGGCGAAGTGCGCACCGCCGAGTACTACCTGACCTCTCCGCCGCTGATCATGGGTAACAAGATTATCACCGGCGCCTTTGTGCAAGATGGCCAACGCACCGACGCACCCAGCGGCGCCGTGCGCGCCTTTGATATTCACAGCGGTGAGCTGCTGTGGGTTTGGGATCCGGTGCCGCCAGGGCAGCAAGCCATAACGGCAGCCGATATACGCGCCGGTAAAAACTTGACGCCGGGCACACCCAACGCCTGGGGGATACTGTCGGGGGACTTAGAAAGCAATCGCGTGTTTGTACCCACCGGCAACCCCGCCCCCGATCACTACGCGGGCAAAGAGCGCGGCGATCTGGATTACTACGGCAGCTCGGTGGTGGCCTTGAACGCCGACACGGGCGCAGTGGACTGGAGCTTCCAAACCGTTCACCACGACGTCTGGGATTACGACGTTGCCGCGCAACCCGTCGGCTTTAACTTTAACGGTGATCGACCGGCCATAATCGCCGCCACCAAAATGGGCCACGTTTTTTTCCTCGATCGTGAAACGGGCCAACCGCTACTGCCCGTTGAAGAGCGAGCTGTGCCGCAATCACAGGTGGAAGGCGAGTTCACCTCCGCAACCCAGCCCTTCCCCATTAAACCAAGACCTTTGCACCCGGCATCTTTGTCTAAAGACGAGATTTGGGGCATTACCCCATGGGATAAAAAATACTGCCGCGAATTTTTTGATCGCTTGAAGTACGAAGGGATTTTCACTCCGCCTTCATACGAGGGCACGCTGGCCTACCCCGGCCTCGGCGGCGGCATCAACTGGGGCTCGGCCTCGGTTGATCCAGTCAATAACCGCATGGTGGTAAACCTGCAAATTGCGCCCTTTACCATGAAAGTTGTACCGCGCGCCGAGGTGCAAAGCGGCGACGGCAGCGACTTGGTTGGACTAGCGCCACAGGAAGGAACGCCTTACGCCGTTACCCGCAATGTTTTCACAACGGCCTACCCCAATATGAAACCCTGCGTGCCGCCGCCTTGGGGCAAGCTGGTATCCATAGACCTAAACACCGGCGATATTTTGTGGGAGCGTGCCCTAGGCAATCTCAATACCCTCGCGCCCTTTGGCGTGGGCAAGCTTTTCAATTGGGGTACGCCCAATACCGGCGGCTCGATACAAACAGCCGGCGGGCTAGCCTTTATCGGCGCCACCATGGACAACTACTTCCGCGCCTTTGATACCGATACCGGCGACATACTTTGGGAAGTTGAAATCCCTTATTCGGCCCACGCCACGCCGATGACCTATCGCCTATCAAAACAGAGCAAGCAATTTGTGGTGATCGCCGCAGGCGGCCACGGCCCGCTGGGCAGCCCGCCCGGTGATGCCCTCATCGCCTTTACCCTAAAGGGAAAGAACTAAACAATGGAAATTTTAAACCGCGATTTTTTTGAAGCCTACTACCGCAGCTATAACAGCGAAGATCCCGATGCGCTCAAAGAGTTTTACGCAGACGATCTGGTTTTAGTTTCAGCCCAGGGCGAGCAGCACGGCATCGATGCCATGCTCGCCACCTACCGTTACCTGATCGAGAATTTCAAAGACAGAATGACGCCGGAGAGTATTATTATCGACGGCGACACTGCCGCCATCGAAATCACCGATGTGTTTACCGCCAAAAAAACGATAGCCGATTTTATGGGAGCAGCACTTAAGACCGGCGAGCAACTAACCCTACGGCTTTGCGCGGTATACCGCGTTAGCAACAACAAAATCACGCACGCAACGATATATGCACGCTAAGCA
>JBLHMO010000077.1:0-15578 GCA_047622145.1 Paracoccaceae bacterium | reverse complement strand
CCTGGTTTTGGCTGAATTTTTTGAAATGATCGAATATCGGATGTTGGTCGTACACCATTGTTGCGGTCACCTGCCCGCGGTACTCGACCCGTCGCAGCGAGGCTGTGCCCATGATTGGATTAACTTGTAAACAACCGTCGTCGTCGAGTGACATAATCGGGTTGACGTCATTTAAGGCGGCAAACCTTTTGCCAGCCCAGCCCAACTTGGCCAACATTTTTTCGCCTTTGTGGCCGGTGCTAAAGCAGCCCCCTCGCCAGTCGCCCAACATAAATTCACAATCGACTACCGGCAGCGCGTCATACACTGCGTGAAGCTCATGTACGGTAATAGTTTCATTGCGATCGATGAGTGTTTGAAGCGTGTTTTCTGCTGACATCGAATAGTCCTTATTATTGGTAAAAGCTTATAAGCCAGTAGATTCTCATAGGCATGAGTTGCGGGTATTAGCCGCATTGCTGATCAATTCACCGTCTGCAACATTAAACGGTAGCGCCCCGGCGCCTGGCCATACCATCGTTTGAATGCTTTTTGAAACGCGCTCTGATCGCTAAAACCCAGTTCAGCGGAG
The DNA here is from genome assembly GCA_047622145.1 of Paracoccaceae bacterium. Lineage (GTDB taxonomy): Bacteria > Pseudomonadota > Gammaproteobacteria > Pseudomonadales > Spongiibacteraceae > Litorivivens. The sequence continues at coordinate 15,007 of JBLHMO010000077.1, read as the reverse complement.
ATGTCAGGTAAGCCCAGTGATGAATCTGAAATGAGTCGAATGGAGCGTTCTTTACGCGCATCATCAACCATGTATTTAAAATTTGTTTTCGTATTATTGAGCCTGCGCTGCAGAGTACGCGGCGTTAAGCGCAAACTAGAGGCTACATCATCCAGCTTGGGCACACCGCTAGCCAAATGATTCATAATGCATTCCTTCACATCGCGAATAATCCTGTCTTCAAACTGCAGGTTCGCCAATTCCGCTTGAGCAACTTGCTCTAAGGACTTATGAATGGCCGAATGCGGGAATTTGGTCGGTCGGTCAAGAAAGTAGCGGTCAAATTCAACCGCGTTACAATGGCTGTTGTAATGTACCGGCGCTTCAATAATGCGCTCAATCTCGCCACTGTCGGTGGGACTTTCGTGGGAAAAATGAATCTCGCGTTTTGAGCACCATCTGTCCAACAGCGGCTTGTTTACTCGGTACCAGTTGCTGAAGAAAAATTCGACCACTTGCCGCGCGGGCATTTGTCGCGGAGGCAATATCCAAGTCAAGCGGGCAACGTCGCGATCTTCGACCTGTTCCATTAGCTCAACATCGCCGTGATCTATCAGCAGCCGAGAGTAATTCACCACTGCGTCAACCGCTTCGCGGTTGCTCGATGCGCTCATCCCCAAGTAATTCACCATACCCCAAGGCTGACTGGAACAATGGGCCCCAGCGTGGGCACCAAGATAATAGTCACCCAACAATTGGCTGCCGGCATCCAACAACATCTCGAACAAGCGCAGAGGGAAGCGACCCAGCTCGCTGACATGCTCCTCGGGAGTAAGGCGCATAACACTGTGCAACTGCTCGGGCGTCACCCCCTGCTCGTAAAGGTACTCAAGCAGGTTGTCCAAATACTCACGACAAACCGTTGGTGTTCTCACAAGGTAATCCTCGCTCTGTATCTCAGTGCTTAGTGGCGGGCAGCTAACCACGGGCAGTCAGGTTTGACTGCCCTAGAGAGTATCAGGACTGGCGCTGATAAGAAGCCCAGCCGGTATCATTTTTGGCCACAACGTACTATCATTTTTGGCCAGGTCAGCAAGCGCTGCGGAGGGCCCTTTCATGCTGCTGATGGAATCCGAACATATCGGTAAGCGCCGCTTGTCAGCGCTAAAAGATGTGCTGTCATCGCGATATCCCGAAGTAGATCAACGGGCCCTGACGGTAGCGCTGGGACTGCAGCCTGACTGGAGCAACCCTGAGCGACAGGATAGCCTTCAGCTTTTTCTCAACGCCGTGATGCTGCTAAGACAAAAAGCCATTCCCGATATTGCCCTTCAGATCGGTGATCGCGCGCAGCTTACCGATACGGGTTTGCTCGGCTACGCAGCACTGACGGCACCAACCGTTTTGCAAGCGGCGAAGATAACCGGCCACGCAATGAACGCATCCGGTTATGTGCTGCGCTCTAAGATGGCGACTACCGACACGCACTATCTGCTGGTGTACACCAGCACTAGTGAGGTGCGCCCCTATCGAGAGCCATTACTTGAGATGAGCATGATCGCCATTTGGCGTTGCATTCAAGCCATATTGCCGGAGGGCCAGACATCTCACCCAAGTTATGTAACATTCAATTACCCTGCCCCAGCTTACGGCAAGCGTTATGAGGACTTGTTCGGTTGCCCGGTCTTCTTTAATGAAGCACATACCGTCATCGCCCTGCCAAAACAATGGATTTTTCTGCCTATACTCACTGGCAATTCCGCCGTGCTTGCTAGCTGTGCCGCGGAGGTAAAGCAGGTACTTGGCGAGGGCTACCACGGTACCGGTATTGTGGCGCAGGTAAAGCGCGCGCTGGTTGAGCAACCTCAAAGTTGCCAGTTTTCATCGGAAGGCACCGCCGCGCTGTTAAAACTGAATGCACGCAGCTTGCGGCGTTACCTCGCTCAGGCCAGCACAAATTTTCGTTCAGTTTGTCTTGAAGTGCGTATGGGGCTAGCGCGGCAGTATCTGCGCAACTCGAATATGCCGCTTAAAGAAATTGCCTATCAATTGGGTTATACCCACACCAACAACTTCAATCGTGCCTACCGGAATTACTACAGCGCGTCACCAGAAGCCATGCGCCACCAAAGCGTGGGCGAGCCGGTGCAATCCGGCAGTGATTTTAGGATCGCAGTTAAGCCCGGCGAAGCCCCTGTACTTGAGTAGCCGCGACCTTACCAGGAACCCTCGCCAATTTGGCCAGAAGCGCCAAATGAAAATCGCGATTACCAAACAAGACATCGATCTGCGTTAACAGTTTGAAATAGGCGCCAACGCTGAGTTCATCGGTCATGCCAATACCGCCGTGTAATTGCACCGCCTGCTGACCCACATAGCGTCCGCCCTCGCCCACCTGCGCTTTCAACACCGACGCAGCATGGTGGCAGTCGCCGCGCTCGTCGGCCTGTATCGCCGCCCACAGCAGCGATCGAGTTTTTTCACTGGCGATATGCATATCGGCCATACGATGTTGCAGCACCTGAAAAGAGGCAATGGGCATACCAAATTGTTTACGGGTTTTACAGTGTTCTAAAGTAGCCTCCATCAAGGCATCCATCGCTCCCAGCGCTTGCGCACATAGCACAATCAGGGCCCGGTCGAGGGCGCGTTGTATCGAACTTTTAGCATCAACGCTCAACACCGTTGCGGCAACCTTCGAGAAATTCACGTTGGCCGCGCGACCACCATCCACCGTTGTATAGCCTCGCATGTGCAGGCCATCGGCCTTTGCATCCACCAACAGCAAGACCAGCTTGTCGCTCGGCGCCAAGGCTGTGACCAGTAGGTAGTCAGCCGATTGCGCGCCCAAGACCACGCGCTTTTCGCCCGATAAAAGGCCTTTGTCTCCCTCAATGCTTACACCTGTTTCGATCCGTGTAGGGTCACCGCGACTACCCCGCTCTTCCCAAGCAAGCGCGAGCTTTAACTCACCGCGGGCAACTTTCGGCAACAGCTCCGCTTTTACTTCTCGCGCGTCACTTGCGGCTAGTAATTGTCCGGCGAGTACGACTGTAGAGAAAAAGGGTTCCGCTACCAAACCGCGTCCGCACTCCTGTGCGACTGCGGCTAAAAATGCTAAGTCACCTTCATAACCCCCAAATTCTTCAGCGAATGGTAGGCCTAGCACGCCGAGCTCGGCAAGCTGCTGCCAGTGTTCATCCGAAAAGCCTTTTTGCGTAGCGACTAAGCGACAACGCGCTTCGTAGCTGTAATTATCGTGAACGAACTTCCGTAGGCTGCCCTTCAAGAGAGTCTGTTCTTCGCTGTACTGATATTGCATCGTGTTTTCCTAACGGTAATTAGTGGGCGCTTAAACTGGCGACTAAGGAGCTAAAACCGCCTTCGCCAACAAGCTGCGCTGCACTTCATTGGAGCCGGCATATATCGAGGCCGCACGCGTATTCAAGTAATACGGCATAGCTAGCATATCGGCGTCAGGTATCAGCACGTTTTTTTCAGCGCCAACGCCCAATGCTTCGATTTGCATCGCTAAGGCGTCGACGCCTGCCACATCGAGCTGGAGTTCCGAGAATGTCTGCATCACTTCGCTACCCATGATTTTTAACAAAGACGCCATAGGTCCGGGGTTTTCGCCATGCTTGAGGCTGGCGTTTACTCGCTTTTCGGTGTGTTCCACTGCCTGAACATCAACCTCTAGCGCAGCAAGCCTTTGGCCGATTAAGGGGTCATCCAACAGGCAATCGCCAGCTGCATTTATCGGATCAGCGCATTTACTACGCAGTCGCGCCAGCGCAGGCGTTAACCACGGCGCAAAGCTAGCACCGCCGCGCTCAAATTCAAGTACGTACTTGGCCACACTCCAGCCTTCGTCCTCATTTCCCACTCGATTGAGCTGCGGCACTCGCACGTCGGTAAAAAACACTTCGCACTGTTCAGGCATCCCGTCCAGGCCAATGATCGGCCGCACATCAATGCCGGGTAAATCCATATCCAGCAACAAGAAAGTAATACCCTGCTGAGGTTTGCCTTCATTACTGGTGCGCACTAATGCGAACATCTTGTTGGCATGGTGGGCGTAGGTCGTCCAGGTTTTGCTGCCATTAAGTATGTAATCGTCGCCCTCTTTGTCAGCGCGACATTTGAGTGAAGCCAGATCAGAACCCGCACCCGGCTCCGAGTAACCCTGACACCAGAAATCTTCTCCGGACAACATGCGCGGTAGCAACTCGGTTTTTTGCTGCTCGCTGCCAAAACCAATCACGGCAGGTCCGACCATTTGCAAGTTTTGCGGTATCAGTGGCGGCAACAGCAGACGGTTGTATTCTTCAGCGAAGATATAACGCTCCTGCACATCCCAACCCGTGCCACCCAATTCAAGCGGCCAAGACGGTGCAACCCAGCCCTTTTCAAACAGTATGCGCTGCCACGCCATCGCCTGTTTAAAAGGCGCAAATACACTGGTCGTCTTTTGCCCGGCTTCGAGTATTTCAGGCGTTGGCGCAGATTCAAAAAAATCGCGAACTTCAAGCCGGAAGGCTTGCAAGGCATGATCAGTTGCAGCTGGCATAAATTATTCTCTCAACGTTGTTGTCAATAATGTGGAACTTTCACACGTTAATCTGGTGTGGCCGCACAAGCCATCGTTTTGGTGTCACCCTGTAAGCGATAGAAACTCAGCACATCTCGGTTCAGCATTTGCCTTTGTATGCGAGACAATGACACTGGGCGCTCGCTGCTGTGATCAATGTTGACCAAGACACAGTTGCCGGTCACTCGCAGTTCAGTAAGCTGATATAGCCTGCAGCTCAGCCTATTTGAAGATTCATACTCTAGCGAAAACAACAGGTCTGGGGGCGTCACTGCTTGTCTAATGACGTCAGGCGCGTAGGCCGGAATTTACGGCGTTTGCACCGACACAAATCCAATAAATTCCACGTCCGAGTTTGCCCTGTTAGTGAACGAAGCTACAAGGTTTTCAAATACTCTATAATCGCCTTGCGCTCATTATCAGTTAATACATCACTAAAGACATGGCCACTATTGCTTTGGCTAAACATGCCAGTGTTGTATATTTTTCGCGCCTCGATATCACTGTTACTCAGCGTGGGCGGGTTGGTGATATTCCAGCCCAGCAGTAAGCCTCCGTAGAATTCCGAGAGGAAGAAATCCAGATTATTCTGCTCAATGGGCGTGCAATCGAGCACCGGTAAAAAGTCATCACCACCGCACTCAAGCTCATCGTACTTCCAACCCAAATTCTGTTGATCGTAGGCACGAGCGAGGTCGTAGTCAAAGCCCATCACAACCTGTCCCTGTTGATCAGCGCGCGTAGGTTTTGAAACACGGCGCCATATAGCAGGCCGGCTAGCGGAATTCAGCAAGGCATCTACCGAAGGCACAGAACCATTGTGCAGATACGGCGCTGTAGTCCAAACGCCGTACAAAGGCGGCGCCGTATAACCCCTAGGGCGCTCAGCGCCACTGCTGTCTTTTTGTAAACCCGGTAGGTTTTGCACGCGACAATCTTCAAACTGTTTATTTTGATCCTCAGTCAAACTGGTCCGCGCGGCACTGTCCGGCGCGGTTTCCGGATAGCCGACATCGGTATTGGAGTTCGCTTCGTTGGTACCCGGGTTATAGCTGTCAAAGCGCACGCGGTCGGTGTCAATAATATCGATGGCCACCACATTACTGGCAATACCTTCCATACGCGGGTCGGCCAAATAACTGGGGTCGTTAACAAAGCGCGGGGAGTAGGCACCGTGACAACTAGCGCACGAGCCATTGCCGCCAGCCGGCTCTGCCACCAGATTGTCGTCGGCCCACAGGTTTTTGCTGTGAAACAAAATAGCACCCTGTGAAGCCAGTGCTGTGTCTATCGGCATGGGATATTTCGGTGCCTTGCGGGTGATGATGTAGTGATCCCCGTCTTGCACATGGTCATTCACCCAGGTTTCATATTCCTGAGTAAGGTAGGGAAAGGGGTCGTATTTATCGGTGAGCAAGGGCGTGAACAACGCAAAATCAACACGCACCGCATCACCGGGGAACATGGCATCGACAAATTTTACGGGGCGACGGCCCACGTTCCACCACGCGGGCGTATCGCCGGTGCCAGTAGTGCCGTTTTGCATCACATCCTGAAATTGCTGCTGAGTACTCACGCCGGAAAGCGCGGTAATATTCGAAAACTGGGCATTATTGGTGCCGCGAACACGCCCCGCCAAACCGGCGCGATCTATAGCAACACCCGCCGCCGAGCCGAAAGCGGCAAAATCTCTCGACGACACGGTGGCGTCCAACATCCCGCCGCCAGCGCCAATCACAAATTGATCGCCAACTTGAGCACTGTGGCAACCTTGGCAATTAGTGCTAATTTCGCCACTGTAAGTGCCATCATCCAGCCGCGTCTGTAGCAAGCCATTAGGCAACAAGCCGGTGCCGCCGTTCACGATACTGAGCTCAGGAGTCTCATCCCCCCCTTGAGCAAAGTCTATTATTGGATAAGGGAATTGCGCCGACGGTTGGCCAAAGCCGTAGCGCTCCGCTACCAACTCATCAAAATTATCGGGGCGGGATGTCAGGCCCCAGGTCACCCAGAGATTGTTGTATTGCTCTGCCGTTAACGCCGCAGCACCATGCGCAGAATCACCGGCAAAGGTTGTGCCGTGGCGAATAACCTTATCCTTAACGCCCTCACGCGTCATGTAAATGCTAGGTTCACTCGTCTTATAGGGCTCGTTAGTGCCGTAGCGGTAGGGCTTGCCTGTTGCATCAACAGCCGGCTTCGACCCCATAATAATCGAGCCGCGCGCCACACTCGCTCGGAACTGGCCGCAGTTTTTCGGATGCGGAAACTCATTCACTAATTCGGGAAAAGCGTGGCAGTTGCGCCAGAAGGCATTGAAGTGCACCGCCTTGCCATCGCTCGCACCGGCGCGTACCAGATCGCGTGGGTCGAGTGGCAGAACTGCACTGTCAGGCCGGGGAGCTACTTGGGCGGTAGTGAGGTAATCGCCACCTTCGCTGAATTGACGCGTGCCATCGGCAGCGACCAAACCATTGCAAAAATCATCCCAGAAATGACCGCCCTGAGCGCTGCCCAGTAGTGGCAGCTCCGGAACAACCACTCCACCCGTCGACAAATTACAGCTGTCAGGATCATTCCAACAGGAAAACAATGCGGATACAGCCGTATACGGCGCAGACCCCCTTAACCAGGGTGTGCCGCCGGTATGCGTGGCACTGGCATCGGAGGTTTGAACCAAAATCGCGTTTGTTGTGTCCCCTTTGCCCAAACTCGCCCACGACGCCTTCATGCGCTCGAAGTCTTCGGCAGGGTTGCTGCTCAGCATAAACCCGTGCCCCTCGGTGGTATCGGCTATATTGCCCGGCACATGGCAGGTTCGGCAAAAGCCCAGTGCGGGCTGCACATTGCTAGCGAAGAAGGCATCGATGTTCAGCGTGGCAACATCGATATTCGAGTCGTTAGGAACCTCGCCGGCTAGGCCCTCTGGAGAACCGTCGCCGCTGCGACAGGCCGCTAGCAGGCACACCAGAAAGACTATGGATACGGTTTGAATTTTGCTGGACATTATTTGCCTCTGGATAAAACAGAACGACAGCCAAAATTTAGGCGGTCATTCACTTTAACTCTAGTAGGCAATATGGGCGGCTGAGTCTATTTAATCAATGTCCTGCGCAACCACATCATGGCGATAGGCGCAAAAGGGTGAGTATGTTAACTGCCTACGAGGCCACTCCCGCTAGAGATTTTTAGGTGCAAACATAATAATCGCCATGCCTGAAACCGCCACTAGCGCGCCAATCACATCCCAAGAGCTGGGCTTGACCCCGTCCACCAGCCAAAGCCACAGCAAGGCGACCAAAATATACACGCCACCATAGGCTGCATACACTCGGCCCGCTGCGGTTGGATGCAGGCTCAATAGCCAGACAAACAGGGCAAGGCTGACCGCAGCGGGAATAAGTAGCCACACACTTTTATCTTGCCGCAGCCATAAGTAAGGCAAGTAGCATCCGACAATCTCAGCCACAGCAGTGACCAAAAACAGCGCGATAATTTTGAGCTCAAACATAAAAATATACCGATTGGATCTGCCTTAGGCGAGGCGTTCATTCCATCGCCCGCCGTTGATTCTTTCGCAAGCTTCCTCGGTATCAAAGCGTATCCGATTTTGTGCATTTTTGACGTCAACACCGACGGCATCCAACCCTTCCAACACCAGCGTGCGCAGATAGTCATCTTGTTGCGTATTTATCGCGCTGGATAGATCACTGTCCTTTTCGAATACACAGACAACCGACAAAGACTCGGGAAAGTGCTTGTAATCGACAAGATGTGTCAACCATTTAAAGCCGGGGACTTGCTCCAGCGCCTCTTCGCAAACTAGGGTAAGCACTTCACGAATGATGTTCTCGGTTTTCCTGTCGCTTTTCTTCATTGTGCGTAATCACTTTCTTAAGGGCTATTGTTCTCGCTAACTAGGTCTGTCAACGGTGAGCACTGGAAAGCACCCATTCGGTCCAGCAAGACGCTTTCCTTCTTATCCCTCAGGGCTAAGATCGGGATGGGAGGCAGTTCATTAGCGAAGATACTGGTCTCATTTTCCTCGCTTGGATTTCGTAGCTGCACCTTTCGATCGGGAAGCGCTACCCCGACTCGCCGCGGGCTTTCCTGACCATTTTTTGTCGGGCTTACCACCCCCAGGTCTGGCTGCTTTACCCCGCCCCTTTCCGGCAGAATTTTTGCTGGCCGGTGGTTTTTTAGCTGTATCTCCAGCCACCTGCTTAGGCCGTTTTTTTCTGGTTTGTTGAGCTGCTTTACCATTCTCAGAAGAAGATTTAGCCGTCATCGCCAACAAATCTCTTAGTTCTTTAGGTGATAAATCTCGCCACTCACCAACAGCGATACCCTTGAGACTTACATTCATAATACGAACCCGTTCAAGCCGGGTAACTTCATATTCGAAATGATCGCACATGCGGCGGATTTGTCGGTTGAGGCCTTGCACTAAAGTGATTCTAAAGACTTTCGGCGCTTCTTTGCTGACCTTACATTTCTTGGTGGTGCCCCCCATCATGGGTACCCCAGCGCTCATTCCGGTAACAAAACCGTCAGTAACAGGCTTGTTCACCGTCACCAGATATTCTTTTTCGTGCTGATTGCCCGCCCGCAATATCTTATTCACCAAATCACCATTATTAGTGAGGAAAATCAAACCCTGGGAATCTTTATCCAAACGCCCTATCGGAAAAATACGCACGCTGTGTTTGACAAAATCGATGATATTATTGCGCTCCGAGCTTTCGGTAGTACTAACGATGCCCACCGGTTTATTCAAGGCGATAACAAACTGCTGTTCTTCGTCGCGCGGCTCAATCTCCTGGCCGTTTACTTTCACGAGATCGCCTGCAGCAACCTGGCCGCCTACGGCCGCGCGTTTACCATTAATATAGACATTGCCTTGTTCAATAAACCGGTCGGCGTCGCGGCGTGAGCACATACCACTTTCACTGATGTATTTGTTGAGGCGGGTGGTCGACGTCATGGGCTTATTACCAACTCTTTAATAGCTATTATGTAAATCCAAATGTAGCTTTACTTTGTCTGCGTCTCGGCAAACACGCCTGCTCAGGAAAGAGCAACAAGAATGCTACTACATTTTTCTACGCTTTCTTCCACGTATGCATTAAAACATACGGCGGGCTAGGCAAGCTGCAAACTCCCTGCTATCTCACCAGCCGCGCCCACCCAAAAATACGGCAAGCCCAAGGACTCAAGCCACTCCCTGCCGCCGTGATGCCCCTGCAGCATAGCCACAGTGGCCCCTGTGCCGGCGATCAAACAAAGCGGCGCCAGCACGCTGACTGAGGCAAAATGGTCACTAATCGGCCAGCCGGTTTTGGGGTTGAGGATATGACAGTAGCGGGTGCCATCAATAATCATAAAACGCTCGTAGTCACCGCTGCTGGCAAGTCCGCCTTGGCTGACGCTGATAACATGAATAGCCTCATCTGGTTTACGCGGGTTACGCAAACCGATTTTCCATGGTGAGCCATCAGGGTGTGGGCCTATTACATGGATATCACCACCCAGCTCCACTAGGCCATGTGCTATACCCTGTTCTTTGCAGACTCTTGCGGCGGCATCGGCGGCGTATTCTTTACCGAAACCACCAAAGTCGAGCTCCATGCCCTGCTCCGGCAAATGGATATAGGGGCGCGACCACTGCACTTTTTGCCAGCCAACCCTCTGTTGCAGGCTGGCAACTATTCCCGCAGATGGCAGCTGCCCAGATTTGAAGTCCCACGCGCCGCGCAACACACCGGAAGTAATATCAAACAGGCCGTCGCTTTGTTCAAATGCCGCGTTTGCATAATCCAGCAGTGCTGCCGTTTCTTCATCGACTTCGATTTTGGCGTTACCGGCGGCAGTATTAATGGCCGTAATGATGCTGTCGTCGCGATAGCGCGAATAGCTTTGTTCAATACGCAGTACTTCGGCCATCGCGGCGTCCGCTGCCTGCTGAAGTATTCTTGCGTTGGGGGCGTAGAGTTTGAGTTCGCAGGGGCCGCCCATGGCATGAAAGGGTATGCTTTTAAACAGGTATTTGATGTTGGCAGGCGGCGGCTTTGTCATAGCGCTATGCTATGACAAGTAGCCGACCTAAAGCGAGAAACGGCGGAATAGAAAAGGGATTCGCTGTTTAAAATACGCGATCAAAGCCAAGGGAAAAGGTGTTGAATTCGACGAGACCGGGGCTTTCGACATCAACTGTTTTTAGCGAGTGACTGGCTTTGGCTTCATAGCCTTCCCACTGAGCACTCAGTTGCCAGGGCCCTAGAGACTTAACCGCTCTCAAGCGCAGGCTAACCGCACCGTAAGGCGACAGGCGATAATCGCTGGAAGCGAGGCCATCTGCGCGGGGCGTTAGGTAGTACGGCGCATAAAAATCGGCGGCTGTCTGGCTGTAGTAACGGGCACTGGTATCCACACGCCAGCTTGAACCTAGATTTTGATACCAGCCCAATTCGAGCGTGTGCGATTCAATATCCCAGTCATCGTCAAAGTAGCGATAGTCCACGTGAACAGCTGCATTTGCTGCGGGCAAAAAATGACGGAAACGGCTCAACCAAACCCACTGACGCCGGTCGTTGGGCCGGTTATCGGCAACCAGCGGATTACTGAGACTCGCGATGTAAGCCAATTTATAAGGATCCGAGAGGTAGCCCTGCTGATCGCTTACGCTGAGGCTGGTTTGCACCGCTGTGCGCGCATTCACGGTTAATCCCAGCCCTACGAAGGCGCTGAGATTGTCCTTTTTGGCCGAGGTCAGGTTGACCGGAGTTGTACCGGTTGTGGGGTCCAATTCGTCGTCGCTGTAGCCGATACCCGTTGACACAGTAAGCTGGCGCTGAGGAAGAGTCTTTTCAAATTCGAAGCCGACATTGGTAGCCGAGTAATCATTTTCATCGGAGTAGCCCAACACCAAAGAGGCTACGGTGTCCGCATTGATAAAGCGATTGAACCGCGACTGCAGGTCTACGCGCTCTTCACTAATAGAGGCGCCGCTCATGGCCTGCACCGGTTTGTTGTTAGCTCCCGGCTGCACATACCAAGGCGAAGCGCCACTCATGGATTCAACCATAAGATCCAGCTGCATATCCGTTTGTGTACCAATAGAAGTTGCAAAGCCAAGCTGGTGGGTATCGATTTCGTAGCGTTCGCTATCGCCACCGAGCTTTTTGTCCTTGTCCAACTTAGCTTCGCTGTAGCGCGAAGCATGGTAGCTCAATACCGGTTCGCTCACCGGCGCGGCCGCCTGAGCCTTGCCACTGATGCCAGGTAATGCAAGCGCCGCCCCAGTAAGAGCGAGTAACGCTGAAGTCTGTGACCTTTTGTTTTTATTCATACTGCTCTCAAAACATGTTTCATTCAGGGCGGCTTAGCTATTCGGGCGCAGCTTCAATTACATCCGCAACCGCCAGCACCCGCGCTGGCACCACCACTACTGGCTTCTTTGCTGAAATACACATGGGAGCGATAGGACGCCGTGTTACTGTCCGGGTCCCAAGCCATTTCCGGCTTGGCCAGATACTGTCGATCCCACGGTTCTACCTTGCTGACGCTGCAACCGGTGATAACTAATGAACATAGGAACGCTATTAGAATTTTCATGGTGAAGCTGTTGCTCCATTGGATTCATTAAGCAGCAGCCGAATCTGCTTGCGCAGGCGTTCATCGTCACCGGGCCTAAAGCCTTCATGCACTCGCCGAATTGTGCCGCGGCGATCAATCAAGTAAGCGGTCGGCATTCCTTTCAACCCAAATTGTCGGGGCAGGCTACCGTCATCGGTCACCACGTAATAACCCACAGGGTGCTGTTTGAGAAAGCGTTTGGCATCGGCTGGATTTTTGTCAAGGTTAACCGCCAACACCTCGAAACCTTCGCCTTTAAACTCTTGATAGATACCGTTCATTGCCGGTAAAGATACCCGGCAGGGGCCACACCAGGAGGCCCAAAAATCCACATACAGTACTTTGCCGCGAAAATAGTCGGATCGCAGCATTTTGCCGTGGACGAGACCCTGCTGCGCGAATGCTGGCATGGCATCGCCAGCTTGCAATGCCCATGTTGTCTTTGCGCCGGTTAGTGCGAGTATGAGCACGCAGACGGCCGGCATGCTTTTTCGCACGTACTTGCGCCGATCCTTCACAAGGTTTTCAAGTATTCAATAATAGCTTTACGCTCGGCGTCTGTTAGGGCATCGGTGAATTCGTGACCTGCGTCATCGTTACCGAGAATGCGGGTATCGTACACCAGCCGCTTGTCGATACCGTCTGGCGCTGGGTCACCAACAGTAAGCAGCCCCGCCCAGCTCAGCGAGCCGTTCAAATAGTTTTGTACTATCTGCTGCATAGACGGGCCTTCGTCGCCGCTCGGGCTGCAATTCATCTGATCACTGCCGGGAATGTCTGTGCAGGTAAGCTCAGTTGAACTCCAACCAACCTTAGTGAAATCAAAGGCGGACAGGCGCTGATCGAAACCTTTGATCTCTACGCTGCCCTGCTCAAACACTTCAGTTTGAATATGCCGCTGCCAAATTTCCGCGCGCTTTGTTGAATCAAAAAGGGCTTCAAGATTGGGAACCGAGCCATTGTGCAGATACGGCGCCGTTGCCCATACACCGTATAGCGGCGGCGCCTGATAACCAATAATCGCTTTTTGCCAGCCGCAGGCACCGTTTAGGCGCTGGTCATCGGGCAGCATATCGTCGGCGGACTCCTCTAGGTAATTTTTATCGGCTGGCGAAACATAGTCCAGATCCGCTTCTGGGTAGGCCCAGTAGGTGGTATCCCAGCCGCGCCTTAATGTGGTGGTTAACATATCTGAACGTGCCGTATCGGTACCAATCACCGCAAGCGTCGAGATATGAGAGGCCACCCCTTCCAACACCGGGTCGGCAAGAAAAGTAGGATCCTTCACGTAACGTGGCGAATAGGCGCCATGACAGCTCGCGCAAGAGCCGTTGCCGCCTTCAGGGCGCGCTCGGTCGGCATTGCCCGCCTCTATCCACAAATCTTTGTTATGAAATAGCACAGCACCCTGTTCGGCCAAGGCTATGTTGATGCTTTGAGGGTAAACCGGCGACACCAGCGACAGGAAAAATGCCTCAAGATCTTGATCCCATTCTTCGATGCGGTCGCGATAGCCTTTTCCAGTTTCAGAGAATAGTAAGTCGAATTCGCCGGGACCGGCGGCCATAACGATGCGCGTACTGTCGTTGGAAACGCCGGAATCAAAGAATTTGCGAGGTCGCGAGCCCATATTCCACCACGCAGGGGTGTCCTGAGTGTGGGCAAGGGGATGGGAAACATCTTGCGCGCCCTCAACACCCTTCATGTTTTTTAAGGGGTTGGGATTAATCCCTAATGAATCTAGATCAAGAATGGTATTAAGAAATTCAAACGCGCCCACGGCATTATTCTGCCCGCGCTGCTTGATACCAACATTGAACAGCACGTTCGGGTCCGCCGGTGGTATAGCGCCACCGGCGATAGGCACTGCTTTAAAAGGAGAGCCGTCGTGGGCCGCCATGATAACGTCATAGTTATTGTTACCCAGCCCGAAGTGTTGCATGCCTATCAACTGGGGATCGCCGCTATAAGGATCTCCCACCTGGCCGCCATGACAGGTAAAACAGGCTGAAGTACCGATGTTGTTGCTCCACTTGCCGTCATCACCTTTTAGCAAGCGCAAGCCCATGGGTAGGCGGCCACTACCACCGCTGCAGTCGGGATTGTCTGACGTTGCGCAATGGTTTGGGTCTTCACCTACCAGCGGGTAAGGGTTGGGGAAGACTGAAAAATTCAAGCCGTAACGCAAGGTATAAAGCTGGTCAAAATTTTCTGGCCGCTCGCTTAAGCCCCAGCTCTGCCAGCTATCGCGATAATCACTGACGGCCAATGAGCCTGCGGCTAGCTGATTTGTTAAAAAATCCAAGCCTCGATCCCGACGGCTAATATATTCACCGCAGGTTTTGGCTTGCTGCTCGTGTTCTGGCAAGGCGGCGTGGCAGTCTTGCCACCAGCCATTAAAATGCACGGCCCGGTCACCGCTCACTTCTGGCGTGCCAGCCTGAATCAGGGTTCGCGGATCGAGTGGTAGCAATTTGGCACTGCTCGGAGTTTCGCCTTCACAATGGCTGGCCCAGATATGACGACCGCGCTTGCTCCCCAGCAGTGGCGCCAACTGTTCCGGAGTCACTTCCGTGAGTGAACAGCTTGTAGGATTTTCCCAGCACGCAAGCAAGGCCTTCATCGCCAGATAGCTTTGAGAGTTTAACGGCCAGGGGTTGCTGCCGCTGTGTTTCAGCGCCGAATCCGAAGGCATGGTAAGCAGGCGGTTATTGAGTACTCCCTTATCTAAGCTCTGCCAAGCCGCATAAGCACGAGCATAGTCTTCGCCCTTGTTACTACTGTGTAGCTGCAACGCCTTGC
>JBLHMO010000076.1:0-15737 GCA_047622145.1 Paracoccaceae bacterium | reverse complement strand
AGTTTGAAGCGGTAGCCATTGCGGTCGTGGCCGCGAAAGTTTTTCTGGGCTTTCGGATTGACGTTGTCCGTGGTGTTTTCGATAAAGCCGTCGCGAGTGTCGGTGAAAGCGGCCAAGCGAAAGCGCATGAGATCGGGGATAACTGGCCCGCCGATACTGGCTTCGTAACGTTCGCGCTTGAAGTCGCCGCCCTGGGCGCTGAAGTTGCCGCTGAGCTCATCACTGGGGTCGGCGGTGAGTATATGGATCAAACCGGCGGTCGTGTTTTTGCCGAAGGTGGTTCCCTGGGGGCCGCGTAGAACTTCGATTCGTTTTAGGTCGAAGGTGGCCGCGAGAAAGTAGGGGATGCGCGTGTAGGGAATGCCATCGATAGCCAGCCCCAGCGGTGGCTCAAAGGCCTTATTGTTGTTGTTGAAGGTGAAACCGCGAGAGCGCGGCGCCGCGAAGAAGCCGGCTTGCTCGACTGCCACATTGGGGACGTAGAGCAGCGCTTCGCGCAGGTCTGTTACCCCTTGCTCCATCATGAAGTTGGCAGTCAACACTGACATGGATATGGGGACATCTTGAACGGCTTCGTCGCGTTTCTGTGCAGAGACAATGACCTCTTCGATAACGCGCACTTTTTTCGTAGGGATTTGTGTTTGGGCGCTCACGACCGCGCTGCTTAAGCACAGTGTGCAGCATAGTACATTGAGAATGCGTGCGGATTTACCGTTCTGCTGAGCCATGCCCGGATACTCCTATTTTTATTACTTTCTTATTAGGGTTTGAATGAGGCGTTCTAAATTGTTGAGGTCTTAGCCGGTGGCGTCGACCAGACGGCAAGCAAAGTGCTGATAATTATGCACAATTTCGTCGATGGTTTTATCGTGATCTTCCGAATACCAGTGGGCAACACGCATCCCCATCGCGCCGATGGCCGCACCTGCGAGCCAGGAATCGAAATTCTGACCAAAGTCGCCCAGAGCTTGGCCGCGCTCGACGATATCCATGAGCAAGCCGGTCGCCTGCTCGCGAAGTTTGAGTGCGGGTGTGACTTCTGCGGCCGAGAGTGCGTGCAACTCGTGGTTGACCAGCAGCGCCAGCATGGGGAACTCGGCATGAAAGCGAACGTGGCCGCTGACATAGGCGCGCAATTGCAGCTTAGGTGCAGGGTCGCTATTGACGACGGCATCTTGTACGTAGCGAAAATGTTCCTCGTGCCCTATGTTGAGTAGCTGCGCGAGCAACTGCTCCTTGGACGCATAGTGCGCGTAGATTGATGCGGGCTTTAAGTTTGCGGCAGTCGCGATGTCGCGAATGGAAGCACCGGCGTAGCCCTTTTCCGCGAACAGCCGCAGGGCAACGTTGAGGATATCGGCCTTTGAGCCGAGTGGAGTCACATCCGCGGGCAGGGCGATGGTTGCGCTGGCGAGCCGGCGTACGGTGCTGCTGGACAAAACTTGTGTGGGCATGAATTTGGCCGTCGCTTTAAGAACGAACGTTAGTTTTTATAGTTGATATCTAGCGATTGTAGCTGTATTTTTCTCAAAGTCAAACGAACGATCGTTAGTATTCGGGCTGGATATATGTAAGTCTGTTGCTAGGGCTAAGCAGATTGTTGGTGCAAAAAAACAATAAGAGGAGCACGATGCCAAGCTATCGCAGTGTTGAAGTAGACGTGGAAGGTGGGCACTTATTCGCCGGGATATGGGGCGATCGCGGCCCAGTTGTGCTGTGTTCTCACGGTATTACGGCTAACCATATATCGTTTCAGGCGCTCGCCCAGCGCATGGGATCGGAGTTCAGGCTAGTCGCACCGGATCATCGGGGTCGCGGTCGAAGCAGTGCAATCACGGGTCCTTGGGGTATGAAGGCTCACGCCGCTGATATGGCAGCCTTGCTCGATGCCTTATCAATTGAGCGCGCCGATGTCATGGTGGGCCATTCCATGGGCGCCTTTATATCAGTGGTCACTCAGGCCCAATACCCAGATCGGATCGGCGCGCTGTTGCTAGTGGATGGCGGCCTGCCGTTGAGCGATGAGTTGCCGCCGGGGATTACGCCGGAGCAGTTAGTGAACATGATTATTGGGCCGGCGATGGAGCGTCTGGATATGCGCTTCGAATCTATCGATGCCTATCTGGAATTCTGGCGCAAACACCCCGCCTTTCAGCGCCGTGAAGAGTGGACGCAAGCGCTGGAGGATTACTTCCGCTATGACCTCGTGGGTACGCCGCCTGCCTGTCACTCCGGCGTTAATAAAACGGCCATTTTGGGTGACGTCGAGAGTCAGCTAATGAGCGATGATATTCTCGAGGCCTTAACGAAACTGTCGGCACCGGTGAGGTTTTTACAGGCGCCGCGCGGAGTCATGAATGACGGGCCCTTGTATCCCCTGTCGCGACTGGAAGTGCTGCGCGAACGGCTGGGTAATTTCGACTACCGTTCCATTGATAACGTAAACCACTACACGATTGTCCTGGCCGAAACCGGAGTCGTTGCAGTGGCGCAAGAAATCCGGGGGCTGCTATAAGGCGCCAGTCTTGTTGTGTTAGCGTAGGCGCAACGCCAAGCATAGAATTAATCCCCTACGAGACCTGACGCCCATGCGTAAGTTAGTCGTTCTCTTTGCAGCAATCCTGTTTCTCGCGGCCTGCAGTAGCACCCGGTTTGCCTACAGAAATGCGGACTGGTTTATTAATTGGGCCGTTGACGATTTTGTTGAACTCGATAGTCAGCAGCAATCCCGCTTTGATGATTCACTACACAACATGTTGGACTGGCATTGTGTAAAGGAACTGCCACGATACCGGCAGTATCTGGACGACCTTACCGGCGTGCTTGTCGAAGATTCACCCTTAGTTCTGACGGAGGCCGCGCTGCAATCGCTTTCTGTTCGTGCGGTAGAGGCTTGGTCGGTTTTGGTGGCAAGGGCCTTTGCTGAATCCCACCCTATTGTGGAGAGTTTCAGCGATAGCCAAGTGTCCGACTTGCTGTTGGAGCTGGAAGATAGGAACCAGCGCTTGTATAAAAAATACGGAGCCATTGATGCGCAGGCGCTGGAAGAGATTCGCGTTCAGCGCGTGCGCGATGCTATGCGTCGCTGGGCCGGCAGCGTAAGTAAGGAGCAAAAGCAGCTGGCTTTGGCATGGGCGCAGCGCGCTGACAATGTTTACGATTTGATGCATGAACGGCGAGAAAAGTGGCGCAGTCGCTTGGCAGACATTCTGGCCCAGCGAGCTGAAGTGGGTTTTGTGGCTGCACTGCGTGAGCATCTTCTTCACCCTGAGCGGCTGTATACGTTAGCACAGCGGCAGCGATTGCTTGCCAACCAACAATCGGCACAACAGTTGTTGTTGGCCTTGGAGCGGAGCTTAAGCCAGCGTCAGCGCCGGCACCTGCTTGCTGAATTGTCCGGAATCGTCGAAGATATTGAACGCTTAAGCGCGCCGAATTGTCGTCTGCGTGAAAACTAAAGTGTCACGGTCTAGCCATGCAAAAAGCGCCTAATATTTTTGATCCCCCTTGGGTTATTCGCAGCCTTACTCGGCTGTCCCTCTTGCTACTGAAATGGCGGGCTTGGACGCACCACGTCGAAGCGCCGCTTGAGTGTAAATATGTTCTGATTATTGCGCCTCATACCAGCAATTGGGATTTTTTGCTGATGTTTCCGGTCGGCCTGTTACTGAAGCGTCGCGCCAAATTCATGATCAAACACTCGCTCTTTGTGGGGCCGATGGGCAGCGTGCTGCGTTGGTTGGGCGGCATTGCAGTGGAGCGTAACAGCTCCCATAACTTTGTGGTGCGCTGTTATCTCGATTTTGGCCGCCTTTCTACGTAGGTCATGATATCGACGAGGATATGCGTGCAATTCGCGCCGACTACGACGCTGTACTGACTCGTTACCCCGAGCAATATGTGTTTCTACGCGACCTGCCTTAGGTCTGAGCTGGGCAGGGGCGGTGCGATGACAGTATACTTCGCAGCTTCGAGCATCTGATTCCAGCGTGGGCGACATCGTGGCAAATTCCGACTATTTGGTAAAAGCGCGCGTTCTGGTGGCCGCGGGTCGTGTGCTGCATGCGCAGGGCTGGGTGCCGGCAACCAGCGGTAATTTCTCAATGCGCCTCAGCGAAAGTGCTGTGCTAGTCACAGCCTCCGGGCACCACAAGGGCAAGCTGACTGAGCAAGATTTTCTGGCCGTTGATCTCGATGGTGAGCCCTTGGACGGCGGTAAGCCTTCTGCCGAAACCCTATTACACACTCGGCTTTATCAGCGTTTTTCCAGCGTCCAGGCGGTATTGCACTGCCATTCTAGGGCGGCGACCGTGTTATCACTGCTACTTAAAGATGATGCGGTGCTGCTGCAAGGTTATGAGCTCCAGAAAGCTTTCGCAGGCGTGGACACTCACGAAGATGAGTTGCGCGTTCCCATTTTTGAGAACACCCAGAATGTTACACAACTGGCTGACGAGGTTGAGCGCTATCTCGATGGCCACCCGACTTGCCCCGCCTATGTTATCCGTGGGCATGGGGTGTATTGCTGGGCAGACAGTTTGGACGCTTGCCTGCGTGAAGTGGAAGCACTGGATTTTCTGTTTCAATGTGAACTGGATAGGCGTCGTTTTTGGCAGCCGACACCCTGACTAGGGAGTAGAGAGTGAGTGAGCTAAAAGTTTTTGCTGACGGACAGCAAGCAACGGTGCTGGCGCGCAGCACCGATCCCGCCGAGATAACAAAAACCCTTAAAGCTGTAGGCGTTCGCTTTGAGCAATGGCTCACGCGCAGTGATGTGCAGGCGGGAGACGACGGCAGCCTCGTACTGGCGGCTTATGCAAGTGACGTCAAGCGTTTGATCGGTGAGGGGGGCTATAAGACTGTCGATGTCATTAGCCTCAATGCCAGCCATCCGGACAAGGACGCGCTGCGGAACAAATTCCTCTCGGAACACACGCACAATGAAGACGAAGTCCGTTTTTTTGTGGACGGGCAGGGTTTGTTTTCGCTGCACCTTGACAGTAAGGTTTATGAGGTTTTGTGTGAGAAGGGCGATCTGATCAGTGTGCCTGCGAACACCCCCCACTGGTTCGACATGGGGCCTGAGCCCAGTTTGGTGGCGATTCGTTTTTTCAATAATCCCGAGGGTTGGGTGGCCAACTACACTGGTAGCGATATCGCTGAGCGCTATTCTCGGCTAGAACGTTGATGCCGGTATTTTCAGGGCTAAAAGCCGTCGTCACTGACATTGAGGGCACAACCAGCTCCATCTCCTTTGTTCATGACGTGTTGTTTCCCTACGCGGCGGCTAAGCTGCCGGACTTTGTGCGCGAGCATGCGCAAGCACCGCCGATAAGGGCGATACTGTCCGAGGTTGCTGTCGAGGCCGGCTTGGCGGCGGCAGACTTGAGTGGTCAGATTACCCAGTTGTTGCAGTGGTTGCGCGACGATAAAAAAATTACTTCGCTGAAATCCCTGCAGGGCCATATTTGGGAGGCCGGCTACCGGCAAGGCGACTATCAGGCGCATCTGTATGGAGATGTGGCGCCGAGTTTGCAACAGTGGCAGCGCGAGGGCTTGAGTCTTTACGTCTATTCCTCGGGCTCGGTACTGGCACAGAAATTGTTTTTCGAATTTTCGGAAGTGGGAAACCTACTGCCTTTGTTTAGCGGCCACTTTGACACCACAGTAGGTGCTAAGCGTGAGGTGGAGAGCTATCGTAGGATCGCTCGGCAGATTGATATTACAGCGCAGCACTTGCTGTTTTTGTCGGATGTTGTGGCGGAACTTGACGCCGCGAGTGCGGCCGGATTTCAGGTGTGCTTGCTGCAGCGGCCGGGGAATGCAGCTGCGGGAAATCATGATTTTCCTGTGAGTGAATCATTCGCAGACATTGACTGCCGCTGGCAGTGACTTTCCTAAACATTGTCTCACCCGCTATATTAGCCCTCCTTACGCTCAGTTCCCTTGAATGGTGCCTTCGCGTCTGGGGTCTGCGCCGCCTTCTAAAGTGCTGTCGCCAATCCAGATAGCGTGAAGGCCGGATGTTTGCGGCTTAAGGGAAACTTTGTGACCTAGTGCTTCCAGATACTGTACGAGCGCCGGGCTGCTGCGTCCTTCTTCCAATTCTAATTGCCGGCCCATATGCACGATATGTGGGCCGGCAATAGCCTGTGCTAAGGGCACGCCGTTCTCCAGCACATCCCAAATGCTGCGCGCGACGTAGTCGATAATGCGAGCACCGCCGGGCGATCCGATCACCAGCTTGGGTTTGCCACCCTCAAAGACTATGGTCGGTGACATCGAGGATCGTGGTCGTTTGCCACCTTCTATGCGGTTGGCTATCAGGCCGGTTTCGTTTTCCGGAGTGAAGGAGAAATCGGTCAGTTGATTGTTGAGTAGGAAGCCGCCCACCATAATGCGTGAACCAAAGGCGGTTTCTATGCTGCTGGTCATGCTAACGATATTGCCGTGGTCGTCGACGATGGAGAAATGGCTGGTAGAGGGCAGCTCTGGTGAGGTGGAGCCACGGTAGCGAAGACCTTCGCTACCGTGGGGTAGGCCCGCGGGGGCCGAGAGCATCGAAGATCTGGGTTTGATTAATGCGCTGCGTTTAAGCAGATAATCGGCGCTGATTAAACCGGTTGTTGGCACTGACTCGAAATCGGGGTCAGCTAGGTAGCGGCTGCGATCGGCAAAGGCCAATCGGGAGGCTTCGGCAAAGAAATGCGCTTGATTGCCTGGCTCAGTTTTGGCGCTGGCAACATGCTGCAAGGTCCCGAGTAGGGCGGCTACGGTGGTGCCGCCGGAGGATGGCGGCCCCATGCCGCAAATCTGGTATTGTCGAAATTCACCGCAAACCGGCACTCGCTGTTTTGCTGCGTAATTTCTTAAGTCGGACCGGCTCAGTTTGCCTGGTCGGTTGGGATCATTCGCAACAGCCTCGACGATGTCTTTAGCGATGTGGCCATCGTAAAATTCTTTGGCGCCTTTCTTGGCAATTTCACCTAGCGTATCCGCGTAAGCCGGGTTTTTTAGCAGGGTGCCGACCGCTTTTGGCGTTGTGCCATCAGCTTCAAAAAAGTAGTGGGTGATTTGTGGGTTGACGGCTACCTTTGGAATCTTGAGCAGTAGTGCATGCAGTCTGGGCGAAATCTCAAAGCCGTTGCGTGCCAGATTGATGGCCGGTTGGAACAAGCTAATCCAAGGCAGGCTACCGTGGTGGGCGTGCAGTGCTTCTAACAGCGCAACCACACCGGGTGTGCCGACCGCATGACCACCGATGACCGCGTCAAAAAAGGGCATGGGCTTTTCACCCTGCATAAAATGGCGAACATCTACTGCGGCGGGGGCGGTTTCACGACCGTCCCAAGAGGTGAGGTTTTTGTTCTCGTTCTGCCAGTGCAGTACAAAGGCGCCACCGCCGATCCCGGATGATTGTGGCTCAACCAGTCCCAAAACTAATTGTGCGGCGATGGCCGCATCAGCCGCGGTACCGCCCGATGACAGGATTTTATGGGCGGCCTCGGTCGCGTGCGGATTGGCGGTGACCGCCATGTGCGTGGTGCTGGCAGCCTGTTTGATCGTGCCAAGACCGGACGCGGCTTCAGGAATAATATCGGCGTTGGTGTTAACGCTGGCGTTGTCGGCCGCATGCAGTTGCCTGAGTTCACTGCCGGCGCTGCAAAGCGCGAGTACGCATAGAGAGGGGAATAGCAATTTTCGCATACAAGGGACTCCAGTGTGTTCGTGAAGAATCAGCCCAGCTTTTGAATGCGACTATATTTTTCCGTTAGGGCTTCGTGCGATTCCAGGTGCTCGGGATCTAGAGGAATGCAGTCTACCGGGCAGACGGTCTGGCATTGGGGTTCGTCGAAATGGCCGACGCACTCGGTACATAAATCAGGGTCGATTTCGTAGATGTCTTCGCCCTGATAGATCGCATTGTTGGGGCATACCGGTTCGCAGACATCGCAGTTGATGCATTCATCCGTAATAAGTAGCGCCACGGTAGCTCAGCCTTCCCCGAACTTTCCGTTCAGCGCTTGGAGTACGTGAGGCGGCACAAATCGGGAAACGTCGCCACCCATCGCAGCAACTTCGCGCAGCAGGGATGATGAAACGTAGGAGAGGCCTTCGCCCGGCGTTAGAAACAGGGTCTCGACCTCAGGGTCCATAGCGCGGTTCATTCGCGCCAACTGGAGTTCGTACTCGTAGTCTGCCACGGCGCGAACGCCGCGCAAAAACGTATAGCAGCCCAGTCGCTTGGCCAGATCGATGGTTAGCCCAGAAAAGCTGACATATTCAATGCCGCCAATGCCGTCAAAGCATCTGTTGCAGAGAGCAATACGCTCATCGATGCTGAATAGAGGCTGTTTTTTGTCACTCTGGGCCACCGCGATATAGACTCGGTCAAACAGCTTGCTGGCACGTTTTACCAGATCGACGTGGCCGAGGGTTATCGGGTCAAAAGTACCTGGGTAAATGATTGCCGCCATAACTCTGCTGCGCTGCCTTCCTGCTCAGTGGGTCTGCATGGTATCACGATGGCGCGAGAGACTATACTGCCACCGGGGCGTCAGGGGCGCTGACAGTGGCTGCAAAAAACGGTGGTGCGCTGCGCAAGCCGCAATTCTTTTAGTGGGGTATTACAGCGCAGGCAGGGCAGGCCGCCGCGGCCGTAAACAGCGAGTTCTTGTTTGAAATAGCCGGGTTTACCGTCGCCACCCACAAAGTCTTTGAGTGTGGTGCCACCTTGAGCAATGGCCTCACGCAGCACCGATTGTATCTCGGCTACCAGCAACGTGTAGCGTGGTTTAGAAATACGGCCAGCCGCCGTGGTTGGGCGAATCCCTGCGCGAAACAGTGCCTCGTTGGCGTAGATGTTGCCGACGCCGACCACGATGCGGCCGTCCATCACATAGCTTTTAATAGGCGCTGTTCGTTTGCGCGAACGGCGATACAGATAATCGCCATCGACTTCCTCTGACAGGGGTTCCGGCCCCAGATTGTCGAGCAGAGCGTGGCTATCTTTGCCGGCCAGCCAGTGTACAGAGCCAAACCGGCGCGGGTCGGTATAGCGCAATACCATGCCGTTGCTGAGTTGCCAGTCGAGGTGGTCGTGCTTGGCAACGGCCGTGCCGGTATCGACAAAATACAGCCGCCCCGACATGCCTAAATGCACCATGAGCTGGCCGCGATCGGTTTCTATCAGCAGGTACTTGGCGCGGCGCTTTACCGCACAGATTTTCGCACCTGACAGTAGCGTTGGCAGCGTCGGATCGACCGGCCAGCGCAGGCGGCCATTGCGCACAATGGTGCCGGTAATGCGCTGGCCGCACAGCTGGGCTTCGATGCCTCGGCGAACCGTTTCGACTTCGGGTAGTTCAGGCATGGTGTGTGGCTCTGTCGTTAAAGGTAGTGGTTCAGCTCAGCAGTTTGGCCAGTCGCTCCACTTCTTTTATATCGGCCGTAGCCGGCACTAACTGAATTTCCTCGGCGCCCAGCGCTTCAATAGCCCTGATACCCTCAACAATGGCTTCCGGGTTGTTCATCGTCATTGTTTTTGCCACAGCGCGCGCTTCGTCTTCACCGAATATTTTCAGGTAGTCAAAAACATAGTTCTGTAAGGCTTTGTCCGCGCCGTCGGCCAGCGAGTACCAGAAGCCACCCATGCGATAGGGCTTTTCAATGCGGTCAGCGTCTTGCCAGGCTTGCGTGGCTGAATCGAAAAAGTGTTTGATCAAGTCGGGGTTGCCATCCATCGCAAAACCGTAGAGGCCGTCGGCCCATTTGGCAACTCGATTTATGCTCTTAGGTCCCATGGAGCCGGCCAATATGGGTGGGCCGCCCGCTTGAAAAGGCTCGGGGCCAACAATATCTGCGCCTTCAAAGGGGCTTTCTCCAGCCCAGATGCGCTTCATCTGCACAATTTGATCGTCCATACGCTGAAAGCGTCCCTTAAAGGAGGCGCCTACGGCTTGGTAATCCTGTTCGCGGCCGCCGACGCCGACGGTCACGGTAACGCGGCCTTCAGAGATCACGTCTAAGGTGGCGATTTCTTTGGCGGCCCATACGGCATTGTGCATGGGCAATACATACAGCGAGGGAATAATCCTAACCCGTTCTGTCACTGCCGCTGCTGCAGCAAGGAAAGTGCGCATTTCGTAGGTGTAGCCGGTAATCCGTTCGCCGCATGAAAGGCTGTGAAAAGGGCCGTCATCGATGGCGCGGCACCAGTCCAGCAAGGTTTTGCGGGTAATGCCGCGCTCCATGTAGGGGATGCAAATACCAATTTTCATTTGATTTCCTTGCTTGTTGCAATGTGCGTATGAATAAGAATTTTGAGGGGCATTCTAGGAGCAGGCGGTCCAAGCTTGTAGTGCTCGCGACCGGTCTGTGTAATTGTCGCCTAGCAAGTATGGCTAATTGTACTGCGCCCTTGTGAATAAATCCTTTTTGCGGATGGGCCTTCTACCTATACTCCAATACAGCAGGAGTGAATGAGTCAATGCTGACCCGACATTAAGGGGAGTTCGATGCTGGACGGTCTTATATACGCCTATCTTCTTGATGGGCACGGCGGCGCGCAGGCGCTGGACGCCGATCAGATGAATAGCTGGAAAGAGTCAGACGGCTTACTCTGGCTGCATTTTGATTACAGCAAGCCAGACGTTGCGAAATGGCTTCACGAACGTAGCGCTCTGGATGTGCTCACGGTATCGGCCCTGCTTGCGGAGGAAACCAGGCCGCGAGCCTCTGTCACCGGAAGTCAGCTGCTCATGTCCTTGCGTGGCGTGAATCTGAATCCCGGTGCAGACCCGGAAGATATGGTTTCTATTCGTATCTGGAGTGACAGCAAGCGGATCATCTCGTCGCGACGTCGGCGACTGCTGTCGATGGACGACATGATGAGTTTTATAAGGCGCGGTGAAGGCCCCAAGACGGCTGCAGAATTTATCAGTTTTCTTGCCTCGCGTTTGACGGCGCGAATGCACGACGCCATCGAGCAGGCGGAAGATGATGTGGCGGCGCTGGAAGAAGGCGTGCTTACCGGGAATCGGCAGACTATGCGTACAGAGTTATCGGCACTGCGTCGACAGCTCATCGCGCTTCGGCGCTACATGGCACCGCAGCGCGAAGCGCTGAACCGCATTCAGGTGGAAGCACCGCAGTGGTTTGACGACTATCAAAAGCTGAGAATGCGGGAAACCGCCGACCGCATGATGCTCTATGTGGATGTGCTGGATAGCGTGCGGGAACGCGCCGCTGTGGCGCAGGAAGAACTGGTCAATCAGCTGTCTGAAGAATTCAATAAGCGCATGTATGTGCTGTCGATTGTGGCCGCAATTTTTTTGCCGCTGGGCTTTTTTACGGGCTTGCTGGGCATCAACGTGGGTGGCATGCCCGGTGCGGATGAATCAGTCGCTTTTTGGGTGGTCTGCCTGATGTGCATTACCGTGGTGATTGGCGAGATCATTCTGTTCAGGCGCAAACGCTGGTTGTAGAAAAACGTAGGGTCAGAATAAAAACGCGCAAAATTTCGGCGAGTTTTTACTCCGACCCCAAACTATTAGAGGTCTAGGTTTTGCCAGATGGTTTTTACCGGCTCGACGCCATTCATCGTATAGAAGTGAATGCCGGGAGCGCCCTCGGCGAGTAGTTGTTCGCACAGCCGAGTAACAAGTTCGATGCCAAACTTCTGGGCATCGGCGCTGCCTTCTTCGTAATTTTCAAACTTTTGCGTCATCCATCGCGGTAGCTCCGCACAGCAATTGCGTGAGAAGCGCGCGAGATTATTGAAGTTGGTGATGGGCATAACGCCGGGGTAAATCGGCTTGGTAATGCCCGCTTTTTGGCAGGACTCCATAAAAAAGTGCCACGCATCGATGCTGTAAAAATACTGAGTGATAGCGCTATTAGCGCCGGCATCCAGCTTGGCTTTCAGAAAGTCGATATCAGCCTGATAGGATTTTGCATCCGGATGAATTTCCGGATAGGCCGCCACTTCCAGATGAAAATGATCGCCGGTGTGCTTGCGAATAAATTCCACCAGCTCTTGGGCATAAACCTGACGCGTTGCACCCATACCAGAAGGCTGGTCGCCGCGCAGGCTGACGATGCGATCAATGCCGGCATCTTTGTAGCTGTTAATCAGTTCCAGCATGGACGCTTCGTCGTCGCCACCGAAGGACAGGTGTGGGGCAGCGGACAGTCCTTCCTGCTTCATCTCGAGCACGATGTTCTTGGTGTTGTCGCGGGTTGAACCACCGGCACCATAGGTCACCGAGAAAAAATCTGGGCCGAGTGCGTTGAGTTCGGCGCGGACGTTTTTTAGTTTTTCCCGGCCGATATCAGTTTTCGGCGGGAAGAATTCAAAGCTGTAGCGTTGTTGGGGCATCGGATTGTCCTGATTATGTTCTTTCTGCGTCAAGCGCAATGCCTTGGAAGAGAGGCTGAATGCTGGACGGGAGGAGGGAGACGCGAAGATCTGCGGCATCGCCGCTCTCGCAGCGCTGCACGGCAATGCCGTGCTCGCTGTTGCGTCTCCCGTCCAGCGTCTCCCCCTAGTACTTGTAGCTTTCTGGCTTGTAGGGTCCATCAACCGGAATCTTGATGTACTTGGCCTGAGTCTCGGTCATGCGAGTAATGACGCCACCGAATCCGCGAACCATGTCTGCTGCCACTTCTTCGTCCAGCTTCTTCGGCAAAACTTTGACGTAGAGGCTGGCTTGCTTGTCGGCTGCGGGCAGATCGGCAAACTTGCGGTCCCACAGGTAAATCTGTGCCAGTACTTGGTTGGCAAAAGAGCCATCCATGATGCGCGAGGGGTGACCGGTTGCGTTGCCCAGGTTAACCAGACGACCTTCAGACAGCAGGATCAAGTAATCCTTTTTGGCGGGATCGCGCACAATTTTGTGAACCTGTGGTTTAACTTCTTCCCAGGCCCAGTTTTTGCGCATGAAGGCGGTGTCGATTTCGCTGTCGAAGTGACCGATGTTGCTAACAACACAGCCATTTTTCAGCGCTTTCAGCATGTTTGAATCGCAAACGTTAACATTACCGGTCGTGGTTACCACCAGATCGGTGGTGCCCAGAAGACCTTTGTCGATACAGGCTTCGGTACCATCGTTGATGCCGTCTTTGAAGGGTGAGACAACTTCGTAGCCATCCATGCAGGCTTGCATGGCGCAGATGGGGTCAATCTCAGTGATCTTAACGATCATGCCTTCTTGGCGCAGGCTAGCAGCGGAACCTTTGCCGACATCACCGTAACCGATAACCAGCGCTTTCTTGCCGGATAACAGGTGGTCTGTGCCGCGCTTGATGGCATCGTTCAGGCTGTGGCGACAGCCGTATTTGTTGTCGTTTTTGGACTTGGTAACCGAGTCGTTGACGTTGATGGCAGGAACTTTAAGCGTGCCATCTTCAAGCATTTCCAGCAGGCGGTGCACGCCCGTGGTAGTTTCTTCAGAAATGCCGTGAATGCTGTCCAGCATGGTAGGGTATTTGTCATGCAGCAGTAGAGTCAGATCGCCGCCGTCGTCGAGAATCATGTTGGCGTTCCATTCTTTTCCCTCTTTGACAACAGTCTGCTCGATACACCACCAGAACTCTTCTTCGGTTTCGCCTTTCCAGGCAAACACCGGGATACCAGCGGCCGCGATGGCGGCAGCGGCGTGATCCTGGGTGGAGAATATGTTGCACGAAGACCAGCGGACTTCCGCGCCCAGCTCGATCAGTGTTTCGATCAAAACGGCTGTTTGGATGGTCATGTGGATGCAGCCCATGATGCGGGCATCTTTCAGCGGCTGATCGGCCTTGTACTTAGCGCGCAGTGCCATCAGTGCAGGCATTTCGGTTTCGGCAATGTCAATTTCCATGCGGCCCCAGGCGGCGAGGGAAATATCGGCGACTTTGTAGTCGGTGAAGTTTGTTTTAGCTGCAGTGGCAGTCATTGTGTTGTCCTCTATCTATAAATTTGAGCTGTTTTTTTAGGAGCCTGCCGAGCAGTCCCCTAAAGTTATGTGTTACAGAGCCGCTTTCAGCTCTTCTACTTTGTCTGTTTTTTCCCAGCTAAAGGCAGTGGCTGTTTCGGTGAGCTCTTTACCGCCATCTTTGAAGGTATAAGTGTGCTCGTAGGGCTCGCGACCAAAGTGGCCGTAGGCGGCTGTTGGTTGGTACATAGGGTGAAGCAGGTCCAGCATTTTGGTGATGCCGTAGGGGCGCAGGTCGAAAACTTTGCGAACGGCCAAGGCCAGTTTCTCTTCGTCGACGGTGCCCGTGCCAAAGGTGTTGATCGACACCGAGGTTGGCTCCGCTACGCCAATCGCGTAGGACACTTGAATTTCGCAACGATCGGCCAGGCCGGCAGCAACGATATTTTTGGCGACGTAACGACCCGCATAAGCGGCGCTGCGGTCGACTTTCGAGGGATCTTTGCCGGAGAAGGCGCCGCCGCCGTGACGGGCCATGCCGCCGTAGGTATCAACGATGATTTTACGGCCGGTTAAGCCGCAGTCGCCGACAGGGCCGCCGATAACGAATTTGCCGGTGGGGTTGATGTGGAACTGGGTGCCAGCGTGCAGTAGTTCAGCGGGTAGCACGTTTTTGATAACTTCTTCCATGATGGCTTCGCGTAAATCCGCTTGGGAGATTTCGGGATTGTGCTGGGTCGACAGCACAACCGCGTCGATGGCGACCGGTTTGCCATTTTCATAGCGCAGGGTGACCTGACTTTTTGCATCCGGACGCAACCATGACAGCACGCCGTGCTTGCGCAGGTGCGCTTGACGCTCAACCAGCCGGTGCGAGTAGAACAGTGGAGCGGGCATCAGTACATCGGTTTCGCTGGTGGCGTAGCCGAACATCAGGCCCTGATCGCCAGCGCCTTGATCTTCGGGTTTGGCGCGGTCAACACCTTGGTTGATATCGACAGACTGCTTGCCGATTGCGTTCAGCACTGCGCAGCTGGCACCGTCAAAACCAACATCGGAACTGTTGTAGCCGATATCGATGATAACATCGCGAATGATGTCTTCAAGGTCGACGTAGCACGAGGTAGTGACCTCACCGGCAACAACCGCCATGCCAGTTTTTACCAATGTTTCTACGGCTACGCGTGCGTGTTTGTCGCGAGAGATAATGGCATCGAGGACCGCGTCAGAAATCTGGTCGGCCATTTTATCGGGGTGCCCTTCAGAGACGGACTCTGAAGTAAACAGGGCGTATTCGGACATAGCTCTTTTCCTCTTGTAAACGCGACGTTTAGGTCGACTTGTCAAAAATAAAATAAAACTCGTTTATTGCAGCATCAGTGTCGTTCAGGTTTTAAAAACTGACGCACTTGTACTCGAAAACCATTTTTCTGTGCCAGATAAACCGATGGCCCTTCTTTTAAGCCAACGTCAGCAGCCCAGTCGCTGAGGTCGTCGGGGCTCAGTCCCAGCCACAGGTCACCACAGGCGTCGCGCGTCCAGCTTTGATCGTGGGGGCACAGGTCAGTGATACTGAGCACGCCGCCGGGGCGCAACCATTCGGCGGCATCGGCCAGAATGTCGGCTGGCGAAGGTACATGGTGCAAAACCATATTGATCACCACGCAATCGGCGCTGTTGTTTGCGATGTCGGCATGGGCGGTATCGGCAAGGATGAAGTTGATGTTACCCAAGCTTTTGGTTGCCGCTGCCTGACGGGATTTCTCCAACATGCTACTGGCATTGTCGACCGCGATAACGCGCTGGTAGCGTGAAGCCAGC
>JBLHMO010000075.1:0-16101 GCA_047622145.1 Paracoccaceae bacterium | reverse complement strand
TCACGGTTTCAAAGGGCAAGTGGCTGCGACCAGCCACCACGCGCAGTTCGTGCAAGCGGCTTAGCAGTTGCGGAACATCGTCGGGGGCAGTACCGTTGCCGATCCAACCGTCAGCCTTTTCCGCCGTCCGCCGCAGCGCTGGCGCACTGGCTCCTCCAAGATAAATGGGCACACTCTGGCTTGGCGCTGGCAGTACCCGGCAGGCCTCAAACTGGAACTCCGTGCCGCTGTGCGACACCATCTCGCCGGTCCAGATTTTTCTCGTAATATCGATACACTCATCAAGCCGCTTGCCGCGACGGCGGAAGTCGACCCCGTAGGCATCGAACTCCTCCTTCATCCAACCCGAGCCGGCGCCCAGCACAAGACGATTGCCGCTCATCAATGCCAGTGTGCCCGTCGCCTTAGCCACTTCAATGGGGTCACGCAGGGGCAGCACATACACCGAGACCGACAGCTTCAGGCTCTTGGTAACAGCGGCAATCATGCCCAGCGTCACCCAGCAATCCGGGTAGGGCGAGGCATGCGTCATAGGCGCTTTGCCATCGGCCGAATAGGGGTAGGCCGTGTTCACCACCTCCGGATACACCGCGTGATCGCCCAGCATGACCCCTTCAAAGCCAAGCTCTTCTGCAAACTGCGCCACGGCTAGCAGTTGATTTGGCTCTATCCAATGCAACATTTGCCAGAACTTCATAGCAATCTCCTCCGCGCATTAAGTCAGCGAGTTTCTAAGCAGCACACAAACTGTAATGCATGCCGGTCCAGCAGGCTAACCCGGAGTGTGTGCGCTTCATTGGGTCGCGTAGGTCTCGAGCAGATAGTCGCGAATATCGGCCGACTCAAACATAGCGGCGCCGGTATTCGGGTCCTCGAAATAGGGCGACATGACTTTGCCAGCACGTCGCTTTAAGGCCTGCCGGTTTGAGCTGGCATGTGCCATCTCCGGCCACAAGCGATCGCGCATCTTGGTGAGTGCAAAATCCTGCCACTGGCCCTTGCCTATGTTATGCAGCATATAGGGCAGTTCCAACTCACACAGAAGTTCGCGGACTGGACGCGCATAGGGGCTGGATTCAAAACACCACAATGCCAGCGGCTTGTCTGTTGGCAACGCAGGTCGGGCCCGCAGACCCTGCGATAGCCTCAGACCCGAGGCGAGCATGGAAGAGGGCGTCGCCAGTAGCGACATTTTCAGGCGCGAAGAGGCGGCGCGCCGACCATAGGTTTCGTAGAGATAGTCGATAATATCCAGCGATTCATACAAGCTGGTTTTCGTGTTCTCGTCAACCAGGTAAGGGAACTGGGCTTTTCCACCCGCGGCCACCGCCTCATCGCGGTAACGCTTGCCACCTTTCGGGCAGGGTAATATCAAGGCGTCCAGATCCAGCTCGGTCAAGGCTTCGCGCACTAACCGGCAGTAGGGACAGTTTTCCATCTCGTAGAGCTTAAGCGGCAACGCGGGAGTGCGCGCAGCTGGCTTGGCATTGGTGCCGCGCCATAAGGCGGCAGAAGACGCCAGTAGCGAGCTGGCCAGATTCAGCGGTGAGGTCACAGTACGCTCCGTAATAATATCCGAAGCAAGCAGTCTAACTGCAATCAGCTGCTTGCGCTCGGCACCGGCTGGTAATACGCAGACTGACAACGACTCAGCACACTCATAACAAAAGAGAATGCGAGCAGTGCGCAGCGGAAAACCAGTCCGACAACATGCGCTTGTTAGGTGATAAGTTAGCCAAGTTCTTTGCTGATGCTTTTCAGATAAGTGAATTCAGTTGGTAACGAGTCATGACTGTGCATGATCATTTTGCCAGCAACAGACACTCCCGCGGCAGCAACACCAGCGATCAAAGGTGAAAAAGGGATGAAAGATGCTGAAGCTACTCCAGCCGCCACCCCAATAACCCCATCTACACCTGATATAACAGACTTCATCGAGCGAAGAGCAACTCGAATTTTTGACTCATTAAGAACTCGATTTACATCTTTTATCGCAGTCTCTAGCCGCTGCAATTCGGTAATTTTCGCTCTAGGTATGTCTGCGGATGCAATGATTTTTTGATACAACTCATCTAAGTATGTGCGAAAAGCAATCAACTCGTCTCTATGTGATTCCTTGAACTCCAAAATATCGTTTAGGGGCGTAGACCTGCACCACTTTAACGGACAGTAAATCACTGTTTGTTTAAAGAGGTGTTCCATGGGATTAACCAAGAAAAAGCAGTACGACCGCTACACGCTTGCTTACAAGGTCAAAGCGGTTAAGGAAAGCAACAAGCGAGGCGTTAAGGCCATTGACGTAGCGAATGCGCTCGGCATTCATCCTGTTATGCTCTACCGATGGCGCCAGGAATTCAAGGAGCGGCGCTTATCGGAGAATAAGCATATGAAGATACCGCAACCTCCGCCCAAGAAATCGCGCGAGGAGTCAGACCGGCTGAAGGTCGCTGACAGGAGAATTAAAGAACTTGAAAAGTTATTGGCTACCAAGGAAGAGGAAGTCATCATTCTAAAAAAGGCAAAACGGTTCTTCTCGGATCAGCGCAAGAAAGATACGCGTTCATAGAGGCGAACCGTGATCAGCACAAGATCGTCACGATGTGCAGATAGATTTAACGCATGTGTTGCATCGATCCGTTGAATCCACCTGACTTAGCGGATAAATCCCCACTTTTGTTTAATGCCTTGGGTATCAGTATCGCTTTCATATTAATAACGACTCAAATCGCGAAGTGCACATTGCCGTCCAAGCGTTCCACCTGCCACGGTAAGATGATTTACGGCATATCCTTACAGGATGCAGAGATTACGCCTCATCTCTGCGGTGACTGTGTATACCAACAACTTGTAAGTTAACAATCAACATTTGGCCTAACTGTTTGTTCATTACAAATTTAGGCTTTATGCGAAACTTTAAAGTTACAAAACAGAAAGACAGAAAAAAGCCCTCTCTATGCTTACACACAAAAAGGGCTTTTATTTAAAAAATAATTAACAAAAACAATATTTTACGTGAAGATGAATTTGAAACATCTTTACATAACAATGCTTATGTCATTTTAGAACGGAATATCGTCGTCAAAATCGTCAAAACCGCCGGCCGGCTGCTGCTGACTGGGATTGCCCTGTGGCTGATTGCCCTGTGGCTGATTGCCCTGTGGCGCGGAGCGCTGCGGAGCTGGTTGCTGACGCGGTTGCGGAGGGGTCTGGTCGTATTCCGATCCGCCGCCGCCCATGCTACCGCCGCCACCGCCACGACTATCTAGCATCTGCATTTCAGCGGCGACGATTTCAGTGGTATACATGTCCACGCCGTTCTTTTCCCATTTTCGCGTACGCAAAGCGCCCTCAACGTAAACTTTGGATCCCTTTTTGAGGTACTCACCGACAATTTCAGCCAAACGATTGAAGAACACAACACGGTGCCACTCCGTGCGCTCCTGCGCCTCACCGGTATTTTTGTCTTTCCAGCTTTCGCTGGTCGCAACGGTAATATTTGTGACTGCACCGCCCGACGGCATGTAGCGTGTCTCGGGGTCTTGCCCCAGATTGCCTATCAAGATGACTTTATTGATTCCACGCGCCATGAAACACTCCCTTTATATTCAACCGCCGCTGACTCGGGCGGCTTAGTATTGTCAAAATTCGATTTCCCACTATAACTAAATTCCCCGCAACCAACTAGCCGGGAGGCTAGCCAAAGAGAGCCTAAGCGGAGATCAGCTCATCCAACTGGCGGCGGTCAAATTCTGCCGCGACCTTGAGGTAAACCAGTGATTCACCCTGAATAACAGTAATGTCAAGAACTTCGGGCCACTGCCGCAGACGCTCAACGATGCCGTTACGCCTTTGCTCATCTTTACCAATATCTATGGCCAGATTCGGAGCAAGGCTGGGCACGCGTAAATTCCAGCTCGCTACCAGCCAAACCAAGGCCACCAGAGTACAAAAGCCAAACACGGCGCCCAAGCCCGCGACGCCCAGCAGCACACCGCTCACCGCGCCACCCGCAAAAGCACCCAAAAACTGGAAACTCGAATAAATACCCATCGCTGTGCCCCGGCCGCCGGGATACACCGTTTTACTGAGCAGCGACGGCAGGTTAGCTTCCAGCAGGTTAAATACTATAAAGAACAGCAGCATAGCCGCCAGAAACAGGCCCAGAGACTGCGCCGCCAACGCCATTCCGAGCGACGACAACACCAACAAGGCGACTGAGATCAAAATCATCTCGCGCACGCGCCCGCGCCGCTCTGCCGCCAGCATCACCGGCACCATCAGTATAAAGGCGAACATCAGCATTGGCAGGTACACCTGCCAATGCTGGGACAGCGGTAAACCACCGGCCTCAAGATGCGAGGGCACCGCCACAAACAAGGCGGTAAGCATCAAATGCAAACTGAATACGCCTATATTAAGGCGCATTAAATCCGGATCGCTCAGGCAGCGGCTGATCATTGCCGGCAACGAGCGCACCTCGGCATTGCGGCTCAGACTGCGGGCACTGGGCACCACGGCCCACAGTAATACGATACCCACCACAGCCAGCACGGCAGTCAACCAAAACAGACCCGGCAAACCCAAACGCGAACTCACGATGGGGCCAAGTACCAAGGCCACGGCAAAGGAAAGCCCGATACTGGCACCGATGCCCGCCATCGCCTTGCTGCGGTGCTGGTCTCGGGTGAGATCCGCCAAAAGCGCAGTCAAGGTACTGGCGATAGCCCCGGTACCCTGCAAAAAGCGCCCGGCGATCAGACCGTAAATACTGTCAGCGTTCGCCGCCAACACACTGCCAAGGGCAAAACAAAGCAGACCGAAGAATATCACCGGTTTTCGGCCTATCCGGTCAGACAGCATGCCCAGTGGAATTTGCAGTACGGCCTGGCTCAGGCCATAGATGCCGACGGCGAGGCCGACCAACGCAGCGGTACTGCCCTCGTAGTCCGGCGCATAGATAGCCAGCACGGGCAGCACCAAAAACAGGCCCAGCATGCGAAAGACGTAGAGCAGAGATAGCGAGAAAACGGCACGTTTCTCGACTCCGGTCATATTATCCGGACTAGTCAAACAGATTCCTATAAGGCTGAAGTTGGCATTTGCGATGCGAGTCCACAAGCCTAAAGGGGGGCCCGAGTACAGCGAACGGCGAATTTTAGCAGTATGGGACGCTAATTAGGAAGTAATACGGCAATCGCTTTGCACCTGCCCACGTCAAAACTTTATACTTGACCGGCTAACTAGAGAGTAATTAATGGATCGTATTTCTGTACGGGGTGCCCGCACCCACAATCTCAAAAATATTGACGTCGATATCCCGCGCGACAAACTGGTGGTAATCACTGGTCTGTCGGGCTCAGGCAAGTCGTCACTGGCCTTTGACACACTGTATGCGGAAGGCCAACGACGCTACGTTGAATCGCTCTCCACCTACGCCCGGCAATTTCTGTCGATGATGGAAAAGCCCGACGTCGACCACATCGAGGGCTTGTCCCCGGCTATTTCGATTGAACAAAAATCCACCTCCCACAACCCGCGCTCTACCGTTGGCACAATTACCGAAATCTACGACTACCTGCGCCTACTGTTCGCTCGCGCCGGCGAACCGCGCTGCCCCACCCATGGCCAAGCGCTGGAAGCCCAGACCATCAGCCAGATGGTAGACACCGTGCTGGCCATGCCCGAAAGCAAGAAATTAATGTTGATCGCACCCATGATCAGCAACCGCAAAGGCGAGCACCTCCATGTTTTTGAAAAATTACGCGGTGACGGCTTTGTACGAGTACGGGTCAACGGTCTAGTCTGCGACCTAGACGATACACCGAAACTGGACAAGAAAAAGAAGCACACCATCGAAGTGGTGGTTGATCGCTTCAAAGTGCGCGACGATTTAAAACTGCGCTTAGCAGAGTCCTTTGAAACCGCACTCAACCTCACCGGCGGCATCGCCGTCATCAGCTCCATGGAAGAAGACAGTATCGATGCAGATATTGCCTTTTCGTCTTTGTTTGCCTGCACCCAGTGCGGCTACTCTCTGTCGGAGCTGGAACCGCGACTGTTTTCCTTTAACAGCCCGATGGGTGCCTGTAGCAGTTGCGATGGCCTCGGCTTACGCCAGTTTTTTGACGAGAGTCGCGTCGTCCAGCACCCGGAAGCCAGCCTATCGCAGGGCGCAATACGGGGCTGGGATCGGCGCAGCGTATACTATTTCCACCTGCTTACGTCGCTGGCCCAACACTACGGCTTCGACGTAGATACCTCTTTTGAAGAACTCAGCACAGCACACCAGCAACATATTCTGCACGGTAGCGGCGACGACGAAATTCAGTTCACCTATATCAACGAGCGCGGCGACAGCTTTAAACGCAAGCATCGCTTTGAAGGCGTCATTCCGAATATGGACCGGCGTTACAAAGAAACGGAATCGATGTCGGTGCGCGAGGAACTGAGCAAATTTCTAAGCACTCAGGCCTGCCCCGACTGCGGCGGCACGCGGCTGCGACGCGAGGCCCGCAATGTTTTCCTCAATGAGTACACCCTGCCCGCCATCGCCGCATTGCCTGTAGCTGATGCCTGCGAATATTTTGAGACCCTTGCGCTCAGTGGCCGGCGCGGCCAAATTGCCGAAAAAATCCTCAAGGAATTGCGCCAACGCCTGACGTTTCTGGTCGATGTCGGCCTCAATTATTTGACACTGGATCGCAGCGCCGACTCGCTCTCAGGTGGCGAAGCGCAGCGCATACGCTTGGCTAGCCAGATAGGCGCAGGCTTGGTTGGCGTGATGTATATCCTCGACGAGCCCTCCATCGGCCTGCATCAGCGCGACAACGAACGTCTGTTGCGCACCCTGATTCACCTACGCGATTTAGGCAACACCGTGATCGTGGTTGAGCACGATGAAGACGCCATTCGAGCCGCCGACTATGTCTTGGATATCGGGCCGGGCGCAGGCGTTCACGGCGGCGAAATTGTTGCCCAAGGGCAGGTAAATGATATTATCAACAACCCTAACTCCCTCACCGGTCAGTACCTGTCAGGCAAGCAATGCATTCCGATCCCCAAACAACGTAATGCTGTCGACCCGACTCAGCTACTGGTCCTGCACGGGGCAACCGGCAACAATCTCGACAATGTCACCCTGACTATTCCGCTTGGGCTGATGACCTGCATTACCGGCGTTTCCGGCTCAGGAAAATCAACCCTGATCAATCATACGCTCTACCCGATTGCCGCCACTGAGCTCAACGGCGCGACGACCTTGAATCCGGCCCCCTACGACAGTATCGAAGGACTAGAGCAGGTCGATAAATGTATCGACATAGACCAGAGCCCCATCGGTCGTACGCCGCGCTCAAATCCCGCGACCTATACAGGCATTTTCACCCCCGTTCGCGAGCTGTTTGCCGGCACCCAAGAGGCGCGCTCACGCGGCTACAAGGCCGGCCGCTTTAGCTTCAACGTCAAAGGTGGGCGCTGCGAGGCCTGTCAGGGCGATGGCGTAACCAAAGTCGAAATGCATTTTCTACCGGACGTCTACGTGCCCTGCGATGTGTGCACAAGCAAACGCTACAATCGAGAAACCTTGGAAATTCTCTACAAGGGCAAAAATATCCACGAAGTCTTGGATATGACAGTAGAAGACGCCGCCGATTTCTTCAAAAACGTACCCTCTATCAAGAAAAAGTTAGATACCCTCAACGAAGTAGGCCTGTCTTATATCCGCCTGGGGCAAGCTGCAACCACACTGTCCGGCGGTGAAGCGCAGCGCGTAAAACTGGCCAAGGAACTGTCCAAGCGCGACACGGGCAAGACCCTTTACATACTCGACGAACCGACAACCGGCCTCCATTTTCACGACATCCAGCAATTACTCAACGTCTTGCACCGGCTGCGTGACCACGGCAATACCGTGATTGTCATCGAACACAACTTGGACGTTATAAAAACGGCGGACTGGGTGGTGGATCTCGGTCCCGAAGGCGGCAGCGGTGGCGGCGAGATCATCGCGGAGGGTACGCCGGAAGATGTTGCAGGCATGTCCCAGTCTCATACCGGGCACTTTCTTGCCGGAATATTGTCGCCGCCGACGCGAGCAAAATCAGCGTAGCTGAGCAATGGTCAATTCTCCACAGAGTGGATATGACTATTTATGCATTTCAGAGCACTATTGAAAGCTCAGCCGGCTGCTGATTTTTTTCGATCCACGCTTGCGACAGTACATGCGCCCATCTGCAGTTTGCAAAATCGCCCCTAGCGTGGCCGCATCACGGGAATAGAAAGCCATGCCGGCGCTTACACGAACCGTTATTCGCTGGCCATTTCTGAGCCCAACGGTCTCTTTCAGCCGCTTCTCCACGCGGCCCAATACCCGCTTGCGCTACGCGCGCATCAGCGGTGCCCTGCACCAAGATAGCGAATTCGCCTCCACAGAACCTGAGCCCTCACAGATGATCTAAGGCGCCCCGCAAACGCTTCGAGCACTTGATCACCCGCGCCGTACCTCCACTCATCGTTTATTGGCTTGAAATTATCAATATCTATGTAAATCAAGGTAAACGGCGTCTGCGACTGCTGGCAGCTCCCTATAGCGGCCTCGATCACCTTGTAGAAGGCGCTGCGCTTAGGCTGCCGGTGAGATCGTTGCAGTGCCGCCTGCTCAACCTGCGCCCTATAGCGCTGACTACTTGCCTCGTAAAAAGCCACCATGATAAAAATGGAAAAGAAGGAAACATTAAGATGAATCATTTTGCCAACAGAGGCATGTGGTGTGTTGTCTAGATACGGAAACCCGCCACCTCCATTGCACCACCGATCATTAACAATACGTAGGTCAGCATGCTCCAGAATATCCCAAACTTTCAGCCAAGCAGGATAAAGGCAAACATCGGCAGCACGAAGATCATCACGACCGAGACGCCGCCCAGCA
Source organism: Paracoccaceae bacterium (assembly GCA_047622145.1). GTDB lineage: Bacteria > Pseudomonadota > Gammaproteobacteria > Pseudomonadales > Spongiibacteraceae > Litorivivens. Next base: position 7,175 of record JBLHMO010000075.1, on the reverse strand, counting down.
GGGCACCCAAATAGCAGACCACACCAGCGAGAATGATGAACATCACCGCCAGTACGAAGTTAACCGCCAAATGATAGTTACCGCTTGCGCGAAAATACAAAGGAGCAACGATAAGCGTCAATTGCAACGGGACGGTAAAGATCAATGTCCACTCGACATCGCTCATCGACAGCGCACTAACGAAAATGCTGTAGCTCTGCGCCGAAACAATTACCCCAAGCAGTGCCATGCTCACTGCAATAAACAGCTGGTAGCGGCAGTACCACGAGGCATTGCTTACCAGGCCTTTCGGAACAAAAAGTTCCACTGCCCTGGCAAATAGAAGATTCATTAAAACGATCCGAGAGTCTGTGACCCAGCTACCGATTTATAGTAGTTATCACATTAAAACCATCACAGGCTGATGGTTTTTTCAACCACCCTAACCGCCAGCAAAGCCCTTTTGGCGCGAATTTCACTAGCTCAATTGTGGCGGGGCACGACATTCACCAATTATTCAACGGCCTACACTGACTGCACGGCCATGGCAAACCCGCGACTGTCACCAAACACAATTTGGACGTTATCGAAAGACCCGAGCCGGCGGGACCATATCCCAGGATCACGCCTGGCAGTTTCTTGCCGAAATATTGTCTCTATCAGCGCGAGTAATGGTCAAAACGGTTCGCTTCTACCAAGAGCGGATAGGGCTGCGTACGCAGATGAGCGCATTAAAGAGGGGTCAACCGGGGGTTCCGCTGTTTGCACCCTTTTTGATTCGCGCTTATTCAAATACATACGCTCATCGGCGGCATGAAGAATAGCCTCCAACGACGTTGCATCGTGAGGGTAATATGCCATTCCCGTGCTTGCGCTAACGAATATGCACTGCTCGTTTCTTAGGCCAACCGACTCTTTCAACTGACCCTCCAAGCGGCCCAATATTAGCTGAGCTACGCGCTCATCGGGGCCCTCCACCAAGATAGCGAATTCATCTCCACCTAAACGACACACAAAATCCTGAGCTCTCACGGACGATTTAAGGCGCCCAGCAAACGCTCGGAGCACCTGATCACCCGCGCCGTGCCCAAACTTATCGTTTATACGCTTAAAATTATCGATATCCATGTAAATCAAGGTAAACGGCGCCTGAGACTGCTGGTGTTTTTCTATAGCGGCCGCGATAACCGTGTAAAAGGCACTTCGATTCGGCAGCTGGGTAAGGCCATCATTCAGTGCAACCTCTTCAAGTTGCGCTCTATAACGACGGCCATTTATTTCGTAAAAAGCCACCATGATGAAAATCGTAAAAAAGGAAACATTGAGATGAATGATCTTGCCGACAGATGCATAGGGCGTATTGTCAATGTTGGGAAACACGTAGCCCCTTACCTCCATAACGCCGCCGATCATTAACATCGCATAAGTAAGGGCGGCCCAAACTACTCCAGGTTTTAAGCCAAGCAAGACAAAGGCGAACAGTGGCACCACGAAGATCATCACGACCGAGACGCCGCCCAGAGGGCCAGCTAAAAAGTAAACCACGACAATGAGATTGAAAAACATCACCGTAATTACGCCATTAACCGCTCGGAGATACTGACCGCTCGCGCGAAAATACAGTAGCGCCCCAATGAGCGCCAGCTGCAAGGGTAAAGTAAAAACCACGGTCCAGGGCACCACCCCCCGCAGCGCACTGACAAAAAGCCCGTAGACCTGAACCAGCAAGATAACCGCGAGCAGCGTGATACTCACGGCGATAAACAGCCGATAGCGGTCATATCGTGTAGTATCGGTCGCCAGGTTTTGTGGGAAAAAGAACTCCACCACCCCAGTAATTGAGACTTTCATCAGCAACATCCAGAGCCCGCCTGTGACCCGGTTAACGATTACGGCATTATAGGCCTACAATTATCATGCGCCGATGATTACGACAACTGATTTAAAAGCTTCCGCTCCCTCACAAGCAACTGAAAGCTAAGCACACTGTTATAGTGCCATTTCAGCCACATCTTGCAACAAGCTGTTATCACCCATCACCAGCAGCGACGTAACGGGGGAATCCTTCCAGGCCTCAAGGCGCCCTTTAATCCGGTCACGCGAGCCCGACAATGAAATCTCATCCGCAAACTGGTCAGGTACAGTTTTTATTGCCTCGTCCTGCTTACCCTCAAGAAACAATTCCTGAATTTTGTCGGCCTCAGCTTCAAAACCCATGCGAGCCATTAAGTCTTTATGGAAATTACGCTTTTTAGAGCCCATGCCGCCAATATAAAAGGCCAGCATCGCCTTAACGGGATAGAGCGCCTGCTCAAGATCGTCGTTGATATTGACCATGGCCATTGCACTAATCTCAAAACCCTCTTTCGCATTTTTCAGCTGATCTGCGTAGACCTCCTGCCGGTAGGGAGAGTAATACAGCGGCAACCAGCCGTCGGCAATCATTGCTGTTTGGGCGACATTCTTTGGTCCTTCGGCGCCAAGAAAAATTGGTAGATCCTTACGCAAAGGATGCGTGATCGACTTGAGCGCCTTACCCATGCCCCAGCTATTCGGCCCCTTATAGGGCAAAGGGTAATGCTCACCGTCGTTGGTCACAGGCGCTTCGCGCGCGAGCACCTGCCGAATGATATCAACATATTCGCGGGTGCGCGAAACAGGCTTGCTAAACGGTTGACCATACCAGCCCTCAACTACCTGAGGCCCTGAAACCCCCAAGCCGAGAATCATACGACCTCCCGACAAATGGTCCAAGGCCAAAGCCGCCATTGCGCAGGCCGTCGGTGTACGTGCCGACAACTGAGCGACCGACGTCCCCAGGCGAATTTTAGAGGTGTGGGCGCCAATCCAGGCAAGCGGTGTAAACGCGTCGTTGCCCCAGGATTCGGCCGTCCACACGGAGTCATAACCCAGCTTTTCAGCTTCCTGAGCCAATTCCACATGACTATTACCCGGTGCCAGCGCACCCCAGTAACCCAACTGCAATCCCAGCTTCATAGCGTATTCCTCGAGCCCAATTGGGCATGGTTATTTATAGGCCCTGCGAATCGTAGGTGGAAAGCGAAGGTTTTCACTTACCCGACCTCCGTGGAGATACCTGAGGCTAGCAAGATAACCCAATAGTTATCGGGCTTACCATGCACAGATCAATCAATATGACTGTTTATTTTGATCAGGCATAAAAAAACCGGCACAAGGCCGGCCTTTAAACGCCTGGAAGATTTACTCTTCGCTGGCACCTTCTTCTGCTTCAACTACCGGGCGATCGACCAACTCAACATAGGCCATCGGCGCTTTGTCGCCATCGCGAAAACCACATTTCAGAATACGAATGTAACCACCGGGGCGTTCTTGGTAACGCGGACCCAGCTGTGTAAACAGTTTACCCACCGCAGCTTTGTCACGCAGGCGAGCAAACGCCAGACGACGATTAGCTACGCTGTCACTCTTTGCAAGCGTGATCAAAGGCTCTGCGTGACGGCGTAATTCTTTAGCCTTTGGCAGGGTAGTTTTAATCAATTCGTGTTCAACCAAAGATGTCGTCATGTTCCGAAACATCGCCTTACGGTGCGAAGCGTTACGGTTTAACTGACGTCCACTATGACGATGACGCATGGTCCAATTCCTTTACGTTGTGCTATCTCAGCAGCAATAAACTCTATAACCGCTTCTTATACGAGAATGCGGTCGTCATTCTTCAGGCTAGCCGGCGGCCAGTTGTCCAAGCGTAATCCCAGCGACAAGCCGCGGGAGGCAAGAACGTCCTTTATTTCCGTCAGCGACTTTTTACCCAGATTCGGAGTTTTCAGTAGCTCGACTTCAGTGCGCTGAACCAGATCACCGATGTAGTAAATATTTTCAGCTTTCAGGCAATTAGCAGACCGAACTGTCAATTCCAGATCATCAACTGGGCGCAGTAGAATCGGATCAACTTCATCTTCTTCGCGAGTGGGCTCGGAATCACCTTCGCTCTCCAAGTCAACAAAGACCGCCAACTGCTGCTGCAGAATAGTTGCCGCGCGACGAATCGCCTCTTCGGGATCGATCGTGCCGTTGGTTTCCAGATCCAGAACCAACTTGTCGAGGTCGGTACGCTGCTCAACACGTGCACTTTCTACAACGTAGGCTACACGGCTGATCGGACTGAAACTCGCATCTAGGCTCAAGCGGCCTATGCTCCGAGTTTCTTCTTCGCCCGTTTCACGGGCGTCCGCAGGAACGTAACCACGGCCACGACCCACCGTCAGACGCATGTTCAGCTCACCGGCTTCGTTCAAGGTAGCAATGACGTGCTCAGGATTCTTGATCTCGATATCGTGATCGACCTGAATGTCACCAGCAGTGACAACACCGGGACCTTTTTTACTCAAGTTGAGGACGGCCTGGTCTTTGCCATTCATAACAACGGCAATACCTTTCAGGTTTAGCAAGACTTCGATTACATCTTCCTGAACGCCTTCCATTGCACTGTATTCGTGCTGTACGCCGTCAATTTCAACTTCGATGACTGCACAGCCGGGCATGGAGGAGAGCAAGATACGACGCAGAGCGTTGCCCAAGGTATGGCCGAAACCACGCTCCAGAGGCTCCAGAGTAACTTTGGCACGAGTCGTACCAACTTCTTCGACCTGGATCACGCGGGGTGTTAAGAATTCGTTCACTGCACTCTGCATACTTTCACCTGTAGTGAGATTATCTGGGCTGACAACTTACTTAGAGTAAAGCTCAACAATTAAATGCTCGTTGATCTCTGAAGACAGGTCAGTGCGATCAGGGTTGGCTTTGAATACGCCTTCCATTTTGTCCGCATTCACGTCAATCCATACGATTTCATTGCGCTGCGCAGCCAAAGCCATCGCTGATTTAATACGCAGCTGAGTTTTGGATTTTTCGCGAACCGAAATAACATCGCCCGGCTTTACTTGATACGATGCGATATTGACAGTAACGCCATTTACCGTAACAGCTTTATGCGAAACTAATTGACGCGATTCTGCGCGGGTTGAGCCAAAACCAATGCGATAAACCACATTATCAAGACGTGCTTCCAGCAGCTGCAACAGGTTCTCACCGGTTGCGCCTTTCAAGCGAGCGGACTCTTTGTAGTAGTTGCGGAACTGCTTCTCGAGAACGCCGTACATACGACGGACTTTCTGCTTCTCGCGAAGCTGAACGCCGTAATCCGAAAGGCGGCTGCGACGGGCGCCATGCACGCCTGGAACGGTTTCTGCCTTGCACTTTGACGCCAGAGGGCGAACGCCGCTCTTGAGAAAAAGGTCAGTGCCTTCGCGTCTTGAGAGTTTACAGCTTGGGCCTAAATATCTAGCCATTCTGAATATTCCTGTTTATCTATTAATTACACGCGACGTTTTTTGGGCGGACGGCAACCGTTGTGCGGGATAGGCGTCACGTCTGTGATATTGGTAATTTTGTAACCGCAGTTACTCAGCGCTCGCACGGCTGATTCGCGGCCGGGCCCGGGGCCCTTAACTTGTACGTCCAAGTTTTTAAGACCGTAATCTTTGGCAGCTTCCCCTGCGCGTTCTGACGCTACCTGGGCAGCGAACGGGGTGCTTTTACGCGAACCGCGGAAGCCGGAGCCGCCGGATGTCGCCCAACTCAGGGTATTGCCCTGGCGGTCGGTGATCGTAATGATCGTATTGTTGAAAGAAGCGTGGATATGCGCCACACCATCTACAACGGTCTTTTTGACCTTTTTCTTCGTACTAGGCTTAGCCATGTTTACGTCCTATCTCTAATATCAGCACTACACAATGCCTTTTCGGGCGGGTGTAGCTACACTAAAGCGGAAACCAAATTACTTGCGTATCGGTTTACGCGGCCCTTTGCGGGTACGAGCATTGGTTTTCGTTCGTTGCCCACGAACTGGCAAACTCCTGCGGTGACGCAGGCCGCGATAGCAGCCCAAGTCAAGCAAACGCTTGATATTCATGGACACTTCGCGGCGAAGATCGCCTTCTACCTGCAGCTTGACGATTTCGCCGCGCAGCAGGTCGAGTTGTTCTTCAGACAGAGCACCGATCTTGGCATTTTCTGCAATGCCAGTCGCTGTGCACAAACTTTTAGCCGTGGTGAGACCGATTCCGAATATATAAGTCAACGAAATCACAGCATGTTTGTTATCTGGTATGTTGACACCAGCTATACGAGCCATTTATAACACTCCAAACAGTAACTCCAGGTGCTTGCACCCGGGCGAAGCCTAAACGTACAAGAATACCGCACGCGAAAGGCGCGACATTCTATACTCAAGGCCCTGACAAATCAAGCGACTCAGCCTTGGCGTTGCTTGTGACGAGGCTCTGCACTGCAGATCACCCGAACAACACCCTTGCGGCGCACCATTTTACAGTTGCGGCAGACTTTCTTAACCGATGCACGCACTTTCATTTCGTACTCTCCTAGAGACTGCTTTGGTCCTTGCAGACCGCCGCCTTCAATATCGTCGGTGCCCTGCTTAGCGCAGACCACCGCCGTAATTTTTCAGATTTGCTTTCTTCATCACTGACTCATACTGATGAGACATAAGATGAGATTGCACCTGAGCCATAAAATCCATTACTACCACGACGACAATCAGCAATGAGGTGCCACCCAGGTAAAACGGTACATTCCACATAACAACCAGAAACTGCGGAAGCAAACAAACCATCGCTATGTATAGCGAGCCAAACATAGTCAGGCGAGTCAACACGCCATCAATGTAGCCAGCCGTCTGCACACCGGGACGAATGCCCGGCAAAAACGCACCTGATTTCTTCAGATTGTCGGCTACTTCAGTCGGGTTAAACATCAACGCCGTGTAGAAGAAGCAGAAGAAAACTATCAAAACCGTGAATAAAAGAATGTTAAGTGGCTGGCCAGGGCCAATCGCAAGCGCCACTTCTTGCAGCCACTCCATATTCTCATTGCCCCCCTGTCCGAACCACTGCGCGATTGACGCCGGGAACAGAAGAATAGAGCTAGCAAAGATTGCCGGGATAACGCCCGCCATATTCACCTTTAGAGGCAGATGGCTACTTTGAGCCTGATACATCTTCTTGCCACGCTGCTGCTTAGCGTAATTCACGGTGATTCGTCGCTGACCACGCTCGATAAAGACGATCAGATAAATGACGGCAATCGCCAACGTGAGTATAACAAGCAACACCAGTATATTGATCTCGCCCTGACGC
>JBLHMO010000074.1:0-16161 GCA_047622145.1 Paracoccaceae bacterium | reverse complement strand
GGAGTTCTTTGATCTCCAGCTCCTCAACTAGAGTAATCAGTATGGCCAAACCGCCGGCGATAACGGGTTTGCGGTCGTCGCTGAGGCCCTTCAGATTGAGGTCGTCCACGTGCTTGTGGTTCAGCAATTGATCACGCAGGGCGTAAAGGCCTTGCGCCGTGATGGGCAGTTTCTCAGAGTAGTTGTTGTCGGCGAGTATGCGGCCGATACTGCGAATTGTGCCTGAGGCGCCTACGGCCTGATCCCAGCTATCGCGGAATTGCCTTATATAGGGTGAAATTTCTTGGGCGGTAGTCTTGCAGGCTTTCTTGAAGCCTTGCTCGCTGAGTTTGCCATTGGGAAAGAAGCGACGACTGAAGCTGACGCAACCGATGTCCAGACTCTCCATGGTCTTGGGTAGTTGCGAGCCAACGACGAGCTCGGTAGAACCGCCGCCGATATCGATCACTAGTCTGCGCTCGTTGCCGGGCGAAAAGTCGCTGGCTACACCAAGGTATATCAGGCGGGCTTCTTCGGTGCCGGAGATAATGTTGATGGGGGTGGGTAGAATGGCTTCCGCCTGCTCCAAAAACTCGGCGGCGTTGGTTGCTGTGCGCAGGGTGTTGGTGCCGACTATGCGAATATGGTTAGGCGGTATACCACGCAAACGTTCGGCCATTTTTTGCAGGCTGTCGAGCGCGCGTTGTTGGGCCTCAGTCGAGAGTTCATTACTTTCGTTTAAACCTGCGGCGAAGCGCACCATATCTTTGTGTGCGTCGAGTACGATTAGTTTGCTGTTCTCGAACCGGGCGATCTGCAAGTGAAAGCTGTTTGAGCCAAGGTCAAGAGCGGCATAAACCTCAGGATTAACATCTTGCGGCATGTGAGCTTGTTACTCCCGGCTACTGGGCAGTGCAAAGAGGGGTGGCGTGTAGATCCGTAGTGTAAACCCTGATTGCTTGGAATGCGATACGCCGCGTAGGGTAAGCGTTATTCTATAGAGAGGGGCTGCGTGAATTTAGCGAAGGGCTGTCTGTCACATAGCTGAAATATACATCCTATACTCTGATAGAGGCTTATATTCTGGTAACCGAAGGCTTAGTGCCACGAGGGTTGTTATTTAAGCTTGGCAAGATCGGATTGGTGATTCACGGGAGAGATGTATGGTAGAAACCGGCGACCGGCAGGTGTGGATTCCCAAAGAGTTAAGCTGGCTGTCGTTTAACGAACGCGTATTGCAGGAGGCCGCGGACACCAGCGTTCCTGTGATTCAGCGCGTGCGCTATATGGGTATATTTTCTAATAATATGGATGAGTTTTATCGCGTGCGCGTTGCTGACGTGCGGCGTCTTGCGGCTTTCTCTACGCCGTCCAAACAGGACGAGTTTAAGGCCTTGCTGGAGGAAATTCAGCGCAGGGTGCTGGGCCTGCAAAGCCGTTTTGATCGGATCTATACAGACACGCTGCGAGAGTTGCGCCGTCGTGGCATTTATCTGGTCAGCGAAACGCAGCTTGATGAGCATCAGCAAAAGTTTGCGCGTGACTACTTCGTCAAGTATATACAGCCGGAGCTGGAGCCTATCATTATCGACGATACGCACCCTATGCCGGAACTCAACGAGGTCTCGATTTATTTGGCGATCAGGCTGGTCTCTGCCGAGCATGTGCGTTATGCACTGCTTGAAGTGCCGACCACGCGATTGGGCCGCTTTGTAAAAATCCCCTCACGCCGGGGTAAACGCGGCAAAGTGTTAATGGCCTTGGAAAACCTCATTCGCGTGTGCTTGCATGACGTTTTTCGTGGGATTTTCCAGCTTGACAGTGTTGAGGCCTACACCATCAAACTGACACGCGATGCCGAGCTCGAGCTGGGAGAGGAAGTCACAGAAAGCTTTTTTGAGCGGATGGAGCGCAGCCTAAAGCGCCGTAAAAAGGCTGATCCAGTTCGATTTGTGTATGACAGTGATATGCCTGAAGACATGCGAAATTATATGGCGCGACGTTTGGGTATTGGGCGGCTGGATTCGGTAATACCCGGTGGCCGCTACCACAATTCTAAGGATTTTATGGGCTTCCCCAATCTCGGCCCAGCTTACTTGGAGTTGCAGCCGCTGTTGCCAATACCCATGCAAGCATTGGAGGAGCGCGACAATTTTTTTGATGCCATTGCCGAGCGCGATGTGCTGCTGTATTACCCTTATCACAGCTTTAGCTATGTGGTGAATTTTTTGAAAACGGCAGCGATAGACCCGGCGGTCAAGTCTATTGCCATCAGTCTGTACCGCGTTGCGTCTTATTCACACGTCGTAGATGCTTTAATCAATGCGGTTGCCAATCACAAGTCGGTTACGGTGATTGTTGAGTTGCAGGCGCGCTTTGACGAAGAAGCCAATCTGGCGCTGTCGCACCGCCTGACTGAGGGCGGTGTGAATGTCATTTTCGGGGTGCCTGGCCTTAAGGTGCACGGCAAACTGATTTCGGTTACAAGGCAGGAAAATAACACGCTGCGTTATTATACCCATGTAGGCACCGGCAATTTCAATGAAAAGACGGCGGAGGTGTATACCGATTTCAGTCTGATGACCTACAACCAGGAAATTGGTGATGAGGCGGCGAAGATATTCGAGTTTATACGCTACAACTACCGGCGCCCTAAGTTAAAGCATCTTATTGTGTCGCCGGTGAACACCCGTCAGCGTTTGAAGGAGTTGATTGATAGAGAAATTCGAAACGCGGAAAAAGGGCGAGACTGTGGCATAACCTTGAAGTGCAACAACTTGGTCGATCCGGGGATTATCGACAAACTCTATCAGGCTAGCCAAGCAGGTGTGCCAGTGCGCTTGATTGTACGCGGCATGTGTTCGCTGGTGGCGGGAACGCCGGGTGTCAGTGAAAATATCGAAGCGATCAGTATTGTCGATCGCTATCTGGAACACCCCAGAGTTTTTATGTTTTACAATCGTGGCGAGCCACGTTATTTCATCTCATCTGCTGATTTGATGACGCGCAATATTGATTATCGCGTAGAGGTAATGTGTCCAGTGTACGATCCGCAACATCAGGCTACCTTGCAGGCGGTGCTGGATATTCAGTGGTCAGACAACGTCAAGGCCCGAACGCTGGATGCCGCGCAATGCAATAATTTGCGACTGCCTCGGAAGAAGCAAGCGAAGCGGATTCGCTCCCAAGAAGCCATTTATCGCTACTTGCAAAGCGGGCGCTTACCGCGGCTACGTAAGCTCGATTATGGCGCTGTAAACGACGTTCTCAAGAGCGAATAATGAGAAGTTTACCCTCTATTCTTCGGGGTTTGCGCACTGTGCGCTCAATCACCTCGGCGTCAAACTTCTGTTGACAGCGTTTGGCCAGCGCCAAAAAGGGCGACCTGCCGGGGTCGGCAATAATAATCGTGCAGACCTTTGCCTTTAAGGCTTTTTGAATCATTGCGAAGAGTGGTTCAACGAGCTCGTCCCAAAAACAGATATCGCCCCCCAGCACCATGTCGTAGCCCTTCATATCCTTTATTTTAAGGTCTTCGTAGCGGGCGGTGAGGGTTTCCAGTTCCACGTCATTGATCACGCTGTGGGCGTCGAGATAGGGAAAGACATGAGGGTCGGCGTCTACGGCGGTGACTTCTGCGCCGTAGGTTTTGGCGCAGTGAATGCCTAGTAGGCCCCAGCCACAGCCGACTTCGAGTATCTCGCTGAAATTCGTTGGTGGGTTTTCCTCCAGATAATCCATAATCAGAAAGCTGGAGCCCCAAACCTTGGTGCCGTGTATTTCCGGCGTCGGCAAGCTGTCGTCAATATGCCTGATCAGATGATGCTTCTTTTTCAGGATAATGAGGTCGTTAACGTAATGGTAGTCTTCGTTTGGCATGGCTTGCGGGCTTCTGTGTTAATTCTATCGGGGCTTAAGTAAACGATCTATTGTGGCAATTACACTGCGCTAAGTTGAGCAAATCGGGATGACAGTTTTACGGTGTATAGAAATCGCGTGGTGATAGGCAGTGCTGCAACTCGCCGCAACCTGGACGCAGTTGATCCCAGTATTCAATACGCAAGAATATTTCGGCAAAGGATGCGCTGGGGAATTGCCGCAGCGCGCGACCGCTGAGTAAGGCGATCAAATCGTGTAGTGCAGGGTTGTGGCCGGTGACGAGAATGCGATCGAGATTATTGTCCCGCTCTTTGAGCCATGAAAACAAATCGGCTGACTCGAAAGTGTATAAGGCGTCATCCAGTGTGAGTTCGCCTGGAGGGGTGTCTAGCGCGGTGCGAATACGTTTTACGGTACTGCGACAACGTTTGGCCGGACTGCTGTAGACGTGCTGCAGGCCGCTGCAATGCTCAGCAATGGCGTCAGCCATTATTAGGGCATCTTTTTTACCGCGTTTGTTTAGCGGGCGGTCAAAGTCCGGGAGCGGGCTTTCATCTCGATTGGATTTGGCGTGGCGTAGCAGGTAGAGCGTTTTCACTATTTATTATGTTCGCGTAGAACCCTTTGTTTTTGCCGGTCCCAATCGCGATCTTTCTCCGTGTCGCGTTTGTCGTGTAGCTGTTTGCCCTGAGCCAGGCAAATCTCAGCTTTTACTAAATGCTTTTTCCAGTAGAGCGCTGTGCAGATACAGGTATAACCCTTTTGCTGTGTTGCTTCAATCAGTCGTCTCAATTCTTTGTCGTGCAAAAGGAGCTTGCGTGTGCGCGTTGGGTCGGTAACAAAATGGGTGGAGGCGGTGGAGAGAGGGGTGATCTGTGTGCCGATAAGCCACGCTTCGCCGTCTTTTAGCAAGACATAGCTTTCCACAATTTGGGCTTTGCCTGCGCGCAAACTTTTGACTTCCCAGCCATTGAGTACCACGCCCGCCTCGAATTTGTCCGATATATGGTATTCGTGACGTGCGCGTTTGTTGAGAGCAATGGTGGAACTGTGCTGATTCTGTTTTTTAGCTGCCATAGGCGCGCATTATAGGGCCTGTTGCTGGTAAAGCCTATGGAGCTGGGCGAAAATGGCCGCCGGATAGATAATAAAAATTCCTGTCGGAGATTGAGTATTGCAACGTGAAACCAAGCAGGGCGTCTGGCTTAGCCGTTGGACTTTTGTCGCTGCGGCCTCGGGGCTGGCTATTGGCCTAGGCAATTTCTGGCGATTCCCGCATGAGGTCGGCCAATACGGGGGCCTATTGTATGTGCTGGTCTATCTGTTGTTTGTCGCCACAATTGCGATGCCAATCATGCTGGCAGAAGTGGTGATGGGGAGTCGTGGCCGCGCCAACCCCGAATCCAGCATCGAGCTGCTCAATCTGGAATCGGGCAGCCACGGCGCCTGGCGTATTGTGCCGGTGGTGGCCATGATAACGGGCCTGCTCCTACTTGTGCACTTGGTGGTTATTGCGGGCTGGGTGCTGAGTTACGCGTACCACTTGGGGGACGCGAAGCTTGAAGCTACCAGTATTGAATTCGCCGGCGAGTACTTCGGTACCTATATATCTTCCAGCAAGGAAATGGCGAAGGGCTTAACGGGTTTTTTTCTGGTGCTGGCGCCATTGGCCATGTTCAAAATGACCCGGCTGACGGGCCAATTGCTGCGGCTGCTGGTGCCGCTGATATTGATTATGTTGGTCGCCACACTCTATGCGGCTTTCGAGTTGGGCGATTTGGGTGCGGGCTTGCGCTGGATGTTTGAAGTCCGGCGCGAAGATTTTGGGCGGGACGCACTGGTATCCGCGCTGGGGCAGGCATTTTACACGCTGGGTATCGGTGTCGGAGCGATGATGATTTACGGGGCCTACTTTCCCGACGGTCGCTCAATTTCCCGGCAGGTGTTTGCGGTTGCGGTGATCGATACGCTTGCTGCTCTGGTCGCCGGTGTTTGTGTGTACGCGCTGGTGCTTGATCACAATATTGAGCCGGGCAATAGTGTGGCGCTGCTGTTTATCAGTTTGCCCTATGTGTTTGGCAATATATTGTTTGGTGATTTGGTGGGCAGTATGTTTTTTATACTGCTGGCGATGGTGATGCTGTGTAGCGCGCTTGCCTTGCTGGAGCCGAGCATTGCTTGGCTGGTGGAGAAAACGCCGCTGTACCGGTGGTTTGCCGCTTTGAGTTTGTGCCTTCTGCTTTGGGGGGCAGGCTTGGCGCTTGTGTTGGACGTTGCGGCGCCGGGTGAGGCGTTTTGGTTGTATGCCCTGAATCGAATAGCAGCGGATTACCTGCTGCCATTGAGTGCATTGGGCTTGACCCTCTATGCAGGCTGGATGTTGCGCGAGGTGCAGATGCGGGATGAGCTGTATTATTGTAGCGACAGAACCTTTTGGATTTGGCGCCGGCTTTTGCGGTATATTGCGCCCCCGGCGATTTTAGCCATTTTGTTGCTGTCTATCTATCAGGGGTTTTAACGGATTTTGAGCTTTCGATGACGAGGATAAGCCGTAGTGCATTGCTGCCATATTCTGCGGATCAGGTATATGACCTGATTAATGATGTGTCGCGGTATCCGCAGTTTATAGAAGACTGCATTGGTGCGCAGGTGCTGTCCGAGGACGAGTGCGCCATGGTGGCGCGTCTGGATTTGTCGCGGGGTGGGGTTCGTCAAAGCTTCACCACCAACAATACCCTTAGACGACCTAGCGAAATTCGTCTTGAGCTGGTCGATGGTCCCTTCGAAAGCTTTGTGGGACGCTGGGTATTGCTGGCTCTCAACGATAAGGCCTGCAAGGTGTCTTTGTTCCTAAACTTCACGCTGAGTAACGCTGTGCTCAGTGTGGCCGCCAAGCAAATGTTCAATAGCGCCGCCAACACCATGGTGGATGCGATGGTTAAGCGAGCGAAATCGATTTATGGCTGATGTAATAGTTCACGTAGAAGTGGTATTCGCCACTCCAACAAAACAGCAGATCGTTGCGCTGGAGGTGCCGGCAGGTTCATCGGTGCGCGATGTTGCCTTGAAGTCAGGTTTGGATGCCCAGTTTGAAGGCTTAGATCTGGCGAAGGCCAATTTGGGTGTATTTGGTAAGGTAGTCGCCAAGCCGAACGAGACCGAGGTGGCTGATGGCGATCGGGTGGAAATTTACCGGCCGCTGATTGCAGATCCGAAAGAAGTGCGCAAGCAGCGCGCGGCTAAGGTAAAAGCGCGTCAGGAAGCTGAAGGCCGCCGTTAACGGGGCCTCATGGGTGGTGTCTTTGTCGCGGCTTGCTGCTTGGGCTTGGCCGGTGCGGGAACCGCGGCTTCTTCATTTTCCAGTTCGACTTCTTCTTGCTCGGTCATTACTTCTGCTACTGGGGTAGGCTTAATGGTACTTTCGTAGTGACTGAGCACGCCCTCATCGAAATAGATTGTTAGGCGCTGTTTCTCGGTGCTGTTGTCTGGCCGGCGAACCATATGCAGATAGTCCCAGCGATTGGGGCTGAAACTGTCGCGAATAAGCGGCGTTCCGAGAATGAATTCTACTTGGCTGGTCGACATGCCGGGCTCGAGTTGCTTGACCATTTCCTCGTCGACAATATTGCCCTGCTCAATTTGTAGGCGGTACACACCGGGAAACTCCAAAGTACTGCAGGCAAAGAGCGGCGCGAGAATGGCGAGTAGTGCAACTGCTTTTTTCATCATCAGGTCTTTAACTTTCATCGTTGGTAAAGGCGTGGGATAATAGCGCAATAGTTACGTCAACGCTAAGGGGTTAAGCATGTCCGTCGAAAATCAGGAGCTGAAAAAAGCCGGGCTGAAGGTAACCTTGCCGCGGGTTAAAATTCTCGAGCTGCTGGAGCAGTCTGAGGGGAATAGCGAACATCTCAGTGCTGAGGATGTCTACCGCGCCCTGATGGAGTCCGGTGAGGAGGTGGGTCTTGCCACCGTATATCGCGTATTGACCCAGTTTGAGACAGCTGGCTTGGTAGTTCGCCATAATTTTGAGGGTGGACACTCCGTATTTGAGCTGGCCAAAGGCGATCACCATGACCACATGGTTCGTTTGGACACCGGAGAAGTCGTTGAGTTCTGCGATGAGATAATAGAAAAACGCCAGCGGGAGATTGCCTCCGATATGGGCTTTGAGCTGCTGGACCACAGCTTGGTGCTGTACGTGCGGCCCAAGAAATAGCCGTTTGAGATCTGTAGTCAACACAGAAAAGCCGGCCTAAGCGCCGGCTTTTTTGTGGGTGAATAGGTATTCTTTGTCAAGCGTCAAGCGCAGTTCTCCGCCTCTAATGTGCCGTGGTCACCATCTCGCGAGCATGCGCGAGCGTATTTTCTGTAATCGCCACGCCGCCGAGCATGCGCGCGATTTCGTCAATTTTCTCGTTTTCATCTAGCTGGTGCAGCTGGGTCTTCACCGATTTTCTGTCGCTTTGCTTACTTACTTTTATATGATGGTCGGCTTGGCTGGCCACTTGCGGCTGATGCGTCACGCATAGAACCTGTGTGGTTTTGCCTAGCGACTGCAGTAAACCACCCACGACTTCGGCCGTCGCGCCACCGATACCCACATCTACTTCGTCAAATACGATAGTGGGCACCGTCACAGCCTGTGCGTTGACAACGTGGATCGCCAAGCTGATTCGGGACAATTCACCGCCAGAAGCGATTTTGTTCAGTGGGCCGGGGCGGCTGCCGGGGTTGGTACTGATCAAAAAGTTGACATCTTCAAGACCGTGAAGAGGTAAATGATCACGGCTATCTGCCTGCTTGTCGATGGCACTCAGGGCAATCTCAAAGTGGCAGTTGGCCATGGACAGATCGGCTAATTGTGTTTCTACTTTTTTACTGATACTGGTGGCGGCCTTACGTCGTTTCTGGCTCAATTTCTCGGCAGCTACTTGATAGTTCGCAGCAAGTGCTTTTAGTTCTGTCTTGAGCTGATCTAGTCGCTCATCGCTGCCTTGGATGTTATCCAGCTCTTCTTGAAGCTGAGCCTGCAATTCGGGCAATTGTTCGGGTTTGCAGTGATGTTTGCGGGATATTTGGTAAATGCTATCTAGGCGCTCCTGAATTTCGTTGAGCTTGGCGGGGTCCGCTTCCTCACGATCCAGATGATGTTGCAGTTCCTGGCTTGCTTCTTCTATCTGTATTACCGCCGTTTTTAACAACTCCTCAGCGCTGGTTTGCTGGCGGACTTTGACAGGGCTGGCCCGCAGTGACGACAGCGCTTGATGCAAAATGCCAAGGGCGTTTACCTCACCGTCTTTGCAGAGGTTGAGGGCGTGATCACTCGCTGCGAGCAGCTGCTCGGCGTTGGCCAGTTGTTTTTGTTCATCTTCCAGTGATTCCACTTCGCCGGGTGTAAGACTTAAGGTCTCCAGTTCGGTAAGTTGGTACTGCAGCAATTGTGAGCGCGCCGATTGCTCATCGCGCTGCCCGCATAGCGATGATAGGGTGCTTTGGGCGCTTTGATGGGCGCGGGCGGTCTCGGCCACGGTGTCTGCCAGTGTCAGTGCGCCGGCACAGGTATCAAGTAGTTGACGTTGGTAATCCCTTTTTAGTAGCGACTGGTGTTCATGCTGGCTGTGGATATCAATTAGCTGCTCACTCAGTTCGCGCACATCCTGAAGCGTAGCGGGCTGGCCGTTGATGTAGGCCCGAGAGCGACCCTCGGCGGTGATTACCCGCCGCAGTACGCAGTCGTCGCCAGCGTCGAGATCGCGCGATGTGAGCCAGGCGAGAGCCGAGGGGACTATACGGACGTCAAACAGGGCATTGATTTCAGCCTTGTCGGTGCCGTGCCTGACAATGCCGGGGTCGGCGCGGTCACCGAGAGCCAGGCCAAGCGCGTCCAGCATGATGGACTTGCCTGCGCCGGTTTCACCGGTGAGCGCCGTCATGCCGTTTTCGAGTTCAATATCCAATGACTCGGCTATGGCATAGTTACGGATACAGAGCTGGGTTAGCATGGAGGTCCCCGGGTTGATAGTTGCTGGTTGATAAGCGGTGCCCAGTGGAGCAAATTCCGCGCGGAACACTGGTTATTTAAATAAGCATGTTTATTTATACAGTATAAGGGTTTGTTCCGGCAATACCCGCGTTGGTAATATTTTGTACCGGCGCTAAAATGCTGTCTAAGCGGTATCGGGAATAGTAATGGTGACTGCAGTGTTGAATGGCCGCGCCCAGCGTTTGCTGAAAGTGCTGGTTGAGCGTTATATCCGCGATGGTCAGCCGGTGGGGTCGAAAACGCTGTTGCAAGACAGCGGCTTGCCCGTCAGTGCCGCCACGGTTCGCAATATCATGGCTGAGCTTGAAGATCGGGGTTATGTGCTATCGCCGCACACCTCGGCGGGGCGCATTCCAACCCAGCATGGTTATCGTTTTTTTGTCGATACGCTGGTAACGGTGTCGCCGCTCGAAGCACATATACTGACGAATCTTAGGCTTGAGCTGGATGCCGAGAAGTCAGCTGATGAGCTGGTCGCGTCGGCCTCACAATTGCTGTCCAGCCTTACAAAGCAAGCGGGACTAGTCACTATGCCGAGTCCGCAGCGGCTGTCGCTGCGGCAGCTTGAATTTTTGCCTCTATCAGGCAAGCGCATACTCGCGATTTTGGTCGTGAACGAGAAAGACGTGCAGAACCGTGTCATTCACACGCAGCGAGAATTCAGTGAAATCGAGCTGAAAGAGGCCTCGAACTACATTAACCAGCTCTACAGCGGCCGTGAACTGGATAGTATTCGCGACTCGCTGCTGTTGGCCATGCGCACCGACAAGGATCATATCGATCGGTATTTGCAGGAGTCTCTAGACCTCGCCGCCCGTGCCCTAGATATTGAGGGCGAGGCGCGGGCAACGTACGTTCTGGCCGGTGAGAAGCAGTTGCTGGACTCAGCTACGCCTGACAACCTGGACAAGATGCGCGAGTTGTTCAATGCCTTCGAGCGCAAGAAGGATATTCTTGATTTGGTTGATCGCTGCCTGCTGGCCGACGGGGTGCAAATCTTTATTGGCGAGGAGTCGGGTTACGAGGTCTTTGGCGATTTCAGTGTCATTACGGCGCCGTATCAGTTTCAGGAGGGGCAGCCGCTCGGCGTGCTGGGGGTTATTGGGCCGACTCGTATGGCTTATGAACGAGTAATTCCGATGGTTGACGTGACTGCACGCATGCTTAGCCTCGCTTTAAAGCCCGTTCAGTGAAATTGTAGCTTATTGTATTTAAAGGCCTTTCTGATTATCTCTAATTTTCCCCCTTGAATTTTTGGTGCGCGCCCCCATACATGCCCCTGAGCGGCGTTTTGGGCCGCGGGCCAAAAGATTTATGGAGTAGAAAGCGTGGCAGAGGAAAACAAAGCGAGCGAAAAGGAAGCAGCCGTCGAGGCAGTGTCGACAGAGCTGCCGACAGAGTTGCCTGAAGAGCTGGGCACCGAGGGAGAGTTGATGGCGGATGATGCCTCAGGCGAGGGCAGTGAAGCGCCGGCCAGTCTCGAACAGCAACTAGAGACCTTGCAGCAGGAGTTGGCGGAAGCCAAAGATCAAGCGCTGCGCACTGCCGCCGAGGCGCAGAATATCCGCCGCCGCGCCGAAATTGACGCAGACAATGCCCGCAAGTTTGCCGTTGAGCGCTTTGCCAAGGATTTGTTGCCCGTGGTCGATAATCTCGAGCGCGCGCTGGAATCAGTAGACGCCACAGACGAAGCCATGAAAGTCATACTCGAAGGTGTTGAGCTGACCTATCGCAGCTTTAGCGACATGTTGGAACGCCATCATCTCAAGGCGATCAACCCAGAAGGTGAGCCCTTCGACCCGCAATTGCACCAAGCCATTTCTATGCTGGAGGCATCGGGAGCCGAACCCAACTCGGTAATCAAGGTGGTGCAAAAGGGATACACCCTCAATGAGCGCTTGTTACGCGCGGCCATGGTTGTGGTGTCTAAATAAGCGATAAATTTGTTCGGCGCTCTTGAAATCAGCTGATTGGCGCCAATATATATAGTACATATTCGAATTGAATTACGCCCCGCGAGCGGGCGAACTGGAGAGTTAAGATGGGAAGAATCATAGGTATCGACCTCGGGACAACTAACTCCTGTGTGGCCGTCCTCGACGGTGAAAAGGTAAAGGTAATTGAAAATTCCGAGGGTGCGCGTACCACGCCGTCGATTGTGGCTTACACCGAGGACGGTGAAACTCTGGTCGGCCAAAGCGCCAAGCGTCAGGCTGTTACCAACCCGCACAACACCTTATACGCGGTTAAGCGCTTGATTGGCCGTCGGTTTGACGACGATGTCGTGCAGAAAGACATCAGCATGGTGCCCTACAAAATTGTTAAAGCCGATAACGGCGACGCATGGGTAGAAGCGCGTGGCGAGAAGATGGCACCGCCGCAAGTGTCTGCCGATGTTTTGAAAAAGATGAAGAAAACCGCTGAGGACTATCTTGGCGAGCCTGTTACCGAAGCAGTGATCACCGTTCCTGCTTATTTTAATGACGCCCAGCGTCAGGCAACTAAGGACGCCGGCCGTATTGCCGGCCTTGACGTTAAGCGCATCATTAACGAGCCGACAGCGGCTGCGCTGGCCTACGGCATGGACAACCAGGAAGGTGATCGCACGATCGCGGTTTACGACTTGGGTGGTGGTACCTTCGACATTTCCATCATTGAAATTGCCGAAGTAGACGGCGAGCACCAGTTTGAAGTGCTGGCTACCAACGGTGACACTTTCCTGGGTGGCGAAGACTTTGACATGCGCCTGATCGACTACCTGTCGAGTGAGTTCAAAAAAGACAACAGCATCGACTTGAAAGGCGATCCGTTGGCGATGCAGCGTCTGAAAGAAGCGTCTGAGAAAGCCAAAATTGAACTGTCTTCCAGCCAGCAAACAGAGGTCAATCTGCCCTATATCACCGCAGATGCTTCTGGCCCGAAACACTTGGTGGTCAAGCTGACCCGCGCCAAGCTGGAATCACTGGTTGAAGATCTGGTGCAGCGCTCACTTGAGCCGCTGAAAGTGGCGTTGAAAGACGCTGGTTTGTCGACCTCTGAAATTCAGGACGTGATTTTGGTCGGTGGCCAAACCCGTATGCCAATGGTGCAAGCCAAAGTGGCTGAGTTCTTTGGCAAGGAAGCGCGCAAAGATGTAAACCCCGATGAAGCTGTGGCCATGGGCGCTGCAATTCAGGGCGCGGTATTGTCTGGTGACGTGAAAGACGTACTGCTGCTGGACGTTACTCCGCTGTCTCTGGGTATCGAAACTATGGGTGGCATTGCGACGCCGCTGATTGAGAAAAACACCACGATTCCTACTAAGAAGTCGCAGATTTTCTCAACAGCTGACGACAACCAGGCTGCGGTGACTATTCACGTGGTACAGGGTGAGCGCAAGCAAGCTGCGCAGAACAAATCACTCGGCCGTTTTGACTTAGCCGATATTCCGCCCGCACAGCGTGGCACACCGCAGATCGAAGTGACTTTTGATATCGACGCCAACGGCATCTTGCATGTGGCCGCCAAAGACAAGGCGACCAACAAAGAGCAGTCTATTGTCATCAAGGCTTCCGGTGGTCTGAACGATGAAGACATCGAGCAAATGGTGCGCGACGCTGAAGCCTATGCCGACGAAGACAAGAAATTCGAAGAGCTGGTAACGGCGCGTAACATGGCCGAAGGTTTGGCCCACGCAACGCGTAAAACGCTCGCGGAAGCCGGTGATAAAGCCAGTGATGAAGAGAAAGCAGCTATCGAAGAAGCGCTAGCAGCCGTTGATGAAGCGGCGAAAAGCGATGACAAGGAAGCCATAGATGCCGCTGCCCAGAAATTGGGTGAGGCTTCCAATTCTTTGGCGCAAAAAATGTATGCCGAACAGGCTGCCGAGGCTGAAGGTGGTGAACAGCCCGATGGTGCCAATGGCGGCGCCGGTGACGACGTTGTCGATGCCGAGTTTGAAGAAGTTAAAGACGACGACAAGAAGTAAAAGCGTCGGACGTACCCAAAGCACTCGCTCCGCTCGCGGGGCAAGCTTTCAGACGTCAGACCAAAAGCGCCGGGCCTTGTGCCCGGCGTCTTAGCTTGAGCTGGCAGCATACAAAAAAGTAGTACGGACAAAACACATGGCAAAACGCGATTATTACGAAGTATTGGGTGTCGAGCGCGGCGCTTCTGATGCAGAAATGAAGAAGGCCTACCGACGTCTGGCCATGAAAAATCACCCGGACCGAAATCCGGATGATGAAACGGCCAAAGCGCGTTTTCAGGACGCCAGTGAAGCCTATGAAGTGCTCTCCGATGCTGACAAGCGTGGTGCCTACGACCGCTATGGTCATGAGGCCGTCGATGGCATGGCCGGTGCAGGTGGCGGCGGCTTCAGCGATATTTTCGGTGATGTCTTTGGTGATATTTTTGGGGGTGGTGGTGGCGGTGGCCGTGGTCGCGGTGGCCCGCAGCGTGGCTCCGATCTTCGCTACACCCTTGAAATTGATCTTGAGCAAGCGGTAAAAGGCTCGACCGTGAAAATCAAGATCCCGACGCTGGTGGGTTGTAAGCCCTGCGACGGCAGTGGTGCCAAGCCTGGCAGCAAGCCTGTTACCTGCACTACCTGTGGTGGTATAGGGCAAGTACGCATGCAGCAGGGCTTCTTCTCTGTGCAGCAAACCTGTCCTGCCTGTCATGGCAAGGGTAAATCAATTTCCGATCCTTGCAATAGCTGTAGGGGTCAGGGCCGGGTTGAAGAAACCAAAACTCTGTCGGTTAAAGTGCCATCCGGTGTTGATACCGGCGACCGCATTCGCTTGTCGGGCGAGGGTGAAGCCGGTGCCGACGGCGGTCCGGCTGGCGATTTGTATGTGCAGATGGCTGTCAAAGCGCACCCATTGTTTGAGCGCGATGGTAAACACCTGTACTGCGAAGTGCCCATTACCATTGCCGACGCGGCACTGGGCGGCGAGTTGGAAGTGCCGACGCTAGATGGTCGGGTCAAACTGAAAATTCCGCCAGAAACCCAAACCGGTAAACTGTTTCGCTTGCGTGGCAAGGGCATCAAGCCTGTGCGCGGCGGTGCGGTGGGCGACTTGCTGTGTAAAGTTGTGGTCGAGACCCCTGTTAATCTCAATAAAAGGCAGAAAGGTTTGCTGGAAGAATTTCAGCGCAGTTTAGAGGGTGATTCTCACGCTCCCCGGCATAAAACCTGGTTTGATGGTGTGAAGGATTTTATTGACGATTTGAAGATTTAAGGGACTTGGGTCGGACGTCTAACGCTAGGGGTCTGACGCAAAATTCAAATCGAGGCTTCTTTGTTTAGCGCCGGACATCTGATGTCCGGCCAAAACAGTAAAACCTAAGTTTCAAAATCAATTACACTATCTGCAAACATACAAACCACACGGGCCCTCACAATGATCACCCGAATTGCTGTCACCGGCGCTGCCGGCCGCATGGGTAAAACCCTGATAGAAGCCATCGCGTTAGCCGAAGGCTGCGAACTTACTGCAGCCTTAGAGCGAGCTGATAGCAGTTTGATAGGGGTCGATGCCGGAGAACTGGCGGGGCAAGGTCGCAATGGCGTAAGCGTCGCTGGCGACATCAATGATGTTATTGACGACTTCGACGTGCTGATCGATTTCACCGTGCCGGGGGCAACGCTGGCTAATGCCAAAGCTTGTGGCGTGGCGGGCAAGAAGATGGTGATCGGAACCACCGGCTTCGATCTAGAACAAAAAGCTCAACTAGCGGCATACACCAACGCTATCGCCGTGTGTCAGGCATCCAACTTCAGCACCGGCGTAAATCTGTGTTTCAAATTACTTGAAATGGCTGCCGGGGTATTGGGTGATGATGTCGATATTGAAATTGTGGAAGCCCATCACCGTCATAAAATCGATGCGCCCTCAGGCACTGCGCTCAGTATGGGGCAAGTGGTTGCTGACACCTTGGGTCGCGATCTGAAAAAAGTGGCCGTTTACGGTCGAGAAGGTCAGACCGGCGCGCGTAAGCGTGAGACCATCGGTTTCGCAACAGTGCGCGGTGGCGACGTAGTGGGTGATCATACTGTGTCTTTCTTTGCCGAAGGCGAGTGCGTGGAGATCACACACAAAGCCAGTTCGCGCATGTCTTTTGCACGCGGTGCGGTACGCGCCGCCGGCTGGCTGGCAAATCAGGGCGCTGGTCGCTACGACATGCGTGATGTATTGGGTTTGTCGTAGGCGAGCGCAGAGGCCATCACGCGTCGACGCTTCAAATTGATTTCAGCCTAGTGTTCGCTTTTGTGT
>JBLHMO010000073.1:0-16279 GCA_047622145.1 Paracoccaceae bacterium | reverse complement strand
CGGTCGATTATGGCAGGCGGCTGCGTCCGCTACGTTAAGTGGCACCAAGCTCTGCCGCAAGGTAAAGTGCAATGTCTGTCCAGAACGTTGCCCATTCCATGAAAAAAGTCGCGCTTCACTGGCAAATCGCCATCGCCATCGCCCTTGCCATTATTGCTGGCAGTCTCACCGGCACCGAGGCGTCGCTATTCGGTGTGCGCTATCACGCCGCCTACGGCTTTCTCGGCACACTGTTTTTGAACGCCCTCAAAATGATTATCGTACCGCTGGTCACCGCATCTATCATCAGCGGCATCGCTAATATTGGCGATGAAAAGGGCATAGGTTCACTGGGCGGAAAAACCTTGCTGTTTTATTTCGGCAGCAGTTTACTGGCCATTCTGGTTGGCCTTACCATGGTTAACATTATGGAACCCGGTGTCGGCTCCGGCCTTGCCGATGCGCTCAGCGGTGACGAATCTGTTGCCGAGGTGCTGGCCAAGGTCGAAGGCAAAAGTACCGCCGATGTGGTTGAGGTCTTTATCCGCATGGTGCCGCCCAACATTATTGCCGCGGCGGCCGAGGGGCAAATGCTGGGCCTGATATTTTTCAGCCTGCTGTTTGGCTTTTTCTTGGCACGCAGCCGCTCTAAGCAAACCGAAGTCGTGCGCGATTTTTGGACGGGCATCATGGATATCATGACGCTGATCACCCTATGGGTGATGAAATTTGCGCCGCTGGGGGTGTTCGGGCTGGTCGCCAAAACCGTGAGTGAAACCGGCTTTGCCAGCTTCCAGCCAGTGCTGCTATTTTTTATTACTGTGGTATTGGCGCTAGGGATTCACAGCCTCATCACCATGCCACTGTTGCTCCGTTTTCTCGGCGGTATCAGCCCGGCAAAACACTACCGGGCCATGTCACCCGCGCTGCTAACCGCCTTCTCAACTGCCTCCAGTTCCGCCACCCTGCCGATCACCATGGAATGTCTCGAAGAGGCCGGTGTGTCAAAGCGGGTGCGAGGCTTTGTGCTACCGCTGGGCGCAACCGTGAATATGGACGGCACCGCATTGTACGAATGCGTGGCGGCAATTTTCATTGCCCAAGCCTTCGGTTTTGATCTGACCTACACGCAGCAGTTCACCATTGTGGTGGTAGCACTGCTGACCTCGATAGGCGTCGCCGGCATACCCGCAGCCAGCTTGGTCGCCATTTCCATCATCCTGGGCGTGATCGGCATCCCACTGGAAGGTATCGGCCTGCTAATGATTACTGACCGCGTACTCGACATGATGCGCACCTCGGTTAACGTGTTCAGCGACAGCTGCGCCACCGCCATCATCGCCCACAGCGAAGGCGAGCATACCAAGCTAGCGACCTGAGCCATGCACTCCGGAGCCGGTCGGTGAATCAAGCGCGCGCAAAGTTTTGTCCCGAATGCGGGTGCGCGTTGACCGCCGCATCCCATCAGGGGCGCGGCGAAGTCATGCTCTGCGAGAATGGGCATTTGACTCTGCCCCCCGGACCTAAAGTTCTGGTCGCCTGTTTTATTCGCTGCGGCGATAAACTGCTGTGGATGAAGCGCGGTAACCTTCCCCGGGCAGGCCACTGGGCGATACCCGCTGGCTTTATGGAAAATGGGGAAAGCCTGCGTGAAGCCGCCGCCCGAGAGCTACGGGAAGAAACCTGCGTGGTCGTTCCCCCCGAGCAACTGACGCCTTATATGATTGGTTCAATCGACTTTATCAGCGAGGTCTACTTGAGTTTTCAAGCACAGGTGCCAAGCGAGTATTGTGCCTGCGGTCAGGAATCGCTGGATGTCGGTTTCTTTAGCGAAGACGAAATCGACTGGGACGAGGTCGCCTATCCCAGTGCCAACTTCGCGGTTAAAACCGCCTACCGCGAAGCACGAGAAAATCGCTTTGGCATTTACCACGGAAACTACACCAGCGCGGAAGACCGGCTAGAGCTGGTGTGGCGCCCCGACTAAAACAGCGCGCCCCCGGATAGCCACGGGTGGGCGAATATAAGCCCTGCAAATACCGCCAGGCCAATCGCATTAGGCACACCGGTTGTGGTCGCGCGAAAGGCCGCAGGCTTATTCCATGCGCCCGCTCCGCGATTAATCAGCGGCATCTCGATCAGCGCCCACAGCCCCAAACCGCCAAATAAGATCAGTGAACGCATATCACCGTTAGCCAGCAAGTGTGCAATCGCCCACAGCACCACACTGGTGAGCTGGGGATGGCGCAAGTAGCGCTTAATGTCGGTCGGCGCGTTCGCGGCAATAAACAAACAGACGGCAACCGCCATCAAGGTTAACGAGACCGGCTTCGCCCAAGGTATAAAATAAAGCGGCGCGCCTGGCCCCATCGCTTTCCAGCCCACCACTAAACAATAGAGACTCGCCACCATAGGTAACGAGAACAAACCCTGATAGGGAAAACGCCCCCCCGCTCGATCAAGCCAGTACGTACACCCGGCGCCAGTCGGATGGAAAAATGCGTAATAGACCAGATCAAAACCCCAGTGGTCAATAGGTTCATTGCGGGCTCCCGCGATTCAATAAAACTTCACTTTACCCTTTTAAGCCCTAGCTGCGGAGCCGCCTCTCTTTCGTTGCGCTTATCTGCACTTGCCAGCCGACCGACTTTCAAGGAATCTACTGGCGCTCTCGTTTTAAACGAAAACCACGGAGGCAGGTATGAGCAGAGACAGACTGGCCCTGATCATTGGTGCAGGGGATGCTACTGGCGGCGCCATCGCTAGACGCTTTGCCCGCGAGGGTTTCATCAGCTGCGTCACCCGCCGCAAGAAGGAATCGCTGAGCGCGTTAGTCGCGTCTATCGAAGCCGATGGCGGCAAGGCTTTAGCCTTTGGCTGCGACGCCCGCAGTGAAGAGGCGACCAGTCAGCTGTTCGAGGCGCTCGAACGCGAATTTGGCGATATCGACGTCGTGGTTTTCAATATCGGCGCCAATGTTCATTTCAGCATCACCGAGACGACTGAGCGCGTATACCGCAAGGTTTGGGAAATGGGCGCCCTAGCCGGATTTCTCGCCGGACGAGAAGCCGCCAAAGTCATGCTAGCGCGCAAGCGCGGCACCATTATCTTTACCGGTGCCACCGCCTCGGTTCGCGGGGGCAGCGGTTTCAGTGCCTTTGCCAGCGCCAAGTTTGCCCTGCGCGCGCTGGCCCAGAGCATGGCGCGTGAACTGGGCCCGCAGGGCATCCATGTCGCGCACACCATCATCGACGGCGCTATCGATACCGACTTTATTCGCAGCACTTTTCCCGAGACCTACGCTCGCAAGGAGCAGGGCGGCATTCTCAACCCCGAACATATCGCCGAGCAATACTGGCAACTGCACCAGCAAGCCCGCGATTGCTGGACGCACGAACTTGACCTGCGTCCCTGGATGGAAACTTTTTAGGAAATCAGCCCATGAGTAAAACCGTAGAATGCTTTTTCGATGTCGGCAGCCCCGCGAGTTACCTCGCCTGGACCCAACTCCCCAGCATTGCCCAGCGCCAGCAGGCGCAAATCATCTGGAAGCCCATGCTATTGGGCGGCGTATTCAAGGCCACCGGCAACCAATCGCCGCTTATGATTCCCGCCAAAGGTACGTTTATGCAGGCCGATCTAGCGCGCTATGCGCAGCGCTATGGCGTGCCCATGCAGTTCAACCCCTTCTTCCCGATCAATACCCTACAGCTGATGCGCGGCGCCATCGCCTGTCAACAACTCGGCCAACTAGACGCCTATCTCAATGCAGTTTTTCCCGCGCTGTGGGTTAAAGGACTCGATATGATCCAGGCCGACATCGTCGCTGACGTACTGCAATCTGGCGGATTGGACCCAGACCCAGTATTTAGCCTTGCCAGCAGTGCGCCGGTAAAAACCAGTCTTATAGCCAATACCGACGAAGCCATCGCGCGCGGCGTGTTTGGCGCACCCGCGCTGTTTGTGAACGACACCCTGTTCTTTGGGCAAGACCGGCTGGACTGGGTAGAGCGAGATCTGGCTGCCCAAGCTTAACTCTTTTTCACTATACGATCGTAAAGTTTGTTGCTAAGCTCCAGCGGAAATAATGCAAATTCCCATTACGCTGGAGGCTCCCATGGACAGCGAACGCCCCACCCCCCTAGTTGAAGATATCGATGGTACCCGCCGTAAGCTGGAAACCTGGTTTGCCGACAAACTGCAAAGCGACGGCGCCGTTAGCATTGCCGAGCTAAAAATTCCCGAAACAACCGGCATGTCCAACGTCACCCTCTTGTTCGACGTGAAATACACAAAAGACGGCACGCAATTTAGCGAAGGCTGCGTGGGTCGGCTCCAGCCGGAAATAGAGCGCCCGGTTTTTCCCGAGTACGATCTATCCGTCCAATATCGGGCAATGGATATTGTAGGCAGTAAAACGGATATACCCGCGCCGGGATTACTCGGCCTTGAGTTGGACGCCTCGGTTCTGGGTACCGGCTTTTACATTATGAAAAAAGCCGACGGCCGCGTGCCGCCGGATATGCCTCCCTACAGCATGGACGGCTGGATGATGCACGACATTGGCCCCGCCGAGCGCGAAAGCCTGTGGAATGCCGGCGTCGACACCATGGCCAGCTTCCACCGACAATGCCGCGACTACAAAGCCCTCGGCTTTGGCTTTCTGGAGCGCCCCGAACTCGGCGCCAACCCTTTGCAGCAGCAATTAGCCTACTGGAAAAATTACGGCGAGTGGGCGCTAGAAGGTCGCGCCCACAGCATTTGTGATCCCGCTATGCAGTGGCTATTAGACAATCAGCCCAAAAGCGAAGAATTCGGCCTGAGCTGGGGTGATTCCCGCATCGGCAATATGCTGTTTGCCCAAGACTGTAAAAGCGTTAGCGCGATGCTCGATTGGGAAATGATCACGCTGGGCAACCCCGTACAGGACATTGCGTGGTGGAACTACCTAGACTATTTCTTTTCCGACGGTTTGGGTATACCGCGCCTCGACGGTCTGCCCAGCTATGAAAAAACCCTGGCCCTCTGGGAAAAAACGTCCGGCTTTAGCGGCGAGCATTACCAATATTACTGGGTATACGCCGGGCTGCGTTACGGCCTGATCATGAGTCGCATTATGGTGGCCCAAGGCCAAGAAGATCAGATTGAAGAAAACTTTGCGACGACAGTTCTTAAGAAAGTGATGGCAGAACTGTAATACTTATTCGGCGTGGCCGCAGGCATTGCGCTGAACGCAGCTCAGACTTAAAACACAATAAGAGCTAGAACAATGAGCCAACTAATTCGCCCAGCCTGGGTTAAACATTTCAACAATCTAGGCGCAGCCGCCGGCGGCGCCGAGTCGCTGTTACCGCTGGATGGCGAGACGCTCGTCGCGCAGGCCTGCCAACTGACAGGTCTCAGCGATTTTGGCGATTTCCCTTGGCGCGAGGCCTATGACAAGCTCCTGTGGAGCTTAAATAATGAAGCCAAGCTAAACACGCTTGGCCGCCTGCTGGTGCGCGCTGAATTGCTGCGAACCTTGCAGGTAAGGCTGCGACTTGCCGATGTTTGGAAACAGCATCCTGAAGTTCTTGAATCCCCGGTAACGGCGCCCATCGTCATTGCCGGCGCCGCCCGTACCGGCACCTCCATCCTCCAAGAAACCCTGTCACAGGATCCGCAGTTTCACCTGCCCTACACATGGAAATGTCTGGACCCGCTGCCGCTGAATTCCCCTGAGGAAAAAACCGCTCGCATTGAAAAGGCAAAATGTGAGGCCGAGCTATGGGTCGACATTCAACCGGAAATTCGCAGCATGCACGACTTCGGCGCCGAGCTGCCCACCGAGTGCCTGATTTTTATGTCCACCGACTACCACGCTGACTACTGGGGCATGGTCGCCGATATGCCAAGCTGGAATAGCTGGCGCATGGAGCAAGGCTATTTTCTCAACGCCTACCGTTGGCACAAACGTATTTTGCAAACCATGCAAGTTGGCGAGCCGGAAAATCGTACGTGGCTGCTGAAATCGCCCGCACACTTGGCCTTTCTGGATGTGGTGAAAGAGGTGTATCCGGATGTGCGCATCATTCATACCCACCGCGATCCGGTGAAGTGTATTCCGTCTACCGCGAGCATCACCAGCACCTTACGCTGGGAGCGCAGCGATAGCGTGAACTCGCTAGCGGTCGGTCAGGAAATTGCCTTTGGCTTTCAGTTTGCCATGGAAAATGTGATCACTCAGCGTGAAAATGGTAGCCTGCCTGACAGCCAAATTGCCGACATTCAACTACGCGAACTGATCGATACACCGGTGGAATCTATCAAGCGTATTTACAAGCATTTCAACTTACCTTTTACCGACGACATGCCGGCAAAAATTTCTGGCTATCTAGACAGCAAACATCAGGGCAAGTTTGGCAAACACAGCTATTCTATGGAAAACTTTGGCCTAACCGAGGCGGGCTTGCGCGAAAGTTTCAAGCGCTACACAAACTACTACGGCATCGCAGTGGAATAACTGTGATTCAACTGCGGTGTTGAGCAATCAGATCGCCGAGCAAATGAAACTCTTCTTTGCGCGGGCTGTTCTTGCGCCAGCACAAGCCAATGGAACGCTGCACGGTTTCCTGCTCAAAGGCACGGGTTTTTACCTGCGTGCCCGCCAGCAATTTCCCATCCAGCGCCATTCGCGGCAACAAGGTCACGCCAATACTATTCGCCACCATTTGCACCAGCGTATTTAAGCTGGTGGCCTGGAAAGGCGCGGCCATCTCACGATCATTTAGACGGCATGCCTCTAGCACATGATCACGCAGGCAGTGACCATCTTCCAGCAACAACACATCTTGGCCACGCAAATCGCCGCTTACCAGTGGCGTTTTTTTAGCCAGCCGATGTTCGTCATAATAGGCCAGCAAAAACTCATCGTTGAACAAGTGCTCTACATCCAGCCCGTCGGTGGGATAGGGCAGCGCGAGCAGCACCACGTCTAGCTCGCCCTCGCGCAGTCGCCTAAGCAAGTTTACAGACAGGTCTTCACGGATGAACAACTGGCAATCCGGATATTTTTTTCGAAATCGCGGCAAGATTTTTGGCAATAGAAAGGGGGCAATCGTCGGTATAACACCGAGGTGGAGGCTACCCGAAAAGGGTTTTCCCGACGATTCCACCAAGGCCACCAAATCGTCAACGTGGGTCAGTATACGCTGCGCACGGGCGACGACATCCCGCCCGACCTCTGTCAGCAAGACACTTTTGTTGTCCCGCTCGACCAACAACACGCCAAGATTGTCTTCCAGCTCGCTAATACCCGCGCTCAAGGTTGGCTGCGATACGTGGCAAGATTTGGCCGCTTGACCAAAGTGCCGGTGTTTCGCAACCGCGCAAAGGTAATTAAGCTGCTTGAGTGTCGGTCGGTGCACCATAGGAATTCTCTATCATCATCCCCGACAATGTACGCGCTTCTGCGACCGCGATACAAGCCCGAGATTCGTTGGCGACTACAATCGCGACGCTTTGTGCAGCAGCATGCCCGCCAGCATCGCCGCGACAAACACCAGCACAGCGCTTAAACCCGAGGTGATGTTTACCAGCGACGGAGCCGGGCACAATCCGCTCAGACCCCAGCCTACCCCGAACAACGCGGCGCCCCCTATCAATCTGCCATCAATAGCCCTTGTTAAGGGTACGCTAAAACCTTTGGCAAACAGCGGGCGTTCGCGCTTAGTCACCAAGAAATAGCCGGGGAGTGTGACCAGAATGGCGCCACCCATTACCAGCGCCAGACTGGGATCCCAGTGCCCGGCGATATCAAGAAAGTTGAGCACCTTGTCGGGAATTAACATGCCCGACACCGCCAGGCCGGCGCCAAACAACAAGCCACTCAGCAACGCTGCGAATCCTTGTTTCATAAATTAGGCTCCCACGACATGGCGTTGAACGAAAACTGTCGCAACGGCCACGGTCATAAATACAACTGTCGCCACAATCGATCGCGGTGATAGCCGACCGATACCGCAGACGCCATGCCCGGAGGTGCAACCCGACCCGAGGCGAGTGCCAAAGCCAACGAGAACTCCAGCAACTACCAGAGTGGGTGTTGCTGCACGCATGACCACTGCATCAACGCCTACCCATTGGTGCAAGGCAAGGCCTCCACCGGCGAGCAGCCCAACAATAAAAAACCACCTCCAATGAGACGCCGGACTGAAGTCGGTCAGTGCAGTGCCGACAATGCCGGAGATACCGGCGACCTTGCCGTTAAGCCACAGCAGCAACACGGCTGCGCCTCCTATCATTAAACCGCCGACCAGAGCCGGCCACGGGGTAAAGACAGTTTCCATTTACATCTCCAGCAGTAATTTGAATGCCTGAGGCATCTCGAATAAATAGGGGCGCGGCCTCTAACGCACACAACACAGCGACAAGCCTTAGACAGAAATTGAAAACTTTCCGCATTCCAAGTTTTTCGGAATCGCCACATCCATCATTTTCGGGTCGGGCAAATCTAGTGTATTCATAATGTCGATATAGTCGGCTCGACTGTTACCGGCCAAACGTGGATTGCAGCGTTTCTCTTCATCGATACCGGATCGAGTCCAACCCTTGTAATCGCGGCCCGGGTAAACCAGCGTGTCCTCGGGGAGGGTAAACAACTTACCATTTATCTAATCCCAACTTTTACCGGGATCTCCACCTTGAAAATCCGTGCGCACGCTCCCGCGAATCAGCAGAGAATACCCAGTAAAAACGGCGGGAATACCACCGGATTGAAGATAAAAACTGAACGACTAATTGGTGTCACCCGGCGTAAAAATCGCGCGAAGCTCTATGTCGCCCAAGGCAATCAGATCGCCGTCGCCGACCGTTTCGGAAACACACTTGGCCTCGGTGAACTCGCCCATAATAGTCACGCAATTTGTTTCATCACGAAGCTCACCCAGAGCCGTCACATGATCTGCGTGGGTGTGGGTGTCGATGGCGTACTGCAAGCGCAACTCAAGATCACCCAGCAGCTGCAGATAGCGCTTGACTTGATCAACAACGGGATCAATGAGAATGTCTTCTCCGCCTTTGACAGTGGTGAGTAAGTAGGTCTAGGTGCCGGATTCCTGATCAAACAATTATTAGCCGTACTTCGCTAATAATTGCGTGTATTTTTCAATACTGCCGGGCTTGACTAACTGCTCGCCGAGCTCACGCTCCAGCGCGCAACTCACCGCCTTGTAAAATACTTTATCCAAGGCTCGGCGAACTGCCGCCATTTGCTGTACGACTTTTTCGCAATCGGCCTCTTCCTCAACCAATCGATGAATACCCCGCATCTGCCCTTCGGCGCGGCGCAAGCGCAACAGCATGTCCTGCTTCTTGTCGGGCCAATCTGCCATATCTGCTTCTCCTAGCCGGCCTACCCACGATACCCCAGGGGGTATATGAATATCAAGGAGGTAATGGGTGGCTCTTAACGCAAGCAGCGCGTAAAATTTCGCTGCTTATTCTGGAGAGACTTCATGACCGATACACCGAATGCTAACGGACCGCTAGCGGGCATACGCGTACTGGAACTGGGTCAGCTACTGGCCGGACCGTTTACGGCATCGATCCTCGGTTACTTTGGCGCCGAGATTATTAAAATCGAGCCGCCCGAGGGCGACCCCATCCGTCGCTGGCGCGTCATGAAAGACGACACTTCGTTGTGGTGGTACAGCCTCGGTCGCAACAAAAAATCCATCGCGCTAGACCTCAAAACGAGCGAGGGCCAGGCGGTGGTGCGAGAGCTGGCCGCCAAATGTGACGTGCTGGTCGAAAACTTCCGTCCCGGTGTCATGGAAAAGTGGGGCTTGGGCCCGGGCGATCTCAAAGCCGACAACCCGGGACTGATTTACACACGCATCTCCGGCTACGGCCAAACCGGCCCCTACGCCGAGAAGCCGGGCTTTGCCTCAGTCTGCGAAGGTATCAGCGGATTTCGCTATCTGAACGGTTTTCCGAACGAAGCCCCGGTGCGGCCCAATTTGAGCATTGGCGACAGCATTGCCTCCCTGCATGCCGTCATAGGCATATTAATGTCACTCACCGCCAAGCTGCGCAATCGCGCCGGCGGCCAAGTTGTGGATGTGGCCCTGTACGAGTCGATGTTTAATTTGCTTGAAGGCGTGATTCCCGAGTACAGCGGCGCCGGGGTGATCCGCCAGCCTGCGGGGACGACGGTGACCGGCATAGTGCCCACCAACACTTATCGCTGTGCTGATGCGAAATTTGTGGTGATCGGCGGCAATGGCGACTCTATATTCAAACGACTGATGCAGGCCATTGGCCGGGACGATTATGCGCAAGATCCAGAAATGGCCGACAACGCTGGTCGCGTGATTCACGAGCGCGCGATTGATGCTGCCATAGCGGCTTGGTGCAGCGCCCGCGAGTCCGTCGACGTCATCGGCTCACTCGAGGCAGTGCGCGTTCCGGTGGGCCCGATCTACAACGTCGAGGATATGTTCAAGGACCCACATTTCCAAGCCCGCGGCCTGTTTGAAGAAGTCAGCGTCGGCGGTGACACCCTACATATTCCCGCGATCACGCCGCGCCTGTCCGAAACCCCCGGCGCAACCCGCTGGCCCGGACCCAAACTCGGCGCCCACAGCGACCAAATATTGCACGAGCTGCTGGGCAAGTCCGAAGCGGAGATCAGTGCGCTGCGCGCGAATAGCACGCTGTACTGATAGCCTAGCGGACAATGACAGATTGTGAGTATGTGGAAGGAAATAGCCCCCCCACATTTCAAGTTAGATTCGCCTGCAACGCTCGCGCTTATTCAGCCCTACCGCGATATGGGCTTATACCGCGTATTGTCACCGGTTCGAATGATGCGCCTTGCCACCGAGGCGCTCAATCTATCTCCGCTCCAAAATGCCACAGACGGTGGCTGCCTATAAAACAGGCAGCGCACTTGCATAGCGCTCGTAATACCCGCATATTAAAGTCAAGCTCATAACCAATAATAAAATTGAGGGCTATATGAAAACTGCCTTATCTCCACGATTTTTTTTGATGGCCGGCACGGTCGTTACCGCCGTGCTACTCCTACCCCTGCAAAGCCTTGCTCAGGAACAGGCTCAGCCTACTAGCACCACAGAAGCCAGCACGGCTAAGGGTACTGGAGCCAAAAAAGCCAGCGCCAGCCTAGAAGAGGTGTTGGTCACCGCCAGGCGCCGCCGCGAATCGCTGCAGGAAACCCCCATCGCCGTAACGGCGATCAGTGGCGCCGAGCTGCAGGAACGCGGCATTGTGAATATCGGAGAGTTGACCAAAAGTATCCCCAGTGTCGAGATCACCGAGAGCGTATCCAACCTGATTTATATTCGCGGTATTGGACAGCGCTCCGCCTTTGCGCGCGTTGACCCGACTGTCGGTGTCTATCTGGACAATATCTTTCTGCCCCGCGCCGACGGCCAGCTAATGGATACCGTGGATGTAGAGAACATTCAGGTTTTACGCGGCCCGCAAGGCACTCTTTTCGGCAAGAACACCACCGGTGGCGCCATGGTGCTAACGCTGGAAAAACCCAAGGACGCTCACGAGGGCTACCTCTACGGTTCACTCGGCAATTACCGCCGCCACCAGCTTCGAGGGGCCTATAATTTTCCGGTCACTGATCACCTGTTCGCCCGCGCCGCTTTTAATTATCTGAAAGACGACGGTTTTTTCAAAGACAACTCACAGAACGAAACAAACACCTCCAAAGGCAGGATGTCCTTTTTGGGGCAATTGCGCTGGGAGGCCAGCTCCTCGGTACTGGTGGATTCGCTACTCTATTTCGGCAAGATCGACGAACGCCTGCCCGGCTCATACTGCACACCGATTAACAACGAAAATGCGGTGCTGGATCGAGGCCTTTACCTGATGTGGCCCGGCGACACCGACGCCAGCAATCCGACCGCCTATAAGGAAAACTGTGCCAGCAACTCCCGCGAACGGCTCGGCGACCTAAAAAGTAATATGGGCCCGAACAATCTCATGGATCGCACGCTGGATACCTACCTACTGGCCACAACCATCGACTGGGAGCTGAACGATGACTTGTCCATGAAGATCATCGCCGGTGCCCGTGACGAGACCAAAGGCCCCTTAATCAGCAGTGACCAGGATGGCGGGCCGCTGAATTTTAACGAATCTTTCACCACCCAAGACGGCGAACGCGAATCCTACAGCTTGGAACTGCAACTCAACGGCACGGTCTTTGATGGCGCCGTCACCTACACCGGTGGCATGTTTGCGATGCGCGAAACCAATACGGAAGAATTCACACTAATCAATTCCCTGAATGGTCTCGATGCCGCCTCGCTAGCCGCGGTTGCAGCAGGCAACCGCCCGACCCGGCCTACCAGCCCGCTGGGCACGAGTCCGGTAGTGGGCATACTGGTCGACCCGATATTGAGATCCGCTTTTAATCTAACAAACGAAACCCTCGCAGCCTTTCTACAGTCATCCTGGAACATCACCGAAGCACTGGAACTCACCCTGGGCATTCGCTGGACAGAGGAAACTCGGAGTTCCGATCTGGTTGTGCGCGGTACCGATAGGGCAGCCGTCGGCCAAAGACTGCTGACCTCCGGTCTTGGCTTTGGTCCCGCTGCCGAAGGTTTCAACCCCTTCTTAGGCACCTGGCTACAAGATCCCGTGGGGTTGGCCATGAGTTTATTTCCCGACGCCGATGGCGATGGCTTTCACGATTTTCCAGAAGCCGCTGCGCCGCTGCGCACCGACAGTAAAAACCGCGTCTTCGAGAAAATCACGCCCATGGGTTCGCTGTCCTATCAGTTTGAATCCCTGCCCGACAGCGTTGACAGCCTGATGATTTACGGCACGTGGAGCAACGGCTTCAAATCCGGTTTTTTCGAGCCTAAAGGCGTCGACGGACTCGCACAAGTCGAACCAGAGGAAGTGGAAAATCGGGAAATCGGCTTTAAGCTGGAGGCCTTCGCCCGATCCATGCGCTTCAACATGGCTTTCTACACCATGGATTTCGACAACCAGCAACTGATCCAAGTGGATGCCGACTCCAACAACAATCTGGTGGTGATTTACCAAAATGCGGGTAACTCGGAAATTGAAGGTGCAGAATTAGAAGTGCAGTGGATGCCGAGCCCTAGCGTGCTGGTCAATCTCTCCGCCAGCCACAACCAATATTCCTTTGCCAATTTCACTGACAACGATCTTTTGCAGGCGGCACTCGGCAAAACCGTTATTGTCGATCGCAGCGACGAGACCTTTCCGGTGGCACCTGAAACGACGTTTGCTTTTGGCATTCAGTACGCGATGGATACCGATATCGGCGTATTCACACCGCGGCTAGACTACAGCTACAAAAGCGACGTCTACTACGGTTTGGACGATGGCGCCCACACCATTTATCAGGAAAACCCTGACAACGCCGGCCAAGCTGCCTACAGCCTGGTCGACGTTCGCATGAGCTGGCAAAACCGCAGTGGCGATATGACCATGGCCGTGTATGTAAAAAATGCCATGGACAAACGCTACGACATCGGCATTGCGGCTGTCGCAGATTCAACCGCAACCTTCTTCCAGACCTACGGCGACCCCCGCCGCTACGGCATCGAGTTGCGCAAACACTTCTAAACTCCCTCAAAGCAGATTCCCGCCAGCGCGGGAATCTGCAACACTGCCAGCCACCGTAGAAGAAACAGAGGCTCATTCGTGTCGCTTCAAACACTGCCAGAGTTGCAGGCGAAGATTGCACACTGCAATCAACTCAGCTTGAATGAGTTGGCACCCGGCTTTGCGCAGCTAACCATCAGCAATGCCCAGGCCAAGGCACGCGTGTCTCTGTACGGCGCACAAGTGCTGAGCTTTCAGCCCGCAGGCGACAGCGAGCTGCTGTGGTTAAGCCCCACCGCGCGCTACCACCAAGGCCGGTCTATTCGCGGCGGCATTCCCCTGTGCTGGCCCTGGTTCGGCCCACACCCAGACGACCCGAGCAAACCCTCGCATGGGTTTGCTCGGCACCTACTGTGGACACTGGACGCCGCCTCGGGCGATGAGAAGCACACCCAGCTAGAATTTTCGCTGGCGCCGCAGACAAGCAACCAAAGTCTGTGGCCGCACCCTTTCGAGCTGAGACT
The DNA here is from genome assembly GCA_047622145.1 of Paracoccaceae bacterium. Taxonomy (GTDB): domain Bacteria; phylum Pseudomonadota; class Gammaproteobacteria; order Pseudomonadales; family Spongiibacteraceae; genus Litorivivens. The sequence goes on along the minus strand of JBLHMO010000073.1, from coordinate 2,177 downwards.
GAGACTTAGTATTGGGCGCTCTCTGCAGATCGAATTAATCACAAAAAACACCGGCCACACTCCCATGGAAATTAGCGCGGCATTGCATAGCTATTTTTCAATTTCCGACATAGACAACATCAGCATTGAAGGCTTGGACGGCTGCCTCTTTCGAGATGCGGTCAACGAGGATCGTACTTGCAAACAGTGCGGCCCCATTCGTTTTCACGGCGAAGTCGACCGCGTGTATCACGATACCAGCGCCGCCATCCTGATTGAAGACACCGTCGCAAAGCGCCGCACTCGCGTGCGCAAGGGCGGCAGCAACTCAACGGTGGTCTGGAACCCTTGGATCGACAAATCCGCACAACTCGGCGATATCCCCGAGGGCGGATACCGCCACATGCTCTGCGTGGAAACGGCCAATGCGGATCACAACCGTATCGCCCTGCTGCCGAACAACTCACACACGCTCTACACCGAAATAACCGGAGAAGCCCTTGAACCGTCCCTCGACTGAACTCGCTCACCAGCATGGCCCCCGGGCACTGATCGCCGGTGGCTCCGAAGGCATAGGTCTGGCCTTCGCCCAACAGATAGCTTCACAAAAATTCTTACAGGGAGCACATTCAATGGCAACAGTAATCGAACGCTGGCACGCATTAGTTCAGTCCGCCAACCCGGATGGATTGGAAGCATTACTCGCGGACAACGCGGTATTTCATTCCCCCGTGGTGCACACACCCCAGGAAGGCAAAGCGATAACCCAGCTTTACCTGAGCGCCGCATTTCTGGTTCTCTTTAATAGCAATTTTCGCTACGTGCGTGAAATTGTTGGCGAGCGTGACGCCATGCTGGAGTTTGAAACCGAAATCGACGGCGTAAAGGTAAACGGTATCGATATCATTCGCTGGAACGACAGCCAGCAAATCACCGATTTCAAAGTCATGATTCGCCCGTTGAAAGCCATTATGCTGATCAAAGACAAGATGGCCACCATGCTTGAAGCCAACACATAATAAGCTTGAGAGAAACGTCGGCTATGGCCGCCGACGCTGCAAAAAACCGTCTAAATAACGCCGGAAATGCTGCGTTGTGGGCCGGGCGGAACTACGTGCAGGGTTCGCACAAAAACACCGGAATATTGCGGTCGGTTCGCGCCTGGTACTCGTCAAAGTCCGCGTACATCGTCAACAGATGCGGCCAAGCGGCAGCCTTTTCTTCATCGGTGATTTGGCGCGCACGCATTTTCCGGGTGGTGCCACGGTACATCATGGTGATATCCGCATTGGCGGCAATGTTGTTATACCAAACCGGGTTTCTGTCCATGCCGCCCTGTGACGCGACCAGGTAGGCATTGTCGTCTTCGGGCAGATAGATCAGTGCGACTTCGCGCCACTGGCCGCTCTTCGCACCGGTCATACCCACCACGCAAATCTCGGCGCCGCCTGGAAAAGTTTTCCAGAGCCTGCCCTTGGACTTCTTGAATACCCAGACATTCGCCGCGGTAATCCACTTCATAAACTTTTTGATGGTTTTAAAGTTGTCCTGCGGGATGGCTTTAACATCCGCGCGCTTGGTTTTGACGTAATCGTATTCGACCATGACTTGCTTCCTTACTCTGATTCAGCCCATTAAAGCGGGCCCGTGAAATTCATGCAAAGCATCTTACCGGATAGTCACACGCTTTCGTGTTAACGCTCTGTTACCGTTAGTGTATTTGGAACTTGGAAAGCCTAGGATGTCGGATCAGACCAATACCACCAACGGCCCCTATTATGGCTGGGTCATTGTCGCTCTCGCCTTTATGACACAGGCGATTGCCAGCGGCAGCACCAATGCGCTGTATGGCGTATTTGCCGTGCCCTTTAGCGACGCCTTTGGCGCCTCCCGAGCGCAAGTGCTTATGGCAACCGCCAGCGTTGCGATGATTGCCTCCGGCCTGCTATCGCCTCTGGCCGGTTACTGGCTCAGCCGCTACCGCCCCAAAACCATGATACTGACGGGCGGCGCCATGTTGTCAGTCGGCTTTGCGGTAATGACGCAGGTACAGGCCCTATGGCAGGTATCGCTGGTGTACGCCATTTGCTGGAGCGCCGGTAATTGCCTCTACGGCACCTTGGCCGCCAACACCTCAGTGTCCAACTGGTTTGCCGCCCAGCGCGGCAGAGCGCTAGGCTTCGCCGCCATTGGCATGT
>JBLHMO010000072.1:0-16725 GCA_047622145.1 Paracoccaceae bacterium | reverse complement strand
CTCATTCATCGTGGCAATTACATCAAAGTTTTGGCGTGAGCAACTCGGACAGGCAATAAAGTTAATGCCCTTGGAGCGCAGCTTTAGGCTTTTCAGTATTTCGTAGCCCACTTTAATTTCTTCAACCGGATCTGCCGCTAAGGACACGCGAATGGTATCGCCGATGCCGTCCATCAGCAGCATGCCCAAACCCACCGAAGATTTTACCGTGCCGCCGCGCAGAGCGCCGGCCTCGGTAATACCCAAGTGCAGGGGCTGATCAATTAAGGTCGCCAACTTGCGGTAGGCGCCGACAGCCAAAAACACATCGGAGGCCTTCACGCTCACTTTGAAGTTCTGAAAATCCAGCTTGTCGAGAATGTCGACATGGCGCATAGCCGACTCAACCAGCGCATCGGAGTTCGGCTCTCCGTACTTACGCTGCAAATCTCTTTCCAAGGAGCCGGCATTGACGCCAATTCGCAAGGGTATATTTTTATCGCGGGCCGCATCGATAACGGCGCGAACTTTGTCCTCGCGGCCGATATTACCCGGATTAATGCGCAGGCAATCAACACCATACTCTGCCACTTTCAAGGCTATTTTGTGGTCGAAATGAATATCGGCGATCAGCGGCACATCGACTTGGGCGCGGATGTCACGGAAGGCCTCGGCGGCCTCCATACTGGGCACAGACACTCTAACGATATCGGCACACGCTTTTTCGAGCTGTCTAATTTGCGCGACGGTCGCTTCCACGTCGCATGTTTCAGTGTTCGTCATACTCTGCACCGAAATCGGTGCGTCACCACCCACAGCAACGTTACCCACCATAATCTGGCGGGACTTGCGGCGGATTATCGGAGACTCATGCGACATGCTTATTCCTCAATATCCGCATCATTAGCTGGAGTGGCTTCAGCACCTTCAGCTTTAGCTGCATTCTCAACCGTGTTTACCTCAGGATCAGTAGTAGCGCTTTCGCGCGCAACCTCGCCCGTTTCGGGAACGGCAGTATCACCATGGTTACGTGCTCCGAGTACTAAACTGACACATGCCCAAATAACAGCCGCGCCAAACAAGGCAATTACTACTTTATGCGCAGGTTTGAGTGCCGCAAGTTGAGGAAATTCACGTCGGCTTTGACTGCGTGCAGAATCGTCTTTCCCGCTATTATGCGATGCGCCCTTCAAGCGGACATCCGCAGCGGCTACTAATGCATCGGCATCCAGCCCTAGGAAGCGCGCATAATTTTTGACATAACCGCGAGTGAAAATACCGGCATTCATATTTTCGTACTGGTTAGCTTCAATCGACTCAATATTACTCAACACCAAATTCAGACTGTTGGCGACATCTTTTGTTGTTAGGCCTGCCGCTTCGCGGGCCTGACGTAGGCTTTCACCCGGTTCTTGTTGACTATCAATCTCGTTCACGTTTTGCTCCGTAGGGGCACTGTCCTGTTGAGACTTCTGCTATTCGACTTACTGTTCTCCACTGTAAGCGCGGTACTCAAAATATTCACGAGACCGTGGATATAAATTCTTCAATGACAATGCATGACTGGCATGGGTGTTTTTGTCGCCAAACTTGTCCGCCAGACGAATACCCAACCACAGCGCGCTGGCATTCAACTTGCCTACACGCTTTCTATATTCGTCATAGTAGGCTTGGGATTGGGGGTAGTCGCCCGTCCCGAACAAGGACTTGGCCATACCGAAAAGCGCGGGCACTGAGTCCCTGTCCATAAGGTAGGCGCGCTTGTAGGTCGCGACTGCTTCCTTTGGCTTTTCAAGCTTGTCATAGCAGCGCCCAAGGTTTAGAAATGCATTGAGACGACCTTCATACAACACATCCTCGGCTACTCGATTAAATTCCTTTGCCGCCTGCACATAGCGCTCCTGATCAAACAGAAACGCTGCATAGTTGTTTCGCACCCGGGTATTATTAGGCGCATACCCTAAGGCGTTGTCATAGTGAATCTCGGCAAGTTCCAGCTCGCCGGTATTCTGAAATACCAGTGCCAAGCCCTCGTGAGCTTCGGCATTTTTGGGGTCAGTTTCAATTGCGTAGCGCAAGTGACGCTTGGCCGCCCCCCACTCACCGCGACTGATGTAGGTTCTGGCTAACTGACTGGAAATTTCCAGCGCCTTTTTCTCATCTTTTTTATCTGCGTAACGCGAGTCTGTGGTGGTTACACAGGCCGTTAGCAGCGACAGCATCAGCAGCAAGCAAAGACGAGAAAAGCGGGGAATTACTTTTATCAATTCATCACCCTTTAATTGCCCACCAGCTTTATAGGCCGAGCGGCTTCAGCGCGGGACAAATGACGGGCACTGCGTTTCGTCCTGTCGACCACTTGCCCCGCCAATTGGCCGCAGGCAGCGTCAATATCTTCACCGCGCGTTGTCCGCACAGTGGTGACAAAGCCAGCCTCGGTCAACACTTGCCAGAACCGATTGACGGCGTTTTTACTCGGACGTTGATAATCTGATAATGAAAAGGGATTAAAGGGAATCAGGTTGATCTTGCAGGGGAAGTCTTTCAATACTGTCGCCAGCTCAAGAGCATGTTCACGATGATCATTCACGCCGGCGATCAGCGTATATTCTACAGTGACAACTCGATGGGTATCAGCTTGCGCAGCAATGTAGTGACGGCAGGCCTCAAGCAATTCGGCGATGGGATAGCGACGGTTAACCGGCACCAGCTCACTGCGCAGCGTATCATTCGGCGCATGCAGGGAGATTGCCAAGGAGACTTGCGACACTTCCGCTAACTTGTATAGAGCCGGCACCACACCCGAGGTGCTCAGGGTGACCCGACGCTTCGAAATACCGTAACCGAGGTCATCCATCATCAGACCGGTCGCGGCAACGACATTGTCAAAATTAAGCAGTGGCTCACCCATTCCCATCATCACCACATTTGTCACAATGCGTTTGGTAGGCGATGGAAAGCCTTCGTAGGACTGAATTGCCAACCACACCTGGCCGATAATCTCAGCAGCGGTCAAATCGCGCTGAAAACCCTGCTTGCCGGTAGCACAGAAACTGCAGTCGAGACTACAGCCCACTTGTGAAGAAACACACAGCGTGGCGCGATCGCCATCCGGAATTAAAACGGTTTCGACGACATTGCCACCACCAACGCCGATGGCCCACTTGCGAGTGCCATCAACGGAGTCATGCTGGCTAATGATTTGTGGCGGCCGAATTTCCGCTAGGCCTTTCAGGCGTTCGCGCAAGACCTTGCCGATATCGGTCATACCATCGAAATCGGATACCCCGCGATGATGTATCCACTTCATGATTTGCTGGGCGCGAAAGGGCTTCTCACCTAGCGACACCAGAAACTCCACCAGCTGCGCGTGCGTCATCCCCAGCAGGTTAACTGGTCGTACACCTTGAACTAGAACGGCTTCACTCATGGTATTTGCCTTTACGAGCCGCGAATCAAGCGCGGTCGCACAATTCGCTAGTCGCGAAGAAGAAGGCGATTTCGCGCGCTGCCGATTCACTTGAATCAGAGCCGTGTGCCGCATTGGCATCTATAGATTCGGCGAAATCTGCACGAATCGTGCCCGCCTCAGCATCTTTAGGGTTAGTTGCTCCCATCAGATCACGGTTTTTAGCAACAGCGCCCTCACCTTCGAGCACCTGAACTGTAACTGGACCAGAGGTCATGAACTCAACCAGTGCAGGGAAAAACGGACGACCTTTGTGCTCAGCGTAAAAGCCTTCAGCCTGATCTCGGCTCAGACGCAGCATTTTGGCGCCGACTATGTGCAAACCGGCTTTTTCGAAGCGGCTGTAGATCTCGCCAACGACGTTTTTAACGACTGCATCAGGCTTGATTATCGAAAGTGTACGCTCAACACCCATCTGTAATATTCTCCAGTAAAATCAATACATTTAAAAAAACCTGCCAAAGCGCAGGTTCAGTCATAAAATCCCCTAATTATAAGCCTTTCAGGGCGAAATGAATACGCCGCTTACAATTAATCTCCCAGCAGGATCACCCCGTCTTGCGGCCAGATTCGCGCAACCGTTGCACCGCGCTGCACACCTGTCCAGCAGCAAAATCGACTTCCTCTTGAGTGGTGTAGCGGCCCAAGCTAAACCGCACAGAACTCAACGCCAGCGACTCGCTGCGACCGATAGCCCGCAATACATACGAGGGCTCCAAAGTCGCAGACGCACAGGCAGAACCTGTCGACACCGCCAGATCCTTTAAGGCCATCAACAGTGACTCGCCATCCACTCCAGCAAAGCTGATATTGAGAATGCCCGGCCAACCCCGATCAGCGCCATTGACCTGCAATCCCTCCAGCACCTGCAATTGCGAACAGAAGCGCTCGCGCAGTTGATCGAGATGAGTCCTGTCTGCCGACAATTGCTTCGCCGCCAGCGCCGCCGCCTCGCCTAGGCCAACAATCTGGTGAGTTGCCAAGGTACCCGAACGCATACCGCGCTCGTGACCACCGCCATGAATCTGTGGCGTCAGCCGACACTGGGAGCGCCGCTTTACATACAGCGCGCCTATGCCTTTCGGGCCATAGCATTTGTGGGCTGAGACCGACAGCAGGTCCACTGCCACCTGAGACAGATTGATAGGCAGCTTGCCGACACTCTGGGCGGCGTCAACGTGAAAAAAAGCCTGATGGCCTGCGCACACGGCCGACAGAGAGGCAATATCGTTGATCGAGCCCAGCTCATTGTTTACATGCATCAAGCTAACCAAAATCGTGTCATCACGCAGCGCGGTATACAGTTGTTCAGCGCTGATGCAGCCGATTTCATCTGGCTGCAGGAGGGTAATCTCAAATCCTTGCGTTGCGAGCGCCGCGCAGCTATCCAATACGGCCTTGTGCTCGATGCAAGATGTGATGATATGGCGGCCACGCTCAGCATAGCTCTCGGCGATGCCTTTGATCGCAAGGTTATTCGCTTCAGTCGCGCCGGAGGTCCACACGATTTCGCGACTGTCCGCACCGATAAGATCGGCCAATTGCCGGCGCGCATTTTCAACGGCCTCCTCCGCTTTCCAGCCGAGTAAATGTGAGCGCGATGCAGGATTGCCAAAATTGCCCGAGCGCGTCAAACAAGCGAGCATCTTTTCAGCAACGCCGTCGTCTACCGGCGTGGTTGCGGCATAGTCCAGATAAACCGGTAATTGCATGCCCTCTCCTTTCGAATGTGCGAGCTTCAGTCCACCATCGTCATGGCGATCTGGTCCAACTCACGCGTGTGCTGGCGACTGGCGATTTGCTGCACTTCGCGGCGCTCAACCAAACTGGCCAGACTGATACCACTGAGAAACTGATGAATCTGCACACTGAGGTCAGACCAAAGATGATGGGTGAGGCAGACTTCCCCCTCCTGACAATTGGCCTCACCTGAACAGTTAGTCGCGTCGACGCTCTCGTCAACAGCATCAATAATGTCCGCGATATAGGTCTGGTCAGTAGCGCGCTCCAGACGGTAACCACCACCGGGACCGCGAATGCTGGCTACCAAGCCCTTGCGCCGCAGTTTGGCAAACAACTGCTCCAGATAAGACAACGATATATGTTGGCGCGCCGAAATCTGGGACAAGCTGACCGGCCCTTGATCACAGTGCAAGGCCAGATCAAGCATGGCAGTTACCGCATAGCGCCCTTTCGTTGTTAAACGCATATTACACCTCGCCCGGCTCGACGACCGCGCCTGTCTTATGACGTATCTGATACTGGGTTGATGTCAGAATCCCGCGAAGTATATTGATTTCCATATCATCAGGTCGCGCGCGGCTGTAGAGGCGCCGCAGACGGGTCATCAATTGTTTGGGGGCCTTGGGGTTCAGAAAGCCCAATTCCAGCAACGTTTCTTCTAGATGATTAAAATAACGTTGCAACTGTTCCATAGTCGCTGGCGGCTGATCCCACTCCGCCAGCGCGTCATCGGTCAGATCATCGCTAAGGTGCGCCATACGCAGTTCGTAGCTTATTACCTGCACCGCCATCGCAAGATTCAGGGAGCTGTATTCTTCGTCGGCTGGAATATTGAGGTGCAAATTGCAAAGCTGAAGTTCTTCGTTAGTCAGACCGCGATCTTCGCGACCGAACACGAATGCGACCGCATGTTTCGACGCCTCACCGTAGGCGCGCTTCGCGCAGTGGCGCGGGTCAAGTAAAGGCCAAGGGATAGTGCGGCCACGCGCGCTGGTACCGATCACCAGGCCGCAGTCGGCTACCGCTTCTTCAAGCGTTGCACAAACTTGCGCATTCTCCAGCACATCGTTTGCGCTAGATGCCCGCCAAGTGGCTTCGTCGTGAGGGAATTTTTGCGGCTCAACCAAGACCAACTTACTCAAGCCCATATTTTTCATCGCCCGAGCAACTGCGCCGATATTGCCCGGATGAGAGGTGTTAACTAAAACAATGCGAATATTATCGAGCGACGCACTGTCTTTTGACGACTTGCCTATTGGTAGATTGCCCAGTGACATAAATCCCTACTCCGCCCCAGCTTTCGCAATATCACGAATACGCTGAACCATGGCGCGCAAACCATTGCCCCGCGTCGGACTCAAATGCGACATTAAATCCACCGATTCAAAATACTGTTCAATATCAAAACTCAGGATCTGCTGCGCCGCTTTATTGTTGTAGGCACTCAGAACCACACCCAACAAGCCTTTGACAATAAAGGCGTCGCTGTCTGCCTGAAACTGGTATACGTTGTCGTGATATTCGTGCTCCAGCCACACCTGACTCTGACAACCACGAATCAAACGATCTTCCGTTTTCAGCTCATCCGGCATGGGCGGCAATTCCTTGCCCAACTCAATGATGTATTTGTAGCGATCTTCCCAACTATCAAAGAAGCCGAGCGTATCGACGATATCGTCGGCGCAGATACTGCGACCAAAGGGGTTTTCACTAACACTTACGTTCATGCTCTGTTCGCCTAATAAAACATGCCGGTTTCAAGTTGCGCTTCTTCGGACATCATGTCGCGACTCCAGGGTGGATCGAATATCAACTCGACCTCGACTTCATTCACGTTAGGCACTTGCGCGACGCGATACTCAACATCGCCGACTAATACCGGTCCCATGCCGCAACCCGGCGCGGTAAGCGTCATATCGATAACAACGCGTTTGCCGGCCTGATCGACATCCACTTTGTAGATAAGCCCCAGGTTTACCAGATCGACCGGAATTTCCGGATCAAAGACCGTTCGCAGGGCGTCCCATACTTGGGATTCCATTATCTCCTCACCCTCAGGCCTCTCGAAATTAAGCACTTCGGGTTCAAAGCCTAAGGCCGCGGCGTCGGTGCCATCAACGCGCACCATATTGCCGTTCCAGGTAACCGTATAATTGCCACCCAGTGACTGGGTGATCGTGATAAAAGTATCTTTCGGAATTGTCACTGGCGTGCCAACCGGTACGATCCGGCCGGGACAATCGGTGACCGTTGCCACCATTCTCCGCTCTACCATTGAACGGCCCTCAATTGATGCTAAAACTTTCACCGCAGCCACACTCGTCGGCCACGTTGGGGTTAATAAACTTGAGGGTGCGATTCAGGCCCTCTTTGGCGTAATCAATCTGGGTGCCGCGCACCATACCCATCGCTTGTGTAGACACCAGCAGACGCACACCATTTTCAAGGGCAATCTCAACATCTTCCGATTCGCCCTGACCGACAATATCGATCACGTATTTATAGCCCGTACAGCCGCTCTCTTTAACAGAAAGGCGAATTGCTCCGCTGTCGCGGCCGTCGAGCTGTTTTCGAAAATGTGCCTGAGCAGCCTCGGTCACCGTGACGGCCTGCTGCGGTATAAAGATCTCAACACTCATTCGGTCAACTCCTCACTTCCCTTTTGCATTCATCAGTCTATGACTGATTTACATTCACTTGTCTATGACTGAATTACATCAGTAAAGTTTTGGCTTTTTCCAGCGCCGCAAACAATTTGTCGACATCATCGCGGGTGTTATACAAGGCAAACGATGCCCTCGCGGTGCCGGGGATACCAAACTGTTTCATAATCGGTTGCGCGCAGTGGTCGCCGGTGCGCACCGCTACGCCCTGCTGATCTAGCAGCATACCAATATCAGCAGGATGCACGCCTTCCAATAAAAAGCTGAAGGCACCGGCAATATGCTTGGCACAACCCACCCGCCGCATACCCTCAAAGGCGGCAGCGCACTCATGTGTGTAGGCCAGCAGATCACTCTCATATGCGGCCACTGCGCGGCGATCCAATGCCGCCAAATAGTCCACCGCTGCGCCCATGCCAATAGCACCACCGATATTTGGCGTACCTGCTTCAAACTTGTACGGCAGGCCATTAAAGGTCGTACCGGCAAAGCTAACCACCTTAATCATCTCGCCGCCGCCCTGATAGGGCGGCATGGCTTCTAGCAATTCAGGCTTACCGTAGAGCGCACCAATGCCGGTAGGACCGTACATTTTATGGCCGGAGAAAGCGTAAAAATCGCAATCCAACGCCTGCACATCAACCTCAAAATGGGGCACTCCCTGCGCGCCGTCTATCAAGACCTTCGCGCCCGCCGCATGGGCTAGCGTAATCATGTCAGCAATCGGATTAACGGTGCCCAGAGCATTTGACACATGTCCGACTGCCACAACTTTTACGCTCTCGTCCAGCAAAGCTTGGTAGGCCGGCATGTCGATTTCGCCTTCCGCAGAAACCGGGATGGCGATTACTTGCGCGCCACAAATTTCCGCAACCATTTGCCAAGGCACGATGTTGGAGTGGTGCTCCATGGCCGAGACCAGCACTTTATCGCCCGCACTCAACACCGAGCGAGCGTAACTACTGGCGACCAAATTAATCGCATCGGTAGTGCCACGCGTCCAGATAATTTCGTCGCTGCTGCCAGCGTTGATGAAAGCCTGAACTTTTTTCCGCGCCTGCTCAAAAGCAACAGTAGCGCGATCGCTTAAGGCATGCGCGCCACGGTGAACATTGGAATTATCGCGCTCATAATATGACGACAGTGAATCAATGACTGCCTGCGGCTTTTGCGTTGTCGCCGCGTTGTCCAGATACACCAACGGTGAGCCGTTAACCTCTTGCGCCAGCGCGGGAAAATCTAAGCGCGCACGGTTTGCGTCGAAACCGCTCACGGATTTGAGCGCTATCTCGCTCATACAGCACCTCGCGCACGGTCGAACTTCTTAACAAACAGTGCCGATACCCGTGGCGTCAAATAATCCCGAATCACGCTATGAGGGATCTGCTCCAGCAGCTCGTTAATAAAACCATAGCTGAGCATCACTTCCGCACGCTGACGATCAAGGCCGCGGCTCTGCAGGTAATACAGGGCTTTTTCATCAAGCCGAGCAATAGTGGCGCCATGACTACACTTAACGTCGTCAGCGTAGATTTCCAGCTCAGGCTTGGTGTCAATTTCCGCGTCGTGCGAGGTAAGCAGATTTTTATTGCTCAGATCGGCGACGGTTTTCTGAGCTTGCGGGTGAATATGAATACGGCCATTAAAAACCGCTTTGCCGCTGTCGCCAATAATGCCGCGAAACACTTCGTGGGTCGTACAATTGGGTACGCGATGCTCAATGCAGGTATGGAAATCCACCAAGTGCTTATTGTGCGGCAGATAAACACCCTGAATACCGCAATGCGCGCCCTCGCCAAGGTGATTAACCACCACATCGCTGCGCTGCAAAAGGCTGCCCATGCTCATCATGAAACTATTAAAGGTAGAGTCGCGATCCAAATTTACGTGAACACTACTGATATGTAGAGCGTGCTCTTCTTGCAGATGTAACTGGTAATGACTAAGCCGCGAGTTTGCATCGAGCTGCACTTCAGTGACGGCATTGCCAAAACTGTTTTGGGTTTCTGTGCTACTGCTATAGTGCTCTACCACGCTCGCTTCAGCGCTGGTTTCCAAATGCACCAGCACACGCTGGTTCACAGAAAAACTATGTTCCTGCGCGGTACTGATGTGGTGAATATAAATGGGCTGTTTGAGCACCGTATTCGCGGCAACACGAATATAGATGCCTTCTTGCAGCCAAGCCTCATTGAGCGCGGCAAACAGATGATTATTACTGTCTGAAATCGTACCCAGCTTAGCCAGAATCGCTTGTTGCTGCGATTCGTCGGCGTCGGAAAAACGACAACAATCGAGCCCTTGCGGCCACTGCTGACTAGAATGTGCGGCGGAAAATACGCCGTTGATAAAAACCAGCGCGCAGTCTTCCAAGCTGGGAATGGCATCCGGCTTCGCGACCTCCGCCAGTTGCTGCGGCTGCGACCAATGCAAGTAAGCGCCCGTTTCCAAAGATTGCAGACTGGTGTATTTCCAGTTTTCAGTCTTGCGGGTAGGGAAAGGCGTAACCCCCCAGCGTTCGCGACCGCGCTGATTAAATACTTCCAACCACGACAAACCCGTGGTGGGCTGTAATTCCGATGCTTTCTGTGAAAATGCTGTCATCACATAACCTCTTGTGTGATCCAGCCGTAGCCTTTTTCTTCCAGCTCCAGCGCCAACGAGCGATCACCCGATTTGATAATACGGCCCTCGGACAACACATGGACAAAATCCGGCTCAATATAGGTCAGCAGGCGCTGATAATGGGTCACCAGAATAAAAGAACGCTCGGGAGAACGCATCGCGTTGATGCCGTCGGCAACCACCTGCAAAGCGTCGATATCCAAACCTGAGTCAGTTTCGTCCATCACGCACAGCGTGGGCTCAAGCAGCATCATCTGCATCAGCTCATTGCGTTTTTTCTCGCCACCGGAAAAACCTTCGTTGACGCCGCGTTTAAGAAACTGGGGGTCGAGATCGACAACCTTGCTCTTCTCCCGCGCCAGCTTCATAAACTGAACGGAATCAATAGGCTCCAAACCGCGGTGAGCGCGCACGGCGTCAACCGAGGTTTTCAAAAACTCCATATTGCTGACACCGGGAACTTCCACCGGGTACTGAAAGGCGAGAAACAGGCCTTCGCGCGCCCGCTCTTCGGTGGCCATTGTCAGCAAGTCCTTGCCCGCGAAAATGGCGCTCCCTGCGGTAGCCTCGTAGCCTTCACGACCGGCAAGCACATGCCCGAGGGTACTTTTACCCGAGCCGTTAGGCCCCATAATGGCATGCACTTCCCCTGGCTTTATATCTAGGGACAGGCCTTTCAAAATCTCTTTTTCACCTACCTTGGCGCGCAGGTCTTTAATCGACAACATTGACTCAAATTCTCCGGGATTCTTTGTTTGTATAAGCGACTGTGCGAGACGGTGGCGTTTAACCCACCGAACCTTCGAGACTGACTTCCAAGAGTTTGCCGGCCTCGACCGCAAATTCCATCGGAAGCTCCTTAAATACTTCTTTGCAAAATCCGTTAACGATCAGCGACACCGCCTTTTCGGGGTCTAAACCGCGCTGCCGACAGAGGTACATCTGATCGTCACTCACAGTGGAGGTGGTGGCCTCGTGCTCAACAACCGCACTGGGATTGCGGCTCTCGATGTAGGGAAAGGTGTGGGCGCCGCAGCGATCACCAATCAATAGCGAGTCACACTGAGTGTAGTTACGCGCACCCTCGGCGCGCTGACTCATGCGCACCAGCCCCCGATAGGCATTCTGACTGTGACCTGCGGAAATACCTTTGGAGATGATAGTCGAGCGGGTATTTTTACCCATGTGAATCATCTTGGTGCCGGTATCGGCCTGCTGGTAATTATTGGTCAAGGCAACCGAATAGAATTCACCCACACTGTTATCGCCGCGCAAGACCACACTGGGGTATTTCCAAGTCACCGCCGAACCCGTTTCTACCTGAGTCCAAGAAATCTTGGCGTTGTCGTGGCAAACGCCGCGCTTGGTCACGAAATTGTAGATGCCGCCCTTGCCTTCGGCGTCACCGGGATACCAGTTCTGAACGGTAGAATATTTGATCTGTGCGCCGTCCAAAGCCACCAGCTCAACGACCGCCGCGTGCAGCTGGTTTTCATCGCGCATAGGCGCGGTGCAACCTTCAAGGTAGCTGACGTGGCTACCTTCTTCAGCAATGATCAGGGTGCGTTCAAACTGACCGGTTTTGGCTTCGTTAATGCGGAAATAAGTGGACAGCTCCATCGGGCAACGCACGCCTTTGGGAATGTAGACAAAGGAGCCATCGCTGAACACCGCGCTGTTCAAGGCCGCAAAAAAGTTGTCCTTGCGCGGCACCACACTGCCCAGATATTTCTTCACCAATTCAGGGTAGTCGTGCACGGCTTCGGAAATCGAACAGAAGATAACGCCAGCTTCCAGTAATTTAGCTCGAAACGTTGTGCCCACCGACACGGAGTCAAACACCACATCGACCGCAACACCGGCCAGCATTTCCTGCTCATGCAGCGGAATACCGAGTTTCTCGTAGGTTCGCAGCAGTTCCGGATCAACCTCATCCAGACTTTTGGGCTTGTCTTCCATGCTCTTGGGGGCAGAGAAGTAGGACAAAGCTTGAAAATCCACTTTGGGGTACTTCACGTGGGCCCAGTTGGGCTCGCTCATTTCCAGCCAGTCGCGATAAGCCTTTAGGCGCCAATCCAGCAACCACTCCGGCTCGCCTTTTTTGTTGGAAATAAAGCGAATGACGTCCTCATCTAGCCCCGGAGCCAGGGTATCGGACTCAACATCGGTGTAAAAACCGGCTGCATAGTCGTTTTTCAGCAGGGAATCGATGTGTGCCTGTTCGCCTTGAGACATAGGTTAAAACTCTAAACTCTTTAAAAATCAACAGACTGCGAATATTTTCTGTACCAGCCTGCTACGGACGCTGCATATAAAACACAGCGATTACAGGGGTGTATTTTGACAAACCTTAGTAAAACACTCAACTATTATCTGGGGAATCACCCCAATTGGGAGCTGGCACCGGATGTCACTGCAAAATCCGGAGTCTAGGCAATATCGTAATCGCCATTCCTTAAGGCTATCGAAGCCTCACTATCGCGGCCCTATGTGTCTACGTTAGGCAGGAAAGTCCAATAAGCACTGAAAAAAACAGACTATTTTGTAGAATTGTCAATCAGCCATATCGGCAATGATCTACGGAAATGCTTCCGAAGCGATAGATTTCCCGCTGCAGCGCCTTATTGCGGGCTATAAATTTACAAAATTGTCTAGCTTGAAATTCCTTTCACTTAAGACTGCCAGTGCAGGTGCCGACCGCCCGGACCCGTGAAACCTTCGCAGATCCAGAGATCTGCTACCGCCGCCAGTTCGCCAGTCTCTGTGTACAGCAGTGGCAGGCGGTCGCGCAGCCAGGGTGGCACTTCGTATTCCTGCAACAGTTTTTTCAGTGTCTGGGAGTGGCCGCGGCCGGCGGGGCGACAGCGTTCGCCGCCCTGACGTAGCCTGACCACAACCTTGTCGACAACCAGACCACCCTGCTCAGAGATTTCGGCGCGCAGACAGCCGGCACCCGGAATTAGCAAGGGCTGCCCAAAGTCCCAGCACCGCTCGAAGCTCGCATCGACATCGGCCAGCCTGGTGATGTACAGCTGCTTACGGAAACGACGCAGCTGAACACTGCCCAGCTCAAAAAGCGGCTCGGCATCCCCCGAGGAAAACACTAGACCCGCGTGGATGGCCTCCAACTGCGCCTCACTGGGGCACAGCTCATATTGCGAGAGCCAGTGCCGGATAGTGGCGTTGCGATCAGCGTTCGCCATAGCGCGTAAGAGAACCAGATCGAGCCGGGCGTAAAGCGACTCACTTGAATGACTTATCGCGCCCTTATGATCCTGGCTGACGGTATTGGCCTGCCCTGCGAGCCGGGAAAATCGCCCCACAGTGTCCCGATAGGCGGGCCAACGTTCTCCGATTAACGGCAGAACGCGCTGGCGAAGGTAGTTTCGGTCGAAGCGCTCGTCGGCATTGCTTGGATCTTCAATCCAGTGCAGCTGATTGGCATTGGCGTAGGCTTCCAGCGCCGAGCGAGGCAATGACAGCAGTGGGCGCAGTAACTCAGCCTCAGCCAAGCGCCGGTATGGGGGAATGCCCTGCATACCATCAATGCCGGTGCCGCGCAGCAAGCGCAGGAATAAGGTCTCTACCTGATCATCGAGATGGTGGCCTTGCATCAGCACATCGCCAGTTTGCAGAAAGCCTGAAAAGGCCTGATAGCGTGCTTCGCGTGCGGCGGCCTCGGGCCCGGCGCCAGCATTTACCGTCACGCGCAGAGCTGAAAAAAGAATATCAAGATCACCGCACAGCGACTCGCAGTGCTGCAGCCACTGCTCAGCCTGCCCCTGTAAGCCATGATGAATATGCAGGGCACACAGCGCTGGCCGCGACTCCATCGCCGCCAAGGCGTGCAACAAGACGGTAGAATCGAGGCCACCGCTTAGCGCGACAACCCAACGTTTGCGGTCAGTATAGGGGGTGAGAACGGACTGGAGAGTCTGCGCCAGCGTCATCGCAAGCTCTCCTGTTTAGTTGGCGGCCTGATCAGGCATTGCCGTATGACATCAGGCGCTCGTAGCGTTTCGCCAGCAACTCGTCCAAGTCTTGCGACTGCAGCTCCTGGAGTTGCTGCAGCAAGTGCTTTTTGAGACGCTCGGCCATCAAGTCGATGTTTCGGTGTGCACCGCCCAAGGGCTCGGGAATAGTGGCATCAACAATGCCCAAGTCTTGGAGAATAGTTGAGGTTAGCCCCATGGCTTCGGCCGCATCCGGCGCTTTAGCACTGGTCTTCCAGATGATATTCGCACAACCTTCCGGCGAAATAACAAAATACGTTGAGTACTGCAGCATAGCCAGATGATCGCCAACGCCGATGCCGATGGCACCGCCTGAGCTTCCCTCACCCACCACCACACAAATGACCGGTGTTTTCAGGCGCGACATAACGGCTAGATTCTGAGCAATGGCCTCACTGATGCCGCGCTCTTCACTGTCGATGCCAGGGTATGCCCCGGGTGTGTCGATCAGCGTAATAACGGGTATTTTGAAGCGCTCGGCTGTTTCCATCAGGCGCAGGGCCTTGCGGTAACCTTCAGGCTTGGGCATACCGAAATTGCGACGTACCTTTTCCTGCACACCGCGGCCTTTTTCCTGACCGATGACCATGACCGGAATACCGTCCAGCCTCGCGATGCCGCCAACAATGGCTTTGTCGTCGCCGAAATGGCGATCGCCGTGCAATTCGTCAAAATCGTCGAACACGCGCGGAATATAATCCAGCGTGTACGGGCGCATGGGGTGACGCGCAACTTTGACAATATCCCAAGGCGTTAGGGAACTGAAAATCTTCTCGGTCAGCTTTTTACTTTTTTCACGGAGCTTATTGATCTCCTCCGAGATATTCAGATCATTGTCGTTACCAACCAACTGGAGTTCCTCAATCTTCATCTCCAGTTCGGCTATCGGCTGTTCAAATTCGAGGTAGTTTGGATTCATTGCCGCTACTTTCTGGTCGCTGGTGAGTTAACACTGAACACTTATTTTTCTTTAAAAACAAGGCTCAAGAGACCCCTACTATACGTTAATCATAATCGATGACCACGTTATTTATGCCACAGTCATCACGCAATCGATTGATCAGCTCGTCATTGGGACGCACACACCAATTTTCACCGAGCTGGATATCTGCAGTGCATTCTGCGCGGCGGTAGGCAATCACCACCGGGCAATTGCCGCCGCGGGCGTGATTCAAATGTGATTTGATACGCTGTAAAAACTGCTCCGCCATGCTCGATGAATCCAATAACAACCTTAAACGGCGAGCACGCAGCTCCCTCGCCTCGTCAATGGTCATAAGGCTCTCAACCGACATTTTCAGACCGCCGGTATAGTCATCGGGCGTTACTTTACCCTCCACCACCAGAATTTCGTCTTTGCCGAGTTTGTCTCTGCTGACCTGGAATAGCTCCGAGTACAAGGCAACATCAATGCGGGCCGAGCGGTCGTCCAGCGTTACAATGGCCATATCGCCGCGTCGGGTTTTTATGGCGCGCATGGACACCACTAGACCCGCGATTTTTTGCTGCTTATGGTTATCCGGCTTGAGATCAACAATCCGCTTGTGCACGAATTGCCGCAGTTCTTTCTCGTAATCATCAATAGGGTGGCCGGTCACAAACAAACCGAGCGTATCCTTCTCGCCCTGTAGCCGGTCGCGGGTATTCCAAGGCCGTACCTTGCGAAAATCAGCGTAGACGTCAGCCTCGTCCGAGGCAAAAATCTCGCCAAACAAGTCGAGCATGCCAGCATCAGCATTTTTAGCGCTCTGCTCGGCGCCTTTCACAGCTTCACCCATACTGGCCATCAGTACTGCACGGTCTTCACCCAGTTCATCGAAAGCACCAGCGCGAATCAAGGCTTCCAATGCCCGCTTATTAACCTTGCGCGGGTCGGTACGGGTACAAAAATCAAACAAGTCCTTAAAAGGAGCGCCCTGCTCGCGCGCCGCAATCAGGTTTGCCACCGGCCCTTCGCCCAAGCCTTTAATGGCGCCCAAGCCGTAAATGATTTCGCCCTTTTCGTTCACCGAAAATTTGTACTCGCCCTCATTTACGTCCGGAAGCTTCAGCGGCAACTTCATCGCGCGGCATTCTTCGATGAAGATCACGATTTTGTCGGTATTGTCCAATTCCGAACTCATAACCGCCGCCATAAATTCGGCCGGATAATGCGTCTTCAGCCAAGCGGTCTGGTAAGACACCAATGCGTAGGCTGCCGAATGCGATTTGTTAAAACCGTAGCCGGCAAATT
>JBLHMO010000071.1:0-16827 GCA_047622145.1 Paracoccaceae bacterium | reverse complement strand
GTGGAGATCATTACCGCACAGGGCGCGCAGCCAAATCCCGGCTGGCTAAACTACGTCGTCACCGCCAAAGCCCGCTCTACGATTCGCCACTTCATGAAACACCAACGACGTTCCGAAGCCATGGAGCTGGGCCAGCGCATGCTGGAAAAGGCCCTGGCCGGCTTGGGCAGCCAATTGAAAGACCTTCCAGCCTCGCAAATCGAACAGCTGGTTTTGCGTACCGGCTTGGATAAGTTCGACACCATTTTAGAAGGCATCGGCCTCGGTAATCGCGCTGCCTATTTAACGGCTAGGCAGCTATTGAACGCGCCAACAACAGAATCTGAGCAGGCGCCGCTGACGCAGCACGCTATGATTATCAACGGAACCGAAGGCTTTCTGGTGAATTTTGCCAAGTGTTGCTACCCGATTCCTGGCGACCCTATCATCGGCCTACTCAGCTCAGAAAAAGGCGTGGTGGTTCATACCAATAACTGCCACAACAGCATTGAGATGCGCAGCCGACCGGAAAAAGTCGTTCCCCTGTCTTGGGCCGACGACCCCAACAATGATTTCACCGTAGAACTGAAAGTTGAACTAACGAAGCAGCGCGGCATTATCGCGGTGTTAGCAACGCGGGTGAATGGCGCAGACGCCAGTATAGAAAAAATCAGCGTGGAAGATGACACCTCAAAAATCACCTGCGTGCACTTGCTGATTGGTGTGCGCTCGCGCGTGCATCTGGCCAATATTATGCGCCGCATTCGCCATATTCCCGCCACGCTGCGCGTTACTCGGGTCCGGCACTAGCCCGGAAAACAATACGCCGCTGAGGTTCAGCGCAATTGCCACCATGCTTGACGCCCTAGCTCTCCGCTACTGCCGCGCTCGGTGGTAACATTGATCCCACCACGCGAGCCTGAGATATATTTATATTCCTTTTCACCCGCACCGATAATTCCCGGTCGCGATATCAACTGATCAAATTTCTTGCCACTAGGCGGAATTGAACAGCCACTGAGGCTGGTCATATCGTAGGCTAGAAAAGTAGCGTGCGTGCGCACACTGGCCGTTTGATTGAACTTCAAGGCGTTGAGGTGCGCGCCCACCAGCCCAAGTACTCCAAGGGCCGTAACAACGAGGGCGACAAGAACTTCAATCAGGCTAAACCCATCGCTTTTTCGGTATTCCCACATAATGCAATCCTTTGCACAAGCTTGTCGTCCGTCACGCTATCCGATAGTCGAGCAGAAAGAGCGATGACAATTCGCAGAGGTACGCAGATACAAAAAAGGAAAGGGTGTGAACTGCAAGCGCTTATGCACGGGTGGCACGGCGGCAGAAAAAAACGTCAACCTTCCTGGTTGTCTATTGCACATCTGAACATCCTGTTCATTGCTTTCTCTGTGTTACGCCGCTTAGAAGAAACCACGCAGCAACGCAATTTGCGGACAACAACTTGACAGAAACACCCCGCCTTTGTTTAGAATACCGAAACCTTCCATGGATGGAGTTGGTTATGCCCAGCAAAGGATTGACCTTATTAGAACTATTGGTGACACTATCGATTGCTGCCATTTTTATGGCAGTGGCTGCCCCCAGCTTCGACGACTTGATAAATAGAAATTGTCTTAGAGCGGCGGCTTACGACCTTCTTACCGACATTCAAAAAACGCGAAGTGAGGCCGTGAATCGCGCATCCCGCGTAACGCTCAAAAATGATGACGACGACTGACACGACGGCTGGAAAATGTTTGTCGACGACGATGCTGACGGCTACTTCCACTCGGGAGAAGCCCTGTTATTCGAACGCGACGCGCCCGCCGCCAGTGTGAACATTGGAGGCAAAGGCTCGGTCAGCTCAATAGTTGCCTACGACGCCTCGGGCCAATCTCTAACGGCAACGGGCGCGTTTCAGCGCCGGCACCATTACCCTTTGCGGTGAGGGTGTGAGTAAGGCTTACCAAATCGTACTCAGCCGTGGCGGCCACTCGCGCTTAATCGCCGATGACGGCAGTGGCAATTTATGCCCATGAACCGCGCGCGCTGGTGACGAGTGCCGGCGCAAGCTGCGGAAATACCGACTCCTCCTGCGCAAATTCAGCAGTGTCGCGCGCGATCAATTGCGTAACATAGCCAAAGCGCTTGGACCTTAATCCTTTTCTGGCCCCGCCAACCCGCGTACCATAGCGGCCCCTTGAAGAAATCTGCCAATCACCCCATGCCTGCTCAGTTTATTACCGGCCAACGCTGGATTAGTATCACCGAACCCGACCTCGGCCTTGGGCTGGTGCTCGAAGCCGAACATCGCCGAGTCACCATTGCCTTTCCGGCCGTAGAAGAAGAGCGCGCTTACGCCGCCGACAACGCACCGCTGTCACGGGTGCAATTTGAAGTGGGCGACGACATCTGCCTGTCGACCGGCGAGGCCTTGCGGGTCAAATCGGTAGAACAGCACAACGGCTGTCTTGTGTATCTGTCTGAAGATGCCGACAACCAGGTTCACCCCATTCCGGAACAACTGCTGAGTGCGCAGATTCAATTGCACAGCGCCCGCGACCGCATGATTGCCGGCCAACTGGACGATCCCCGACGTTTCGAGCTGCGCGCCGCCACCCTTGATCATCACAACCGGGCCCGCGCCAGCAAAAGCCGCGGCTTCCTAGGGCCGCGCGTCGAGCTCATTCCGCATCAATTCTATATCGCCAGCAGCGCTGTAGAGCGCGAGTGGCCACGCTTACTGCTGGCCGATGAAGTCGGCTTGGGTAAAACCATTGAAGCTGGACTGATCATGCACCAGCTCTACCTTGAAGAGCGCATTGAGCGCATTCTCATTCTGGTACCAGAGAGCCTGATACATCAGTGGCTGGTGGAAATGCGCCGCCGCTTCAACCTGTACTTCAGTATCTTTGACGAATCTCGCTGCACCGAAAGCGCGCTGCCATTCGACGAGGAAGACGATGATGATGAGGATGACGCAGAGCCACTGAGGGTTGCCGAGAATCCCTTCGAGAGTGAGCAGCTTGTTATTGCCGGCATTGACTGGCTGGCCTCAAGCCCGGAACGCAGCGAGCAATTGCTGGCGGCGGGCTGGGATATGCTGGTGGTCGACGAAGCGCACCACTTGCACTGGCAGGAGTCAGATGAACATTCTGAGTCTTATCAGCTAGTTGAAACCCTGTGCGCCGCCATTCCCTCCGCCCTGCTGCTAACCGCAACACCGGAAAATGCGGGACTGGAAGGGCACTTTGCGCGCTTGCGCCTGCTGGACCCGCACCGATACTCCAGTCTGTCCGCTTTTCGCGACGAACAGAGTTCCTACAACGACATCAGCGAATTAATTGAAGTGCTGCTGTCCGATGACAGCGACGCGCTTGGCCGTCCCGACACTCAAGAAGCCTTGGGCACATTACTCGACACAGAGCTGATGGCCAAACTGCAACACGCGCCCGCAGAGAATCGTGACGCCGCCATCGATGTGCTGCTGGACCGGTTTGGCACTGGCCGCAGCCTGTTCCGCAATAGCCGCAGCGCAGTCGGCGGCTTCCCCGCACGCAAACTCATCAGGCACCCCTTGGCGATGCCTGCCCAACTTCACGAGCTGGCACGCGGCGCGACCCTTGAGCAGTTATTACACGCAGAAAGCCTGCTGGGCGAAGATTGGACAGCCATAGACCCGCGCTTAAAATGGCTGGAAAGCTTCCTACTCCAAGACGCCGACGCCCGCGTTTTACTGATTTGCGCCAGCGCCAGCACTGCGCAAAATCTCGAGCTGTATATGCGCCTTCGCCGCGGATTCGCCACCGCGGTCTTTCATGAAGGCATGACGCTACTTGAGCGCGATCGCGCCGCCGCTTATTTTGCCGATAACGAAGACGGCGCCCAGATGCTGGTGTGTTCCGAGATCGGCAGCGAAGGCCGTAACTTCCAATTTGCCGAGCACCTAGTGCTGTTCGACCTACCGCTAAACCCCGACTTGCTGGAACAACGCATTGGCCGTCTCGATCGTATCGGCCGCGACGGCGAAGTTAATATCCACGTTCCGTATTTTGAAAATAGCCCTCAACAAGGCCTGCTTGATTGGTACGATCAGGCCCTGGCCATTTTTAAAGAGCCTTGCACCGTCGGTCACGCCGTAATGCACCGCTATGGAGAAACTTTACGAGCAGCGCTGCTCGCCGACAGTGCAACACTGCAAGCGCTGATTAACGCCGCATGCACGCACGCCGACACCTTGCGCACTGAATTACATTCCGGTCGCAACCGACTGCTGGAACTGAACTCTTGCCGCAAGGGCACGTCCGACGACTTGCTGGCCAATGTCGCCGTCGAGCAGCGCAGCGAGGAACTCGCCGAATATCTCGAACAACTAGCGCAGCAATTCGGGCTCGAACACGAAGATCACAGCGACAACACCATTATTCTCCACCCCGGCAACCACATGCTCACTGAAGCCTTTCCGCATTTACCGGAAGAAGGCCTTACCGGCACCTTTGATCGTCAGAAAGCACTCAAGCGTGAAGACATGCACTTTCTCACCTGGGAGCATCCGCTGGTGCGCGATGCCATGGACATGATTGTCACCGGCGACCTCGGCAGTGCCTGCGTCTGCACCTTGCCGGTAAAAGGCTTGCCCGCTGGCAGCCTGCTGCTGGAAAGCTTCTTAAACCCGGTCATTCACGCGCCCGCCGCACTGCAACTGGACCGCTACCTACCCGCCTTCAGCGAACGCCTGCTAATCGACAACCAAGGCCGCAAGCTCCATTCTAAAGTTGCCCACAAACAGTTAAATGAGCTGTGCCAGACTATTAAACGCAAACTGATACCAGTTTTGCTGCGCGAAGTTCGTGAGCCCTTAGCACAACTGCTCAACGTCACCGAAAAAGACGCGAAAGCGCTAGAGCAGCAGTGGCAAGAAGCCGCCTTAAAAAGCCACCAATCGGCGCGGCGTTCCGAACGTGAGCGTCTGCTATCTCTGGCCGAACGCAATCCGGATATTAATAGCGACACACTGGCCACCTTTGATCGTGTCAGCACCCAAGGCAAAGACGCTCTCAAGAAATTGCAGCTGAATGTTGGCGCACTCAGGCTTGCCATCGTTAGCTAAACAAGGAATTCACAGGACCGCGTATGTACCTTTTTTCAATTAACGCCACATCCGCCAAAGACCAAGGCGAGTTTAAACAGGGCGAAGAGTGCCCTTTTATTGCCTACATTAATTTTATCGATTTGTTTGGCGCCGAACAGCTAGCAACGCTGTACGTGATGAAGGAAGGTTTTCGCGAAATCAAAATCGTTAAGCGTAAACTGCTAAAAATTGACGAGAAACACAAGAAAGACCCACAAATCAACGAAGCCCTTAAAAAAGGCTATTGCCTGCAAGTGTTCAGCAGCCATTAGCCGCGCTATAAGTAATTCTCTTAAGCACTAAAACTCTCGGCTTTTTTGAACGCGCGCGGGCTCATTTTTTTACGCTCGCGAAAAAAGCGGGAGAAAGTACTAGTTTCTGAAAACTGTAACAACTCGGCAATCTCCGCCACCGACAAATCCGAGTCGCGCAAGTATCGGCAACCGAGGTTTTCGCGCACGTGATCGAGAATTTTCTGATAGCTGGTCCCCGTCGTCGCCAGCTTAATTTGTAACGATCTAACACTCACATCTAAGGTATCGGCCACCGCGCTTACCGTGCACTGCTCGGCGCTCATCAAACTGCGGATCACCAACTCTACCCGCGAAGGAAAGCTTTCTCGGGATATTTTTCGGCGTCGCAGCAACTCGCGCTGCAGAATTTTTTGACCGGCTTGTGAGCCGCGCATCCGCAAGGCCAAAGTTCGGTCGTCCAAAAAAATGGCATTGCGGTTTTGGTTAAACAGCAAGGAGTGACCAAACTCTTTTTGGTGGCGCCTCAGCGACGGCGGCGCCGCATGGCGAAATTGCACATAGCTGGGCACCCAAGCCGGGCCAGCCAGCAGACGCACTTCATTGCACAACATGGCGAACGACAGCTCAACAACCTGCTCTTCACCGTCCAGCGATTCCGTATCGCGGCCCGTTAGGGTGTCGTAAAAGCAGGCGGCGCCATTTTCTTCCGGCAGCAGTCGCATCACAATGGCATTGCTGTAGAGCTGCATCGCCTCGGAGACATTGTTCAGCGCCTGGCCAAGCGTTGCTGCCTGCTTTGCCAGCAGCCACACCGAGCCCAGAATTTCCGGCCCCTGATGATAGGCCAACTCAATGCCGAAATAGCGATCGCGACACGCCGCTGACGCTAAATTGAAAAACCGCAGCACCTGGCGACTGTCAAGAATCATGTCCGGGTCAATCAAGGCCTTGGGGTCCAATCCTGCCAGCTGGGCAATGGTGGCCCCATCCAAATCGTAATGTCGAATCAGATCGGCGGCCCCCGATAGGGACGCGCTTGTTATTGTTTTCACCGTTTTACTCCCTTTACCCAAAAACCCCTAAAATATTCGTAATTTGTCTCATATTATTCGTAATATGACAACTTCTGGCGCTTTATTTGCATTAAGGTGTTCAGCTTCCCTCAGTATCTAGGGCAGACAAACCCCGGCACTAGGGCGATTTCGGGCGACAGCTCAAGACGCAAAGCACAGACAGGCAGGCCACGCATCAATCCAAAACACCACCACCTATAGGCAGTCGAAGGACGCAAGCATGGATCTCAACTTTTCCCCGGATGAAGAAGCATTTCGCAAGGAAGTCCGCGCATTTCTCGACAGCGAATTACCTGTAGAGATACGCACCAAAACCCAAAATGGCAAACACCTCGGCAAAGACGACTTCGTCCGCTGGCACAAAATTCTCTACAAAAAAGGCTGGATCGCCGACAGTTGGCCGAAGGAATTCGGCGGCACCGGCTGGAGCCCGTCCTATCAGTACATTTACGACGAAGAGCGCGCGGCGGCGGGTGCACCCGCGGTACTACCCTTTTCTCTAAAAATGGTGGCGCCGGTATTGATGGCTTTTGGCAATCAACAACAGCAGGAGTATTTCCTGCCGCGCATATTGTCCGGCGAAGACTGGTGGTGTCAGGGCTATTCCGAACCCGGCTCCGGCTCAGATCTCGCCTCTGTTAGCACCCGCGCGGTGCGAGATGGTGACCACTACACCGTTAACGGCCAAAAGACCTGGACCACACTCGCACAGCACGCCAACTGGATATTTGCGCTGGTACGCACCGACCCCGATGTCAAAGCGCAAAAAGGTATTTCGTTTTTACTGATTGATATGAAATCTCCCGGCATTACCGTGCGACCGATCATCATGCTCGACGGCGGCCACGAGGTGAACGAAGTCTTTTTCGACAATGTCGAAGTTCCCGTCACCAACCGCGTTGGCGAGGAGAACAAGGGCTGGACCTACGCTAAATACCTGCTCGGCCACGAGCGCACCAATATCGCCGAAGTCGGTCGCTGCAAACAGGATTTGCGCAAGGTCAAAGACCTCGCCGCAAGCGCCCGCGATGGCGAGCGCAGGCTGCTGGACAACCAGCGCTTTGCCGACAAAATTGCCCAGGCCGAAATAGATTTGATGGCTCTGGAGATTACCAATCTTCGGGTGATGGCAATGGCGGAAAAAAATTCTGCGCCGGGGCCTGAAGCCTCGCTATTGAAAATAAAAGGTTCCGAACTTCAGCAAACATTATCTGAACTGATGATGGAAACCGCAGGCTGGTATGGCCTGCCCTATCAGCCCGATGCACTGCAGGCGGAGTTCGACGGGGCCGTCGCCGGCCCAGATGCCTGCCTGCCGCTTAGCGGCCATTACTTCAACACCCGCAAGGTAAGCATTTACGGCGGTTCCAACGAAATTCAGAAAAACATCGTCAGCCGCATGATCCTCGGCTTGTAAGACGTGACGAAGAATAGATGAGACTCGATTTATGAATTTTGATTTTAGTGAAGAACAAACCCAACTCGACGATATGTTGCAACGCTTTGTGCGCAACGACTATGGCTTTGACGCCCGGCAAAATATTCTCAATTCCGAGCAGGGCTTTAGCCAAAAAATCTGGCAACAATTTGCCGAACTGGGCCTGCTCGCCCTGACCCTACCAGAAGACTGCGATGGCTTCGGCGGTACCGCCGTGGATACGCTACTGGTCATGCAATCGCTGGGCCGCGCACTGGTACTGGAACCCTATCTGCCGACAGTGCTCAGCGCCGCGCTAATAGCGACCGCAGGCAGCGACGAGCAGCGACGCGCACTGCTACCGAAAGTCGCCTCCGGACAATGCATCGTGACGCTTGCCCATGCCGAAGCAGAGGCTCGCTATCAGCTTAACTACGTAACAACGCGCGCCGAGCAAAACAAAGACGGATTTTACATCACTGGCCACAAGGCCGTGGTGCTTGCCGGCCAGCATGCCGGCATGCTCATTGTGTCTGCGCGCACAGCCGGAAACGTCGGCGACAGCGACGGCATATCGCTGTTCTTAGTCGACCCGAAACTCGACGGCGTATCGCTCACCGCCTACCGCAACCACGACGGCCAGAGCGCAGCCGACATTCACTTCAACGCTGTACAACTTGGGGCAGAGGCCTTGTTGGGCGAACTCCATCAGGCACTGCCGCTGCTGAAAGCACATCGCGACACCGCCATTGCCGCGCTCTGCGCCGAGGCTGTCGGTATTATGGATGCGCTCATTGCCGAGACCGGCGAATACCTAAAAACCCGTAAACAGTTTGGCGTGCAACTGGGTGTATTTCAGGCCTTGCAACACCGCATGGCCGATATGCTACTGCACACCGAGCAGGCGCGCTCAATGGCCTATCTCGCTGCAGGCAAACACGACGCCGATGAAGCTACCCGCGCACGGATAATGGCTGCCGCCAAAACCTTGGTCGGCCAATCCGCTCGTTTTGTCGGCCAGCAGGCGGTGCAGCTGCACGGCGGTATCGGTGTTACCGAAGAACTGATCATCGGTCACTATTTCAAACGCCTCACGCTGATCAACGCCAGCCTAGGCGATGCCGATTATCACCTTGGACGCTTCAGCGACATGATGGTGGCTGCACAACTCGCTGCCGGGTGAGGCACTAACGCTCAGGCGCCCAGCCATATCATCAGCAGCAGAGCAGCCACCATATAGGCGGCAATATTGCCGGTTGAGGTGGCTCGCGATAGCACGCCTTGCTCGGCAAACCATCTGGATAGCAGGGGTGTCACGGCGGCAAAGCCGTGGCCAAACCCGGCACGCAAGCGCTGATCCATGCTTTGAACGGCAACCAGCAGACGCGACCAGATCGCGGGGGTCGCGCGCCGGTACAGCCAGTCAACGTCGAGGTTGACCGAACGCAATTCCGGCGGATACAACTTGCGCAGGTTCAGCCAGACAAAGGCCAGCGCCGAGAAGAACAGCAACTGTGTTTGCGCCAGCACGTGAGAGGTGTCGTAGGCGCTGTAGTCAGTATCGTATGGCAGCAGGCTGTAGAGTACGTTGGGAAAGACGCCAATACCAACGCACAGGAACGCCGCAATCGACATGGCAATCAGCATATTCAGCGGTGGCTCCTTAGCGCGAAGACCCGAGTCGTGTGCAAAAAACGCGAAGTAGGGAATCTTGATGCCCGCGTGATGAAAAACACCCGCCGAGGCAAACAGCAGCATCAGCCAGACCCAGTGATGCTGACTGTCGAGAGTAGCGCTCATCACCATCGACTTGCTGACAAAACCGCTGAATAGCGGGAACGCCGATATGGAGGCTGCGCCAATAATACACAGGGCTGCGGTTTTGGGCATGGTCTTGTAGAGCCCGCCCAGGTCCGAGCCGTTGATGCGCCCGGTGACGTGCAGCACCGCCCCCATGGACATTAGCAACAGCCCTTTGAAAATCACATCGTTAAAGGCGTGGGCAACCGCGCCGTTGATTGCCAGCGAGGTACCGATACCAATGCCGACCACCATAAAGCCCAACTGGTTGATCAGGCTGTAGGCGAGTACGCGGCGCAGGTCGTTCTCGATAACCGCATAGAAAATGGGAAAACAGGTCATCGCGGCGCCGATGTAAACCAGTAATTCAGTTCCGGGAAAGCCTCTGGCCAGCGCGTAGATCGCCACCTTGGTAGTGAAGGCACTGAGAAATACCGTGCCTGTGGGGGTGGACTCGGGATAGGCGTCAGTCAGCCAGTTGTGCAGAAGCGGAAAGCCGCACTTGATGCCGAAGGCAATAAAAATCAGCCAGCCTTCCAGGCCTACAAGACCGATATTCTCAAAGAGCAGTGAACCGCGCTGCTGTTGGTAGATCACAACTCCGGCGAGCAAGAGTAGACCCGAGCAGACCTGAATCATCAGATAGCGCATGCCCGCGCGGTAGGCGCGCGGTGTTCGCCGCGCCCAAATTAGAAACACCGAACTCAGTGCCAAGCCTTCCCAAAACAGAAACAGCGTCACCAGGTCGCCGGCGAATACCGCGCCCAGCGCGCTGCCCGCATAGAGCAGACTTGCCACCTGCTGCAGGCGATCCTCCACATGCAGGGCGTAGACAATGGCAATAAACGCGGCGAGATGAAACAGGTAGCCAAACAGCAGACTGAGCTTGTCGCTGCGATAGAGAATCAGATCAAAACCGGCCAGGTGGGCGGAGAGCGACAGGTCGTCGGCCAGCAACCAGAGATTGAGCCCGCCGAGCAGTGGCGTCGCCACCAGCACCACCGCCAGCAGCTTGCCGCGCAGTATCAGCGTCAGCAGCGCCGCTGCGTAGAAAATTACAAAGGGAGGCAGGTCGATCATGGCTTCTCCCCGCTTGTTTTTTGGGATGATTGTTCGGGTGTTTGTTCTGGTGATTGCTCGCGCTGCTCGTAGTAGTCCTCGTCGCGCATCAGGAAGGTGCGCATCCACTTGGCAACCAGCACCAGCACAACACAGCCGACAAAGCCGTAGAGGGGATAAAAGGCTGGCAGCTTTTCCCAGGCGTGGTAGCTGTGCCGGTGCAGTATGAAGTCGAGCAGCAACAACAGGGCACACAGCAGGTAAAATACCCTGAGCACGCGCTTGAGGTTTTCGGGATGGTCAAAAAATGCGGTCTTTTCAGTTTTCATAGCCTTGGCCTATCCGATCTGCGTTGCCAGGTTCAGGAACACCTGCGGCCAGAAAAATAGCACGATGCAGGCCAGCGCCGTAAAACCCAGGGCGATGAGCACCGGCAGCGGCGCCTCCTTTACTTCAACAAGTGCCGCAACAGGCCCCTGCTCGTTTGGGAAGAAAGCACGCACGGCAATGGGCAGCAGGTAGGCGATATTCAGCAGGGAACTGATCATCAACACCAGCATCAACACCAGCTGATCCCTTTCCAGTGCGCCGAGCAACAAATACCATTTGCTCCACAGGCCGCCTGTCGGCGGTAGTCCGATAATACTGAGGCTCCCGATCAGAAAGGCAGCCATTGTCAGGGGCATCTGTCGGCCCAGCCCGCGCATCTGGCTGACCTCGGTCTTGTGCGCAGTGATCATGATGGCGCCAGCGCAAAAGAACAGCGTGATTTTTCCAAAAGCGTGCATGGCAATATGCAGGGCGCTGCCGGTAGCGCCCGCGCTACTGGCGAGCAGCGCACCGAGGCTGATGTAACCCAGCTGGCTCACCGTGGAATAGGCCAACCGCGCCTTCAGGTTGTCCTGACGCATGGCAATTAGCGAGGCCAGCAGAATGCTGAAGGCCACTAGGTACAGCAAAAAATCGGTAATCGGCAGGCTCTGCAGGGTTTCAGCGCCAAACAAATACAGGCTCACCTTGAGCAGGGTAAAGACCCCCGCCTTGACCACTGCTACCGCGTGCAGCAGTGCGCTTACCGGCGTTGGCGCCACCATGGCGGCGGGCAGCCAGCGGTGAAAAGGCATGACCGCGGCCTTGCCGATGCCAAACACAAACAACAGCAGCAGGACGGAAAGTGACACCCGCGACACGCTGTCGTCGAAAACGCCACCCGGTGTGAAGGTGAGTGTGCCAGCGTACAGCCAGGTGCCAATCATTGCCGGAATAAAAAACACGATAGAGGTGCCCAGCAGAATTCGCAGGTAAGTTCGTCCGCCCTTTCGCGCCTTGTCGGTACCCGCGTGCGTTACCAGCGGATAGGTACTGAAGGTCACAACCTCGTAAAACACAAACAACGTGAACAGATTGTCGGCAAAAGCGATGCCCATTACCGCCGCAATGGCAATGGCAAAGAATAGATAAAACCGGGTCTGGTTTGCCTCCTCGTGGGCGCGCATATAGCCGGTGGCGTACAGCGTGGTCACACACCACAACAGGCTGGCAATCAGAGCAAACAGCAGGCCCAGCGGCTCGGTGACAAAACTGATACTTAGCCCCGGCAAAATTTCGGGTCCACGAATCAGTGCGCCATCGCTCAGATAGAGGAGGCACACAAGCGCGAACTGCACCGCGCCAGCGCTCAGTGACACCGCCTCGCGCGCATTCGGGTGGTGTCTGCAAAGCCCGATACCCACACAGGCCAGCAGCGGCAAAAGCAGTACGGCAATCATCAGCACATCCGCTGTTAACGTCACGGCGCGCCTCCGAACATGAAGGCTGCCGCCGAGGCGCTGCCGCCGACCGGCAGGCGGGTATCAATCCCGAAATAGAGATTGGCAACAACCAAAATCCACAGTGGCACCAGCAGGGTGCCGGGTGCTTCGCGAAGCTCCGCATGCGGGTTGTCACTTGTGGGTTCAAAATAGGCCACTTCCACAATTTTCCAGACGTAGAAAAGCGCCAGAAAAGAGGCGACCAACACCAGCACGGCAATTGGCCAGTAACCGCTCTCCAGACTCGCCAGCACCAGATACCATTTGCTGATAAACCCTGCGGTCAGAGGCACGCCAACCAGACTGAGCGCCGCAATCAACAGACCGGCCATGGTCCAGGGCATACTGCGGCCTAGGCCGCGGAAATGTTCCAGCTGGCAGCCGCCCTGACGGTAGACCACCGCCGCCAGCGCGATAAACAGTGCGGCCTTCATCAGGGCGTGATTAAAGAGGTGCAGCAGCGAGGCTTGCAGACCCGCGGCGCTACCCAGGCCGATGCCAACTGCCATATAGCCGATTTGGGCGATGCTGGAAAAGGCAAAGAGACGTTTCACATTGCTCTGCTGAATAGCGACCAGAGACGCGACCAGCGCGGCAGTGATTCCCACCACCAGAAGCACCGCATCGACGGGTAACAGTGTCGCTACGCCGCCAAATACATCGAAATAAAAACGGATCAGCAGATACAGAGAGACTTTGGTCGCCGTCGCTGCCAGCAGGGCCGTCGCAATCGACGGTGCGTAGGTGTAGGCGTTGGGCAGCCAGCCATGCAGGGGAAAGATCGCCAGCTTCAGACCGATACCCACAAGGATGAAAGCAAAGGCGACCGTGAGCAGGCGGCGCTCTTCAATGTCGGGCAGGAGCACCGCGAGTTCGGCCATGTTGAGTGTGCCGCTCAGGCTGTAGAGAAAACCGATGCCGACAAGAAAGAAGGTCGCGCCAATCGTGCCTACGACCAGGTACTGGAAGGCCGCCCGCAAGGCCTGGCGCTCGCGCCCGAGCGCCACCAGGGCGTAGCTCGCCAGCGAGGATATTTCCAGAAATACAAAGACATTAAACACATCGCCGCTGGCGACAATGCCGAGCAGCCCGCATACGCAAATAAGAAACAGCACATAGAAAAACGGCTGCTGCGGCTCCGCCAGTTCGGCCTGCAGGCTGCGGTGTGCGGCAATAATAACCGTCGACGCTATCGCGCTGACCAGCAGCAGAACAAAGGCCGAAAGAGGATCCGCACGAAATTCAATACCCCAGGGCGCGCTCCAGCCGCCGAGTTCGTAGCTGATTGGGCCGCCGGTAACAACCTGCTGTAGAAGCAGAGCGCTCAGCAGTAGCGAGATCAGGCAGGCCAGAATGCTGAACAGCCAGGCGCTTTTACCGCGCTCGAACAATAGGCAGGCCGGAGCCGCGAGCATCGGCACCACCACAACCAGAATGGGGAGATGTTCCATCATGTTTTATCCAGCGCCCGGATTTCGTCGTCCTCGATACTGCCGTAAGCGTTCTTGATGCAGACCACCAACGCCAGACCCAGCGACGTGCTGGCAATGCCGACAACAATGGCAGTCAGAATCAGAACGTGGGGCAAGGGGTTGGAATAAACCGTTTCAAGCTCACTGGCGATAGGTGCTGTGCCGCCAGCCACCTTGGCGATACTGATATAAAGAATGAATACCGAGGTCTGGAAAATATTCAGCCCAATCAGCTTTTTGACCAGATTCCCCTGGGCCATGGTGATGTAGAGCCCGATCACCATCAGGATCGCGACTATCCAGTAATTGTAGTGGTCGATGATCATGACCTCTGGTCTCCGTTAGCGCGGGTGGCGAGGGAAAACGAAAAAAAGATGAGTATCATCGACGCGGCCACGGTGATACCGACGCCGAGCTCGATCAAAATAATGCCAACATGCTGACCGACGACGGGATTGCTCGCCAACACCGAATAATCGAGAAAATTTCCGCCGGCCAGCAAACCGGCAACACCGACACTGCCGTAAAGCAGCACCCCCAGCGCCGTCAGGACGCGGACAATGTGCAGGGGAATCACCTGCTGGGCATTGTTCAAGCCAAACAGCATGGCGTAAAGAATGATCGCGGCGGCAAAAATAACGCCCGCCTGAAAACCACCCCCCGGGCCGTACTCGCCATGAAACTGCACATACAGCGAAAAAATAAGAATCAGGGGAATCAGCATTTTGCCAACAATCCGCAACACCTTGTGGTCGGCCATATCGTCATCGGCGGGGTGCTCTTGGGGTTGCACCCGCCGCCGCGTGCCGATGAGGAGCACCATGACGCCGACAGCGGCGGTTAAAATCACCAGCACCTCTCCCAGGGTGTCGAAACCACGATAAGAGGCGAGGATGCTGGTCACCATATTCGGGATACCAATCTCCTCGGGTGACTGTTCGATGTAGCGCGCTGCCACGTGTTGATGCGCCGGCGCGTCGGCCGAACCAAAGGCGGGAATCTGCGGCACGACCGCAAACAGGGTTGCCAGTGTGAATAACGCCAGCAGCAGGGGGGAAAATCGCACTTTGCGTTCGGAACTCTCGAAGCGACCGACGTAAGCCAATACCGCCAGCATAAGCAGGGGGAAAACGCCGGCACCAACGGCCGCCTCGGTAAAGGCCACATCAACCGCGTCCATCAACACAAAAAAACTGGCCGACAGCAGACCGTAAATACCGGTGAGCGTCACGGCAGCGAACAGGTCTTTTACCCGCACAATAGCGAGGGCGACAACCACCAGTAGCAGTAGCAGGATGAGGTCGAACACAAAATACAGCGGCATGGTGATTACCGGCCAAGTTCGCGCACTGGGTCCGTGCTATCAGAATCCAAAGATTCATCGATAGTCGGATGGAGGCGGCCGTGCAGGGCAGACTTGGCGAGAGCGTGGCTGGCGGTGGGGCTGGTGATCATCACAAAAAGAAAAATCAGTAACAGCTTGAACTGCACCAGACCCCAGCCGGCGATCATCATCAGCCCGAGAATAATCAGCGTTGCCGCCAGTGTTTCGGTAACCCCCGCGGCGTGCATGCGCGTGTAGAAATCCGGAAATCTCAGAACACCAATACCGCCGGACAAGATCAGAAACGCTCCCAGCAAGAGGCAGGCCTGACTCAGCAAATCCAAAGCATTGATCATTGCGATTGCTCCGCAGAGCTGTATTCAAAAAACCGCAGAACCGCAATAACACTAATGAAATTAATCAGTGCGTAGATCAAGGCAATATCGAGGAAATCGGGACGCCCAAACAAAAATCCCACCACCGCAATGAGCAGCACCGTTTTTGTGCCGAACAAATTGGCCGCGAGTATTCGGTCATAAATGGTGGGGCCGAGCACGGCGCGGACAATGGCCATCGCCATGACACCACACAAGGTTAGAGCTACGAGTGTCAACATCGGCTAGCGCTCCAGCTCGGCGGCCCGCCGATCCAGCTCGCCATCGAGCAGTTCCTCAATACCGGCGTGTGTCAGGGCATGGACAAAAATCTGGTTGTCGTGAATATCCATGGCGACGGTTCCCGGGGTGAGCGTGATTGAATTTGCGTAGATAACCTTGCCGATGTCGGAAACCTGGCTGAGTGGAATCCAGCGCACGCAGGGGCTGATGTCGGGCCGCACCTGCCAGATTAATCTGACCACGGCAAAGTTGCTGATAACAATTTTGCCCACCAGCCAGAGGTAGTACACCGGCAATTTCTGGCCAAGCAAATGCAACGGGTACGACTCGTGATCGATAACATCCATGCGGTGAGTCAGGTAGACCACAAAAACCACCGACAGCACAGCCATAACCAGCAACAGCAACGAAAAATGCCCGGAATTCATAAGCCAGAAACCGGTAAGTATCAGAAAAGCACTGACGGTGTGCTTCATGAACACACCTTCCGAATCGTTGCGCAGACGAGGCGCGTTACCATGGCCCGTCGCCGGGTCATGGGCATGGGAAATACGTACTGAGTACCTGGCGCATCAACTGACCGGCACGAGCATTTTTCGGCAGGCTGTCATCGGCGGCAGCCAATCTGGCTGCTATGTCGCTGGCAGACGAGCCGCTTGGCACGCAGTAGGCGCGCAGCGCTGTCGCATCCAGATCTGAATACGCCAGTGTGGTGCACGCGGAGCTGGCGGCCAGAACGATAACCAGACGCGTTATCGGGCGATATATTGTAGGAAAGCTCATCAGTTCTACGTCACTTCTGCCACTTGAACAGCCCTACTTTGACACTTTTGACAGTGGAAAATATTGTCACAATTGTAAAAAAGTGTGGCAACAGGACGTGCAAGTGTATT
>JBLHMO010000070.1:0-16963 GCA_047622145.1 Paracoccaceae bacterium | reverse complement strand
CGATATCGAGATCGTCGACAAACAACATGCGTTTGCCGTTCACCGCATTGGTCAGTAGCCTTACATCACCTTCAGGGTCAACACTTAGCAACCCCATTTTGGAGTCAGCGACTATCAGTTGGCCCTGTGCATTGAACTGCATACCGAGTGGGCGACCACCGGTATCAGAAAAATCACTGATCGCCCCTGACTGCGGATGAATACGCACGATGCGGCCATCACTCAAGCCGGTGTAAAACTTACCATCGGGTCCACGAGCAATATCTTCGGGACCAGCGCCGCCTTGCATTGACACCAGCTGCGCCTTGGCCAGATCAGTGTTTTTTTGGAAGGCACCCGTCAAACCAGGGTTTGCAGATGGATACCATATCGCCGGATCGATAGGGGAGCGCAGATATAACGCAGCCATTAAAAGTACAAAGATAGCCGCAATGCATACCAGCAGTCTGGTTATTATTCTCATTGTCTAGTCACTCGACTTTGTGTTTCAACACCCATCATTAGACCAAACATTGTGGCCAGCCTCTATAGTGACAGCCACGACATGAGGTGTCCGGCGCTTTAGGCGGGAACAGCCTCTACTGAATTTTGCGACTGTATATGTGAGCTTATTAATTTTATGAAGTGCGGTATCAGCGGTGCCGGTAGATCATGACCCATGCCATCGATCAATTCGAGGCGGGCATTGCGTATATGCTTAGCGGTGTCGATGCCGCCACTAACGGGAACCAGAGGGTCATCCTTACCGTGAATCACCAGCGTCGGCGCACGTATAAGTTTAAGTGCCTCAACACGACTCCCACAAGCCGCGATAGCAGCCATTTGTCGAGCCGCGCCCGCAGGATAATAACTGCGCCGATAAGACTGAAGTAACTTCTCACGCAAAGTCGCTTCTTCAGGCTGATAAGCTGGGCTGCCGATAATTCGCCAAGTACGAACCGCGCTTTCAAGGAAAGAGGCCTCATCGCTCGCTGATTTCGCGGCAAGGCGCAGCAAGACTTTTGTCTTTGGCAGTGGCAACTTTCTATCACCACTAGTCGACATTATTGATGTCAGCGTACGCACTCGCTCTGGGTAATGTGCCGCCATCAATTGAGCAATCATCCCGCCCATTGATGCTCCCACAATATGAGCTGCCTCGATGCCAAGTGCATCCAGCAAAGCAACCGTATCACCCGCCATATCCCGCAAGTGGTAGGGAACTTTCAATTGCATACCGATTTTGGAGGACAGCATCATTTTTAGAGCACTGGGCGCACGCACACCTTCCACTTTATACGACAAGCCGATATCCCTATTGTCGAAACGGATCACACGGTAGCCCAGATCCGCCAGCCCTTGGCAGAAAGGCTCAGGCCAGGAAATCATCTGCGTCCCCAGCCCCATAATAAGCACTATGGCCGGGTGCTCAGCTTCGCCAAACTCCTGAACCGCGAGTTGAATATTTCCCGCTCTGACAATTTTTTCTGCTTTCATTCAGGCTCTTTCAAACGACGTAAATGTACTTTCGAGACTAGATCAAAAACAACGTTTCAAGTGAAGTTGCGCTTAAAGGGAAACATCCATCGCTGTGCGCCTAGTGCAACAAATGGCTGCCAATTTTCTTCAGCTTGAGACAAACGATCTGCGAGTAAGCGCCATACCGATGTGTTAACGGTTAGTCCGCAATGGCTGCCATACACCTCAATGTTTTGACACTCGGCATGGCCGTCGCGCT
Organism: Paracoccaceae bacterium; assembly: GCA_047622145.1. Lineage (GTDB taxonomy): Bacteria > Pseudomonadota > Gammaproteobacteria > Pseudomonadales > Spongiibacteraceae > Litorivivens. Next base: position 15,246 of record JBLHMO010000070.1, on the reverse strand, counting down.
GCAAAGCGTTTTCCCAGTGAACAACTCCGTCTGAGCGCGAATACACCGCCGTTGTTGGGACCGGAGGTGCTTCCTTGATCACTTGCTTCCTCTCTGGATCGACCGGCCCATTAAGGTGACGAAAGATGATCGCCGACAGCTTTCGAGAGTCACTACTTTCGGCTATAGGACTTCCCAAACTAACCACCTGCCTAATTTTATCTGGGAGAGCACGCGCCATTTCCCGCGCATATACGCCGCCCAGACTGTGACCAATCAAACTAATTTTTCTACCGCTACATTCATAGGTATCGAGAACCAATCGCTCAAGCCCCTCGATAGTTCCATCACGAGGACCCAAGTTACGACCAAGATTCCAGCCTCTTGCGTCATAACCGAGCCAACACAAATACTTACACAAGGCATCATTGTAGGAATCGTCACCAAGAAACCCGGGGATAACGATCACACTATGGCCATCGCCTTTCGGTGCGTTCATCAACAACGATTTGGATGCACACAACAGACCAATTTCAGTCACTAAACGAGGAAATTCGAGAATAGCCAAACCAGTCGATGCAATAGGATTTTTGTAGTGTTTTCTATCACTTAATCTCATGCGTTATGAGGCCTTCTTTTGGATAGATGCGCTTTTTATCTTAGCCTTAGGCTTCGGTTCAACTTGATCAGCAAGCAACGCCGCTTCTTTCAATTCATCTAAAGAAGACTGTAGACATTCTGCATAAAATTCTGGGTCTGGCAACATATCTCGGCAGGCAGTAAAGGTTACCGAAAATTCGTCGCAGTATGTGGAAATTACGTGAAACAAACCTGTGCTATCCAGAACGGGGCCAGTGCCAAAACTGCTCAGCATTTTCGCGCCAGTGTAGTACAGCGGAATGGGGGGGCCGGGCACGTTGGTCACCACGGTGTTGTAAACTGGGTTGATCCTGTTGGCCAAGTTCATTGAACTTGCCAGTCGAGCAGCAGATGCTGTGATAGTCGACGGAATAAACTGCGTGTAGTCAGTCATCGTCTTGGCGCCAATCGCGTTCGTCAGCTCTTTGGCATCGCGAGTACCTTCGTGCACAGCCTGTAATCGCTCACGGGCGCCTTCCACATCGGTACGCAAACGAACTGTCATTTGTGAGACCTGATTGCCCGCAGAGCCCTTGCTGTCCTCGGTGCGAATATTGACGGGAGCCATAGCAGCCAACGATTTCTCGGGCAGCTCGTCTTTTGCTTCTAGATATTTACGCAGCGCACCGCCCACTATGGTCAAGGCGACATCGTTAACCGTTGCCGGTTTAAACCGATTTTTAATGGCTCGAACCTCCGCAAAAGAAGTTCGAAATGCGCCAATCACACGATACGGAGAAACAGTGCTATTAAAGCGGGTTCTGGGAATATCATTGACGCGTTTTAATCGCCCGCTAAGCATGCCCTTCGCTGCTTTCAGTATTCCCGGTGCTGCATCTTTAGTGACACCCAAAAAGCGGAATGGACTTTTAATCGTATTAATCTGTGCTCTCAGCAGCAATTCAGCTTTGCTCGGCTTGCTATCAACGTTGAATACTTGGGTGGATTCTGGAGCCGCCATCTCCGGTGAAAGGTCGTGCATTATGGCGTTAATTTCAACACCGGATGCGCCATCAATAGCCGCGTGATGCATTTTGGTAAAAACCGCAAAACAACCCTTGGGGTAACCTTCCACGTTATCGAGCCCTTCGATAATATAAGATTCCCACAGCGGACGACTACGATCGAGCGGTCGCGCATGGATACGCGATACCAGTATACAAAGTTGACGCCAATCACCTGGCGCAGGCAAAGCGATATGGCGCACATGGAATTCAGGATCAAAGGTTCCGTCGTTAACCCAGTAGGGGTGATCGAGCTTCATCGGCACGGTGAACAAACGGCTGGTCATCGCTGGAACGCGATGCACGCGCGAGGCAATATTTTCGACAATCTGCTTGAACCTGACTTTACCGCCCGGAGCAGTAGCGGGATCATAAATGGAAAGACCCGCAATATGCATGGGCGAGTTGTTAGTTTCTAAGTAAAGAAAAGAAGCATCCAGACCTGTTAGTTGTCTCATTACCGTCCCCTAAGTTCCATTTAGATTAGCGCAGCTCGCGTCGTAGAATTTTGCCCACATTAGACTTCGGTAGCTCATCGCGAAATTCGATAAATTTAGGCACTTTATAAGCCGTCAAATCTGTACGACAGAATTCTCTAAGCTCGACCTCGGTCAAGTTTGGGTTCTTAGTCGTTACAAAGGCTTTCACTGCTTCGCCGGAACGCTCATCTTTAACACCCACTACCGCACATTCAAGAACATCGGGATGCGTGTAGATCACGTTTTCGATTTCGTTCGGATACACATTAAACCCCGACACCAGCACCATGTCTTTCAGACGATCAACAATCTGTATAAAACCATCTTTATGAATCTTTGCAATATCACCTGTCCGGAACCAACCTTCGTCGTCGATAGATTCCGCCGTCGCCTCAGGGCGCTGCCAATATCCTTGCATGACTTGGGGGCCGCGGACAAGTAGTTCGCCCTCTTCTCCCGCGGACAAGCTATTACCTTCTGCATCTACAATTTTAATCTCTTGGGAAACCATTGGCTTACCCACTGTGCCTAAGCGGCGATCATCGCCATGGCCATTGCAACTCAAAGCGGAAGCCGTTTCCGACAGACCGTAACCCTCGAAAATCACCATGCCGGTACGCTGCTCCCATTCACTCGCGATTTCTGGCACCAAGGCTGCACCGCCGGCAATCACGCCCTTGAGGCAACTAAAATCCAAAGAATCAAAATCAGGATGCTGCATCAGAGCAACAAACAGCGTATTAACGCCCGCCATTGAGGTGATCTTGTAGTTCTTGAAAGCTTCAATAATACTGCCCAGATTACGCGGATCGGGAATTAGAACCGACAAACCGCCATCAAGAAAAACCGACACCACATTTACTGTAAATCCGTATACATGGTAGAGAGGCATTGGCGCCACTAGCACATCTTCTACATCGCGATTGGGAGCATTTTCCATTAACGCAGCAGACTGCAAGCAACTAGCGAACAGATTGCCATGACTGAGTACTGCGCCCTTGGCAACACCGGTAGTGCCGCCTGTGTATTGCAAAAGCGCAATACTATCCATGATCAGATCGACTTGCGGCTGTTCCAGCTTCGCACCTTTTTCGAGAGCATCCGGCAGGGAGATAATCGACTTTATTGAGGTTTTCGGCAGGGCCTGAGCTTCCATCAAGTCAAACACATTGGTTGCGATGACAGTTTCTATGGACGTCTGGGGAAGCACTTTTTCCAAGGTCGGAAGCAAATCATGCAAAGCGACGAGTGCTTTTGCACCTGAATCGGTAAATTGATGAACAAGTTCGCGCTCGGTATACAGCGGATTGGTATTAACCAGTATCAAACCTGCACGCAATATACCCCAAGCAACAATCGGGTATTGCATCAAGTTAGGCAGTTGCACCGCAACACGATCGCCCGCCTGCAGACCAAGCTCGTTGCGTAAGTAGCGCGCAAAGGCGTCACTCTGCTGCCCTATCTCGCGAAAGGTCAATTCCTGTCCAAAACACGAGTAAGCCGGCTTGTCGGCGTACTCTTCACACGCCTTTAGAAAAGGTTCTATCAGGTTGTTGAAGCCATCCACATTGAGTTCTTGCAGTTTCTGTCGGGCAAACTCTGTGCGATTAGACATAGAAAACTCCTCGTGCTGCCAATTCTAGCGTGGCGTAACTTTTGTATACTGTTTATAGCACTATAAAATCAATATCCGGACCGAGCAGGACTACTGTCTCAACTCCTTTGCTGAGCCGACCTTCTTCGCTTCAATTTCTTTTAGTATCTGGCGATGGCGCAAGGCATTAAGCGGGTAGCGAGAAGAAATCAAAATCGTCGCAACAAATAGCACAATGGATATTGGCCCCGAGAGTAAAGCGAGCTTATCTATCGCCGCCTGCGGCACATTGTCCGGGTTCGCACCTTGGGGAAACTGAATAATATCCAAGGCTACACCGGCGAGAAAACTGCCCAATCCAAAACTCGCCTTAGTAGCCAGTGAGCGCGCGGCAAAGAATAGGCCCTCTTCACGACGGCCTGTATTCAGCTCGTGTTCGTCGACGGTATCGGACAACATCGAATCAATTACAATGACATAGGCAATCATAAACCCTTGCGAGATGCCGTTCCCCACAAACACCATTGTCAAACGCTGAACGATGGATAGTGGTTGAAACAGATCCAAAAAATAAAGAATAAAGGGCAAAGCCGCAACTGTTGACCCCATAGTCACACAAATTGCCAAGGCCATTTTTTTATCAAAACGCCGAGAGATACCCTGGGCCAGCCACGGCGCCAGGAAAATACCGACAAGCACCGACGCTGCCAACAGCGCCATATGTTCTGGCTTAAACTCAAAAATATAGCTGGCAACATAAATAATCAGTGTTTGGGTCACGCCGCTCAACACCATGAAAGCGAGCGATACGGAAAACAGCACACGGAAGGCATGCTGCTTTAGCGTTAGAAATACCGTAACAAAAGCGAGCATGGCATTTCTGCCATTCTGGTTTTCGTATGGCGCGGCCAAACCAGGAATAAGTTTCCAGGTTGTGAATATCGCAATCAACATCGCGCATGTTGCAGTTACACCGGTGAAGACTCCAAATCCGGTATAACTATTGGGATCAAGCATGCCGTTTGGATATTGCTCAGTGGCGGGAAAGAAGACCGCAAAACCCAGAACTGAGGTCGCCACAATACCCGCGTAAGAGAAGAACACGCGGTAGCCTACCAATTTTGTACGCTCGTGGTAGTCGCGCACCATCTCCGCACCTAGAGAAAGGTGGGGCACAAAAAATAGAGTCAACATCAAGCGAACTAAAATGGCTCCGCCCAACATCCAGCCGAACAATTGCATTTCACTTAAACCCGCCGGGGGCGAAAATAAGGCAACCATCGCAAAACAAAACGGTATGGAACCCGCAATCATAAACGGGTGACGGCGGCCCCATCGTGAGCGAAAGCGGTCGGAATACTGTCCAACCATCGGATCGGTTACGGCATCAACTAGCAGTGCCAACAATGCAGCCGCGCCCGCAAGACTGCCAGACAAGCCCAGCACTTGGTTGTAATAGAAAAACATGAAGGTGGTAAACGCAGAGGTCTTAATGCCGTCTGCCGCCTGACCAACACCATAACCTAGCTTAGTGGTCAGATTCATCGCATGCCTGCCCGGCAATAGATATTATTATGCCGCATGGCTAGCGTTCTCTATTCACTGTGAAGTGTCAAAAAAATGCCGGCCCCTAAGAGCCGGCGCACGAGGTCTGAGATCAGATAACCTCGAATAGCCCAGCAGCACCCATACCGCCGCCAACACACATGGTGACTACCACGTATTTTACGCCGCGACGTTTGCCTTCAATTAAGGCGTGCATAACCATACGCGCGCCACTCATGCCGTAGGGGTGGCCAATCGAAATAGCACCGCCATTGACGTTAAGATTTTCGTTGGGAATACCCAGACGGTCACGGCAGTAAACAACCTGTACCGCAAAGGCTTCGTTCAATTCCCACAAACCAATGTCGTCCATTTTCAGGCCAGCATTTTTTAGCAGTTTGGGAATCGCGAAAACAGGACCGATACCCATTTCGTCGGGCTCGCAGCCGGCAACAGCCATACCGCGATAGATACCCATAGGCTCTATATTGCGTTTCGCTGCCAGGGTGCCGTCCATCAGCACGACCGCAGCGGCGCCATCGGACAATTGCGAGGCGTTACCGGCGGTAATGCAGCCGCCTTCACGCACTGGCTTCAGGCCCTGCAGACTTTCAAGCGTCGTGGCCGGACGATTACCCTCGTCTTTGCTAAGGGTCACTTGCTCTTCACTGGTCTCACCCGTTTCGCGGTTAGTCACCAGCTTGGTGGCGGTAACAGGCACTATCTCATCGTCAAACTTACCCGCTTCCTGTGCTGCAGCCGTGCGCTGCTGAGATTGGAGCGCGTACTCGTCTTGGGCATCGCGAGAAACGTTATAGCGATTGGCAACCACTTCTGCGGTGTCGAGCATGCCCATGTAGATATTGGGCGCATGGGCAATGGCCAGGGGATCGACCAGGCGGTGCATATTCATATGCTCGTTCTGTGCCAAGGAAATAGATTCGCAACCGCCGGCAACCAGCATGGGCGCGCCGTCCACAATTATCTGCTTGGCGCCGGTGGCGATGGCCATCAAACCTGAAGAACACTGACGGTCGATGGTCGCACCAGAAACAGTCACCGGCAGGCCTGATGCCATGGCTGCCATGCGACCGAAATTCATGGTCTGGGTGCCCTGCTGTAGTGCCGCGCCCATCAGGCAGTCATCCAGCTCTTTGGGGTCAACGCCTGAGCGCTCAACCGCGGCTTTAATCGCGAATGAACTCAGCGAAGGCGATTCAAGATTATTAAAAGCACCGCGGTAGGCTTTACCAATCGGCGTGCGTGCGGCTGATACGATAACTGCGTCTTTCATAGTAATGTCCTATTTCTTTAATTCGGAATTTCACTTAGCTTTTGCGTTACTTATCGAGACAACTCAAGCCTGCGCTTGCAGGTGAGCCATAGCCTTGCCAAGAAATTTCTCAGTTTGTTTGCTGCCAGCTTCAAGCGGCGCTTGTTTGCTGGTGTCGTTGATCGCGTTCCAGTTGGCAATAACGCCTTCCGGGGTTTGCTGATCTTGCGGCAAGTAGACACCTTCGGTTTCAAAGATACGTGAGCTGGCATAACCACCACCGCCAGCGCAGAGAATCATTCGACTGGGTGAATCGTCATGGCAGATGGTCAGTGCGCCAGCCGTTACTGCTTCGGGCACCAGCAAGTCGAGAATTTCTTTGGGGAGCAAGTCTTCGGTCATGCGCGTGGCCGCGGTGGGCGACAAGGCATTGACGCGCACATTGTATTTCGCGCCTTCCAGACCTAAGGTATTCATCAAACCCAGTACCGCCATTTTGGCAGCGCCGTAATTTGCCTGACCAAAATTGCCGTACATGCCGCTAGACGATGTTGTCATTACAATGCGGCCGTACTCCTGCCCTTTCATGATTTCCCAGACGGCTTTGGTGCAATTCACCGACCCCATCAGGTGAACATTCATAACCAGATTAAAATCATCAAGCGCCATTTTCGAGAACGATTTATCACGCAGAATACCGGCATTATTAATCAGAATGTCGATGCGGCCCCACTTGTCCATGGTTTGTTTAACCATATCTTCCACTTCGCTCATTACGGCGACATTGGCACCGTGGGCAATGGCTTCGCCGCCGGCGGCTTCAATGGTCGCTACTACTTCGTTGGCCGCATCCGACGACGCACCACTGCCGTCGCGAGCACCCCCCAAATCGTTTATAACGACTTTAGCACCTCGCTCAGCTAATGCGAGTGCGTGGCTGCGACCAAGGCCGTTACCAGCACCAGTTACTATCGCCACTTTCCCATCAAATCGAATAGTCATTAATTTCCCCTTCTAAAAAATTGTTATGCGACCAGCTGAACGCTGAGCCACTCTGCGACCAAGGCGGGCTTGTCTTCGCCTTCGATCTCTACGGTAACTTCTGTTTTGACTCGGAACTGGCCAGGTTTAGTTTCCGTAACGTCCATAATTTTGGCTTTGGCGCGAATACGGCTGTTGACCTTGACCGGCGACAAAAAGCGCACCTTATCGAAGCCGTAGTTCAAACCCATGTAGAAGCCATTGATCAATACGCTGTACTCTTCAGCAAAATGCGAGAGCATAGACATGCTTAGAAAACCGTGGGCAATAGTCGTCCCAAACGGAGTATCTTTGGCCTTGACCGGATCTACATGAATAAACTGATGATCCAAGGTGCAATCTGCAAACTGATTGATCGCGTCCTGAGTAATAGTGTGCCATGCCGTCGGCTCAGGCTCAAAACCAACATATTGCTGGACGTCCGTTTTATCTACAAAAGTAACCATGCGTTTTTCTCCTTTTCGGTTATTCCGTGGCTTAAAACCACGCGTCCTTCATGTCATAGGTTGTCGGGTCAATATCGGTCAAAATACGCGACCAGGCGTTTATTTGCGGCAGCTCAAATCGAAAGAAATACCGCATAGCTTGCAGCTTACCCTGATAGAAATTCTCATCATTTTCGTGTGGCTTTTGTGACAAAGCGCCGTTGGCCACTATACCTTGTTTCAGCCACAGCCAAGCGATAACTACATTGCCGAACAACTCGATATATTTCACCGAGTTGGCCAAAGCCAAATCGATATTTTTCTCCATCATCGCCATCAACAGCGTGTCGGTTGTGGTTCTGACAACGCCTAGCGCATCCGTCAGACGATCAGCGTATTCAACTAACTCAGCGTGATCACTCGCAGCGGCAATCGTTTTTTCGATCTCTGCCAGGCAAGCCTTATAGCCGGCAAGATTATGCTGAGGCACTTTACGCGCCAATAAATCTAGTGATTGGATGGCAGTAGTACCTTCGTGAATCGGATTCAATCGATTATCACGGTACATCAGTTCGACCGGATGCTCGTTGATATAGCCGTGGCCACCCAGCACCTGTATAGCAAGATCGTTTGCTTTAGGACCATACTCTGAAGGCCAGGTTTTGATCATTGGGGTCAAAAAGTCTAGTAAGGTATGAGCCGCTTTTCGCTCTTCTTCGGTGGGCGCAGTATGCTCATCATCGGCCAGCTGCGCGCCAAGCAAACACAGAGCAAACGCGCCTTCTGAATACGCCTTTTGCGCCAGCAGCATGCGACGCACATCAGCGTGCTCAATGATGCTGACAGGTGGCGACAAGGGATCTTTCGACGACGGCAGTCGGCCTTGCGGACGCTCGCGCGCATAGTTCAATGAATACTGGTAACCGGCCAAGGCCAGCGTTGCAGCGCCCGTGCCCACCATGATCCGCGCTTCGTTCATCATGTGAAACATGTAGGTAAGCCCGCGATTCTCCTCGCCAACCAAATAACCAACTGCACCGCCTTTTTCGCCAAAACTCAATGCCGTCGAGGTTTGCCCGCGACCGCCCATTTTGTGAAAAAGCCCAGCTAGCGCAACATCATTAGACTCACCTAAGCTGCCGTCATCGTGCACCATGATCTTAGGCACGATAAATAAAGAAATACCTTTCACGCCCTTAGGTGCGCCTTTCAATCGCGCCAACACAAGATGGACGATATTCTCGTTCAGGTCGTGGTCGCCGCCGGAAATAAAGATCTTGCTGCCAGTAATACGGTAGCTACCATCATCAGCTTTTACTGCGGACGTCGTGAGATCGCCAAGGCCCGACCCAGCACCGGGCTCCGTCATGGCCATAGTGCCCGCGAAACGGCCACTGTGCATGGGCGCAACCCACTTCTTGATCTGCTCTTCAGTACCGTGAGCCTGAATCAGACTGGCATTGGCTGAAGTGAGCCCCAGATAGCCTACAGTGGTGCTACCCGCAGCCGACAAGTAGGCGCCCGCAGCCAAAGACACGATTGCCGGCAACTGCATCCCACCTAATTCAAAATCAGCTGTTGGTGAGCCTAGCCCAGCAGCGATTGCCGCATCCAGAGCCACTTTAATCTCAGGGATCATCTCGATCTTTTTGCCGTCAAAAGTCGGCTGCTCCATATCAACCTTTTGGCGAATCGGCAGGAAATAGCGCTCAGCAACGGTCTTGGCCGTATTGATAGAGGCGTCAAAAATCTCGCGGTTATGCTCTCTGTAGCGCTCACGCTGAGTGAGAGACTCTGCGTCGAACAACTCATAGAGCATAAATTGCATTTCGCGTTCACTAAGAATCGGCGCAGCCATGGGTAAACCTCACATTAGAAACATCAATATGAGTTCATTGTGCCTAGAGGTAACTGATACTGACCATGACATTGAATGTCCAGCCCGTAAAACCGTGCTGTCAGCGGGCTTAAACCTTTCTGTGGTGAGACCTGTAGTCAGTAAAACAGCAAAGGGTGCTTTAAATCGGACTCTATAAAGGACTCGAGATTGAGATTCTCATCTTCCGGATACATAGTATTCAGAGTCAGCCGCGGTTCAGACAAAAAAGCAGCAGGCCCCAACGCGCCAACGGTGGTATTAACACTGAAAAACCGCCTCAACACGCCATTGAGATTGAGCTGCACTCGAAAGCTAGCCATCGGCTCAAACTTAGCGGCGCGCTTGCGCCAATCCGACGGCACCGAGTGATGGGAACTAAGCCGCTCCAAGGTTGCCAAGTCCACCTGATCATTGGTGAACAAGGCGGATTGCTGGAAAGACATCAAAATCGCCGACAGGGTATCTTCCCAGTTGCTAACGACGGTGCCCGCACCCTGACGACTAAAGATGAAGTCGTAAAAATTATGCGCATTTTGCAGTTCATGCGGCGACACAATCATCGAATAAAAACTAACCCACCCGCGATTGACCATTAGCAAGTTGGACGAACTGTCTACCAGTGAGGCGGGATAAGGATCCAGCGCCCGCAGATTGAGCGTCATGGCCTTGCGCAGCCATTTCAGTTCCGGCGCATGAAAGTCGACCTTTTGTTCGCGGGGTGCGTAGCCCGCCGCAATCAACAAGTGGTTAAGATCGCGATTGCCTAGCTCCAGCACACGACCAATCTCAAGAATAATAGTTTCGCTAGGCCGGCTGCTGCCGTTTTCGATGCGGCTAATATGACGCGGCGAGCTGTCCAGACGAAAAGCCAGCTCTTCTTGGCTGACTTCATGCACGCTGCGCCAAAATTTCAAAAAGCGACCGAAAGCTGGTTCCGACTCCTTCTCTGACATTATTCCTCGATACGGTATTGATTATTGAGTATTGCCTGCACGGCCTGCGGCTTATAGCGGCCCGAGTCGATAGTACGCGTATCGCTGGACGCTAACAATCGAGGAACAAGGGCTTGCCTGCAAAGCCTGCGACTTATACAGGCCCACCCTGAACTACGACCGACATGTAGGCCGGTATAAGCGCAGCGTTGCCGGCATGGGCAGTGCGCATCAATTCACCAATACCCGTGGAATACTGATTTCCATCGACAACAACATCTGCGCCAGCGCCTTGCCTTGGGAATCAACCTGCAGGGAGGCACTACCACCACCGCCCAAGGCCTCACTCATCAGAAAATTAAAGGCATGAAAACCCGGTAAATCAAAACGCATGACCTTACCTTTAACGGTATGAGCGAAGTAATCAGCCACAGCTTGCTCGCTCAGCTGTTCGTACAAATAGGGCAGATACTCGGCTTTACGCGCAATCACACCAATATTCGCGTAATTGCCCTTATCGCCGCTGCGAGCATAAGCCAGTTGTTCCAGAGGCACCCTCACGCAATCACTCATATCGGTTGGCATACGCTCGTAGCGCGCGCCCTTGGCATGTGCCGATGCCGTGCCGGGATAGGTCTTCTCACTCATCACCGCGTCATTCAATTGGATGGTAACGGGGACTTTATTTTTATCCAACAGCGCCGAATGCACACGAATGAGTGGGGAAGGTTTCACCCTGCCCGCACCAAAACCGCTCATACCCGGCGTCGCAGAGGTTGCCAGATAGGCAAACTCTGCAGCAGCAAAACTCAAAGCGTCGCGATTGTCATGGTGCAGCCCGTATTTGGCCATCACCTCGCGCGTCTGTTCACTGCGCGCGTGCGGCCCATAAGTGTCTTCGGCGCCTATCACTTCTATGCACACAGCGCGATAGTCGCCCCACGCTTTTTCATCGAACACCCTGCGCGTTCGCGCCACCCAGGCATTGAGACTCGCCCTAGCCTTGTCGGCGGCGCGCAAACCACCGATATACGCCATACCCATCAAGCGGTAGCCATCAACCCAGGTAGCGCAGACCTTGTACGCAGGTCCCGGTGCGCGGCCGCGCGCGCCTGAAACCTTAAGCTGATTTTCACCGACCTGCTCTAGCTGGACATTGCTAAAATCACAGGCGACGTCCGGCAGCAAATAATTCGCGGGGTCGCCAATTTCATACAGGATTTGCTCACCCACCGAGCCCGGCGTAACCAAGCCGCCGGTTGCTGGTGGAATCTCGATCGTGAAGCTGCCGTCGCTGGCAACGTCTGCAATCGGATAGCTCATGGTGGAAAAGTCTGGCACTAAATGCCAGTCGGTGAAGTTGCCCCCGGTGCACTGTGCGCCGCATTCCAGTACGTGGCCGGCCAAGGCCGCTTGCGCCAATGCATCGTAGTCATTCCACGCCCAGCCAAACTCATGCATCAAGGGGCCAATGACAACCGCGCTATCAACAACGCGGCCTGTCACTACAATATCCGCACCCGCCGCCAAAGCCTCGGCGATGGGTTGCGCGCCGAGGTAGGCATTCATACTCGCCAGTTTTCCAGGTAAGTCCGCACCGCTTTCCAGCTCAGCCAAGTCATCCGCCAGTTCATCGCGTCGCGCCGCAAGATCATCGCCATAGACGCCCGCCACATTCAAGGACAAACCTTTAGCCTCACAGAGTTTTCGCAAGCCCGCTATACAGGCAGGCACATTCACTCCACCGGCGTTGGCCACAACCTTAATACCTTTCTTGGCGCAGTCTTCGATAACATCTGCCATGGCCACCGTGACGAAATCCACCGCAAAACCCAAACGCTCATCGCGCGCCCTGGCCTTGGCGAGAAGGCCCATGGTGACCTCGGCGAGATAATCGAACACGAGGTAATCGATATTGCCTTTCTCGACTAACTGCCGGGCCGACAGCTGACTGTCGCCGTAGAATGCAGAAGCGCAGCCTATTCGTATTTTTTTATCACTCATGCGTTTTCTCCATCATCGATTACCGCCAGTAGTTGGCGCGACTTGACCTGCTGCCCCACCTCGCAGCTCACCGACTCAACCACACCGGCAAGGCTTGCCTTCAGGGGATGCTCCATCTTCATGGCTTCGAGCACGATTAAGGTTTGTCCGACTGCAACGCTGTCACCCGGCGCCACTTTGACCGCAATAATGGCGCCATCCATCGAGGCTTTTATTTGGTCACTGCCAATGCCGATAGCGCCCGCCGCAGGTAGATGTGTTTCATTACTGAAGTGAAAATGGCCGCTGCCGTCGTCGATAAAAAGATCATCCCCCTCGAAAGCAAAGCGGACAGCCTCTCGCACTCCATCACGTTCAACCACACAGTGGGAGCGCTGAAAATCTACCAGACGAAGACTCAACGTTGCGTCCGCCACGCTAACGGTGAACACGCCGTAGGCCTCGATTAATGCCAGTCGATAGCGTTCACCTTCACAGCGCACATTGTAGACATAACTTTTGGGGGTGCTGCGGCGCCACTCGTAACCCGTCGCATTTTGAGTGACACCGCGCTGAAAATACACCAGCGCAGCCTGCGCCAGAGTCAGCGCCGAGGGCTGCTTAACATCCATACTGCTGTCGCTGAAAAAATGATCTTCGATAAAAGCGGTAGTGGCCTCCCCCGCAACAAACACCGGGTGTCGCAATATGTTCTGAAGGAAAAACTTATTGTTATTTAAACCCAGCAGCGTGGAATCTTGCACCGCACTGGCTAACCGCCGTAAAGCTTCATTACGATTCTCACCCCAGGCAATGACTTTGGCGAGCATCGGGTCGTAATGTGGACTGACTACCTGGCCCTCTCTGATACCGTGATCAATACGAATCCCCCTACGCTCAGGCAACTGCCACCGCAACACCGTACCGGTTTGCGGCATAAACTGATTACGCGGATCTTCTGCATACAGACGCACCTCAACCGCGTGGCCGGTCAACTGAATATCAGCCTGCGCCAGCGGCAGGGGCTGTCCGTCAGCAACGCGCAACTGCCATGCCACTAGATCCTGACCAGTGACCAACTCAGTCACCGGATGCTCAACTTGCAGGCGTGTATTCATTTCAAGAAAATAAAAGTTACGCTCGCTATCGACCAAAAATTCAACCGTACCCGCGCCACGATATGAGCAGGCCTTAGCGGCTTCGACGGCTGCAGCGCCCATTCGCTGTCGAAGGTTTTCATCTGCGAAAGGCGACGGCGCTTCTTCCACGACTTTCTGGTGGCGGCGCTGAATGGAACAATCACGCTCGCCGAGATACACACAATTACCGTGACTGTCGGCAAAGACCTGAATTTCGATATGCCGAGGCCGAATGACGGCCTGCTCCAAAATCAGCTCATCGCTGCCAAAAGCCGACAGCGCCTCCGAGCGTGCGGTTTTAATCTGCTCTGGCAAACTCGCTGCATCGTGCACCAAGCGCATACCGCGGCCACCGCCGCCGGCGGAGGCTTTCACCATCAAAGGAAAGCCAATCTTCCCCGCTTCTTTTATCAGCCTCGCCTCGTCTTGATCTTCTCCTTCATAGCCGGGAACACAGGGAACACCTGCTTTCAGCATGGCAATTTTCGACAGCCGCTTGCTGCCCATCAGCTCGATGGCATCGGCGCCCGGCCCAATAAAGGTGAGACCCACCGCTTCGCATTGACGTGCAAAGTTAGCATTTTCCGACAAAAAACCGTAACCGGGATGGATGGCATCGGCGCCGCAACGCTGCGCCGCTTCCAATATTTTGTCGGCGCGCAAGTACGATTCAGCCACCGCTGCAGGGCCAATACACACAGCTTGATCGGCCATACCGACATGCAAGGCGTCCGCGTCTGCCTCACTGAATACCGCAACGGTGCGGTAGCCAAGTTCACGCGCAGTACGAATCACCCGAACTGCAATTTCACCGCGGTTGGCGATCAATATTTTTTGAAGGTTTGCCATAGCTAGTCTCTAATCTATTTATTCAGTGAAGCGCGCACTTTATTTAGTTAAGGCCCACTGCGGTTTTCGCTTCTCGATAAACGCACGCGTACCTTCCTGTCCTTCTGGTCCCCTCAGCGCCACCGAGAACATGTCGGAGGCCTTGTCCAAAAGATTTTCCAATTCACTTTGGCCAACCTGCAGCATCAGCTCTTTGGTTTGAGCGTTGGCTTCGGGCGCACAGCGTTTTACACCCGTGATAACTGACCCCAGCCGCGCGCTCAGCGCCTCCTCGCCTTCAGTAACAAAATGCACCAGCCCCATCGCCTGCGCGGCATCTCCTTTTATTCTTTCGCCGGTTAACGCCAAGCGCCGTGCGTGAGTGAGACCAACGCGCATAACCACGAAGGGCGCAATTTGCGCAGGAATAATGCCCAAGCCTGTTTCCGGCATAGCGAGGGTTGCCGCCACATCAGCAATGGCAATATCGGATATACAGGCCAGAC
>JBLHMO010000069.1:0-16975 GCA_047622145.1 Paracoccaceae bacterium | reverse complement strand
CATCACGAATGATAGCTTGTGCTATCACATCTTCCAGCTTGGGGAAGTGCCTGTACAGGGTGCTGCGGCCTATGCCAGCGCGTTCGGCAATATCCACCATATTGCACTGACGAATGCCGGTTTTATTAAAGCAGGTAATCGCGGCGTCCAGTATTGAATCTCGGGTTCGTGCGCGCTTGCCGTTGGATTGCTCTATTTGCTGCACGTGATGGATTACCTTTTGGAAATAATGGGGCATAATCGTTGATTATGCCCCATTATTTGAGTAGATTAAAACCTAGTTCACTTGTTTTAACTGAGGCGAAGGGTCGGTTTAGGAGGCGCTAGTGCAGTCTTTCGCATCGAACCTCGCAATGTCGGGAGTGGTCATGGTCAAAACTATAAGTAAGCTAGTGGTTGCTCTCGTGTTTACGATTATTCAGTTACCGGTCAGCGTAGCAGCCGTATTACCCCCGAAAAACTCCTGGCTGGCAGACTCGATCTACGCGCTTGGCCACGGTGATTCCGCTCAGCAGGACGCTGTAGCGGTGGCCGGTCCCAGCGGTCCGAGCCGGGCACTGAGTCCGAACGAAATTCAATACCGGCACGTTGGTCCCGCCCATTTTGGGACTCAGATATCCAGCCCATACCCGAATGGCAAGCGCGTGTTTTGGGGGAATGGACTCGATCGTATTGTCAAAATGGATCACGACAGCTTTGTTGTGCTGGATGAGTACATTTTTGACCCAAACGTGAGGTATAGCGCGGCGCAAGCTGACGAGGCCATCGAATATTTTGATGATAACAACGATGGCTTTTTTGGCATCGTCCGCGCATATCGGGAAGCTCAAAAGCTGCGTGACTTGTCCGGCGTATACACGGTTCTGGATCGTGACAATATTTACTATATAGGCTCGAAAGAGGGCGTTATCAGCGCCTACGGCGACAAGGTGGCAGGCGATCAAAGCTCCGCTATTGAAAAGAAGCGCGAGTTCAAACTGCCTGCAGGAGTCACCGGCTTGATGGTCGGCATGAATATGACCTTTGATGGCTGGCTAGTGGTCGCCACCGAACATGGTTGGGTAGTGGCCGTAAAGCGAGACTTTTCCGAATACCGACTAGCCAAAATGCGCCATAGCGACGGTGCCGAGCAAAAGGCCACTCGCGCTACTGGCTACGGCTGGGTGCGCAATGGTTTTGCCATTGATAAAGACGGCGGTATATACATCGCGTCCCAAGCGCATATTCACAAACTCGTTTGGACCGGAAGCGCGATATCGACTCAGGAGTCCGCTGGCGCCTGGGTCGAACCCTATAACAATGAATGGGGCCATGGCACTGGCGCAACCCCAAGCCTGATGGGTTTTGGCGGCGAAGACCAGTTTGTGGTCATCACCGATGGCGCTGAGTTAATGAACGTCACCTTGTTTTGGCGCAACACAATTCCGGAAGACTGGAAGCAGATTGAGAGCACACCCAGTTTTAGAATTGCAGGCCTTTTACCGGCCAATATGGGTAATCCGGATATAAGCGCTATTCAATCTGAGCAATCAGTCGTCGTTGCAGGCTACAGCGCCTTGGTTGTAAATAATAAGCCACGCAACGCACCTTGGTACTTGCCTGAGCGTGCGCAAACCCTGCTGATCAGTTTTTTGGGCAGCAACCCTCGCTACCAGCCCTTTGGCGTGCAGAAATTTGAATGGAACCCAGAAAATAAAAAGCTAGAAATGGCCTGGGTAAACAATGATGTGAGCTCCCCCAGCTGCGTCCCAATCATCAGTTACGCTTCCAAGCGCGTTTACTTAATAGGCGCTCGCGATGATCAATGGACGCTGGAAGCGATAGATTTAGATACGGGCGAGTCTGATTTTCACTACGTGATTGGCGGACAGCGTTACAACGTGTTGTTTGCGGGAACGCTTTTAGACGAAGACGGGCGCATCCACTACGGCACCCATTGGGGCCGCGTGCGACTTGTTCCCGGCAACGAACTGCCTGCCCAATCAGTTCATTAGTCATTATTTTAATTGCCGAGCGCGGCTTAAGGTTGCGCTCCCTTGGAGACTTCCGTGAAATCCAAAATACTCTTGCTGGCGATAGCTTGTTCAGCGAGTTACCCGCTGTTAGCGCAAGTTGCGGCTTCCGCTAGCGCTAGGTCGGAAAATCTTGCACTCGAAGAAGTTGTCGTTACTGCCCAGAAAAAAGCTGAGTCGTTACAGGATACGCCGATATCCCTTACCGCCTTTGGTGAAGAACGGTTAGAGAAAGAGGTATTTCAAATTTGATGGACATTGGCTCCAGCGTGCCGAGTATGACGATTGAGCCCTTTCCTATAAACAACGCGACGTTGCGCATTTATATTCGCGGAGTCGGATTGATTGATGCACAAGTCACCCAAGATGCACCGGTCGGCATCTACCTGGATGGGGCCTTTATTGCACGCTCCACAGGTACCGCGCTGGATGTGGCGGATTTACAGCGCATCGAAGTGCTGCGAGGGCCGCAGGGCAAGCTTTTCGGAAAATACTGTCGCAAAAGGCCATTAGTGTTCTCATTTAAACCCCGCTCCCAAGAGCTATAAGGATGAGCAAAGTAAAATTCGGTTGCGAGCGCCTTGCTGATTTGTTCATGGTACGCAAACTCTTTACCGTTGTCGGCCGTTATACTTACTGCTGCAAGGTCAATGGCAAGTCTGCGTCATTGGTGACAGTGATGGTCACCAATGGGTGGGCGCGCGACAACTTTATTGTCACGGCCAGCGCAGCGCTGGTGAGGAGGCCGTCAACAGCCATAACCTCCAGTCAGTAAAGCCTGCCCCGTTCGACCTAGACTCAGGTGAAACGTCCATATCTTTGGTGAAGGGCCTGCAACTATTAGTAGTTAACATTCATCGTGATGGATGTTGTATAGAGACCGGGCGCTTTTCCAGTGTAATCTGCGACCTTTATCAGCCCGTGTAGCGCCACCGCCTGTGCTGTTCCATTGGCCACGAACGGAGCGGCAATAGCTTGGCCTGTGGATATTATGGGCAGCGCATCGGTCAATGCCGTAGCAGTCGTTTGGCCTAGGCTAAAGGGAATTTCGGCGGCGCCAGCGCCAGGGCCGGTCAGAACCCGAGGCGAGTCCGACCAGATCAACGGTGTGGTCAATGCGGTGCACGCAATCAGAAGCGACCCCGCCGTATCCGCGACGATATTGTCGGCGGCAAATGGGGAAATCGGAGGAAAGGTCATCGTTGCTGAGCTCACGGAGCACGCTTCAGCCATGGTCGCCGAAACGGTCATTGTTCCGGTTGCAGTAGCTGCCACCGCTGTGTTGTTCATGCTCAATGCAACTCCGATTGCCGCCAGAGTAGTCAGCTTCTTGTTCATAGCCATTCTCCTGCCCAGAATTGGACCAGCCCTGATGGGTGATTTTCATGTCTGGGGGGGGGCTGGGCCACCACGGCATTATTCGGTTTGCGGAGTTAATTTCGAGATTAGCTCTAACGTCGATGAAAGGCTAAGAGCTCAAAATTCAATATAATGCGTTCCGCATTATATTAAACTAAAGCACATGGATTCAGAAATAGCAATTAATTTTGGCTAAGAAAGTCTACTTTTTACTGAACACAGCCTCTAACACTTTTAGAAAACGCCCACTCAGTAGATCAACCCTCATACTCTCGCGAATAGACAAACGTCGTAACGGTAAATCGACACGGGTTCAGATAAAGAATCGCGTGAGCATAGAGGATCGGCCAGGTATTGTTGATGATAAATCGCGGATTGGTGGCTGGGAGATAGACACGGTAATTGGCAAAGGCCACTAGGTGTCCTAGTGGCCTTTGTTGAGCGCGTAACGAATTTCACCATGTCTGCACAGGTTTAACAGTAAGAGCGCTAAAGCGGTCACTAAGGCGACAATTAAGCTGCTCAAGCCTTATAAGGATTCAGTGCTAAGCCCTTGCATGGACCCAGGTCAATGGCGAAGACCATCTCGAGGAAAGCCCTGATCTGCTGGTCGCTCCTGCAATCGTCACAATCGAGCCAGGAGGAATCCAGATAATCCGCGTCACGCAGAGACGTCCAGCGCGCCGTTGCAGAGCGCGCCTATCGTCTGATGCTGGATGATGTCAGCGCGATTGAGCGTCAGAGCGAGGTTAACGGCGTCAGCGTCGTTTTCTTGCACCGTCTTCTGGTATTTGTTGCGGGAACTGGAAAGATCGGCCGAAAGCTGCATTTGGAAAGTACCAAAATTCCTTTTAATAACAGTGGTTTAAGCAAAAATTCAGCCGAGGGGCAGTATTGGATTAACCACTAAACCGTGGCTAGTTTTACTTGACCACTACATGGTCACCCCCCATCCCAGTAGGTAAATTCCCTAATTATTCTCTAGACACAATGTCCCTATCGTGCCTAGTAACGGGAGGTGTGCCGCAGAGCGCGCCCCAAAAGGACAAGCAAGGGACGCATCATGAAAAACTCAAAAACACAGAATCAAGGTTTTTTACTTATCGATGTAATGAGAAGAGCTATGAACAAGAAGCTGACTACTCTGGCGGTAGTCGGAGTTGCGTTGAGCATGAGCAGCACGGCGATGGCAGCTACTGGACCCGGAACAATGACCATTTCGGCGACCTTGGCTGAAGCGTGCTCCGTGAGCTCGGCAAGGATGACATTTCCTCCGATTTCCCGATTTTCCGACACCGATATAGTCGCAGATTTGGCGGGGACGCTTCTGATCATGTGCACTTCATCGACCGCCCCTAAGATCTGGTCGGACTCGCCTCGGGTTCTGATCGGCCCTGGCGCCGCCGAAATTCCCTTTAGCCTGGGCCAAACGACTGCTACGGTATTGACCGATGCGCTGCCCAAAATATCTACAGGCCAAGCTATTGCCGCTCCGTTCGTGGCCAATGGAACAGAACAGGCGGTGGCGCTGCACGGGCTGATAAAGGCCGCAGATTACACTGGGAAAGCGGGCGGTCTCTATACAGCATCCATCACGATGAATGTTAACTACTAATAGTCGCAGGCCCTTCACCAAAGATATGGACGTTTCAACTGAGTCCAGGTCGAACGGGGGCAGGTTTTGCTGGCTGGCGGTTATGGCTGTTGGCGGCCTGCTCACCAGCGCTGCCTTGGCCGTGACAATAACTCCGGTGAAAGTGGAGTTGTCGCACGCCCATCAAGTGGTGACCATCACTGTCACCAACGACGCAGACTTGCCATTGACCTTGCAGCAGCAAGTCCTTGCATGGACCCAGGTCAATGGCGAAGACCGCCTCGAGGAAAGCACTGATCTACTGGTCGCTCCTGCAATCGCCAAAATCGATCCAGGAGGAATCCAGATACTCCGCGTCACACAGAGACGTCCAACGGTCGCCGTTGCGGAACGCGCCTATCGTCTGGTGCTGGATGATGTCAGCGCGATTGAGAGTCAGAGCGAGGTTAACGGCGTTAACGTGGTTTTCTCGCACCGTCTTCCGGTATTTGTCGCGGGAACTGGAAAGATTGGTCCGAAGCTGCATCTCGGAAAGTGCCCGAATTCCGCTGAACCGGGCTGCGTGCGTATGGAGAACGACGGCGACCAATATGGGCAGGTGCGGACCCTGATTGTGAATGGCAGGAATTGGCAAGAGGATCTAGGAGCAGGTAACCGCATCCTGGCAGGTGCTTGGATGCAATGGACGTTCGCGTCACCGCCAGTGTCTGCCGGCCGACTGACCATTACTGCCGAGACTTCAGTCGGCCGGATGAGTTTCGAATTGCCGAATCCCGGCCTGTAACCAACAGGATCAGTCTCTCATGAGCCATGTTGAACTTCGTCGGTGGCTCCAGAAATTTGTCCTGCTAGCTATCACCCTACTTGCCTTCGGTGTACCGGTAGCTGAAGAAGGCCGCGACATCGGGCGTCCTGAAACCCTGTTGCTCTATGTCACCATCAATACCCAACTACTGCCCGAGGTTGTGCGCGTGGAGAAACTTGCTGACGGTCGGCTCGCCCTCGGGCTTGCTGTCTGGAACTTGACTCGCCTGCGATTGCCAGATCGCGAGCCCCTGCTGCTACCGTACGACCAATACGGCTACGCACTGGAATCGGTCGCCGACCTGACCTACAAGCTCGACCATGGACAGTTGACCCTGACGGTTACGGCACCGGCATCCGCTTTCACAGGTAGTGAGATCAACCAGCATAGTGTGGTGGCTTCACTACCAGACACGGTTCGGCCTGGTTTCTATCTCGACTATGATTCCAGCGTAAGCAGCGGTGACAATGGCTACCAGAGCCACGGTCTTCTGCTTGAAGGCATAGCCTTCGGCAGATGGGGGTCCGTTGTATCCGGCCTTGTATTCACCGGTAACCGGCAGCGCAATCAAGTCGTGCGTACGGAAAGCTACTGGCGCAAGGACCTCCCCGGTCCGATGGAAACGCTGGTGCTGGGGGACACTGTCGGCGATGGTGGTGCATGGAGCCGGCCTGCGCGCTATACAGGCATCCGCTGGGCTCGCGACTTCTCCCTGCGCCCCGGATTCCTTTCCATGCCCATGCCCATTATTTCGGGTACGGCGGCCTTGCCTTCCACGATCGATGTATTGATCAACAATCGGCGCCAAAAGACCGAGCGAGTCAATCCGGGCCCATTCGAGCTGACCAACGTGCCAGTGACGAACGGCGCAGGGGAAATCAATCTGATCGTGCGCGATCTGCTCGGGCGCGAGAGCATCATCAACCAGAGTTATTATTCCTCTCCCCGCCTGCTGGCCAAAGGTCTGTCCGATTTTTCTGTCGAGGCGGGGTTCCTGCGGGAGAACTACGGCAGACGAAGCAATGGCTATGGCAATGCCTTCATTGCCATCACCAGGCGGTATGGGCTGACCTCGGCACTGACGGGAGAGACTCGCCTCGAGATTCAGCCTCACCGACAGGCAGTCGGGGGCGATATCGTGGCGCTGCTTGGCTCGTTCGCTACGGCCGAAGCCTCAGTTGCAACTGCCAGTACCGAACACATCCGGGGTAACCTCTATCTGTTCGGTCTGGAGCGCCGCGCCTCAAGGGGCAGTGTCTCTTTGCGCTGGGAGTACTTTGATCGTGATTTCGTTCAGTTCGCAGCTTTTCCGAACGAAATCAGGCCACGCGAACGCCTCAGTGCAGGCCTGGGCACATTGCTGCCGGGGAATGTCTCGGCGGCCATCAACTACACGACCCAGGCGTCCTGGGACGACGACCGTCTGGATCTACTCACCGTAAACTTGGGTGTGACGCTGCCAGAGGGTATCTATCTGAGCAGCTATGTAAGTCAGGACCTTGGCCCTGAGCATGGCTGGAGCGCCGGTATCACCTTCAACCTGTCGCGCGTGGGGCGGCGTGCAGCAAGTGCCAGCACCAGCCGCGGTAGCAACCGCAACACGGTCAACCGGGCAGAGCTGGGTCAGTCAGCGCCGGGGGGCGGCACCGGATCTGGCTGGCGACTGAGTGTCAGTGACGATGCCAATCAACAGTGGCGCGGGGGGCTCACCCGAAATACCAGTGGCGGTAGCTTCAACGCCGAGGCCTCAGGCACGGTCAACAGCCGGGCCTTTCGCCTGGGTGCCAGTGGCTCCGCCGGCTGGTTGGGCGGGCACGCTTTCGCCGCCCGCAGTATCGGAGCCGGTAGTTTTGCCGTGGTCAAGGTCGGTAGCATTGAAGATGTTCCGATCTACCGAAGTAATCAGCTGGTTGCCATTACCAACGGCAGCGGCATGGCCCTGGTCCCCGACCTGCTCGCTTATCAGGCGAATCAGCTCACCATTGACCCGGCCGAACTGCCATTCGATATCGAGATTCAGAGCGTCAAGGAGATCGCCGTGCCGTTTGCACGCAGTGGCTTGTTGGTTGACTTCCCAGTGCGCCGTTCACGCAATGCACTGGTGCTGCTACGCCAGGTCGATGGCACGGTGGTGCCCGCCGGGGCCCGCGTGACCGTGCCGCCAGGTGAGAAGGATTTTCTCGTCGGCAAGCGTGGAGAGGTCTATCTGATGAACCTTTCTGATAGCAATGACCTAAGCGTGCAATGGAAGGAGGGGGCCTGCCACCTGATCCTCCCCATGGACCCCGCCGGACCGCGCGAGCCGCGTATCGGACCACTGACTTGTGGAGAGCGGCCATGAAAGCAACATCATCATGGCGAGGTGGCGTGCTGGTGTGCATGGCTGGTCTGATGATGGCAACTGGTGCGGAGGCGTCTAGCTGTCAAGTAAGCGCCGCGGTTGTCAGCTTCGGCAGCTTCAGCCCGCTGACTCTGAGCTATGTAGATAGCACCGGCAGCATCACGGTGAACTGCACCGATGTCGCCGGCTACTCGATCGCCCTCTCAGCGGGAAATGGCACCTATAGTCAACGGAGTATGGTTTCCGGCAGTCATGCTCTCGATTACAACCTCTATCGTGACGCCGCTCATAAACAGGTCTGGGGGGACGGAAGTTCCGGCGATAATTACGCTTTAACCGCTGCAAATCCGGTAAATGGCCAAAACTATGTTTATACGGTGTATGGCCGTCTTCTGATCATGAGTAGTGGTGCTCATGTCGGCACATATACTGACACCATAGGCATTATCGTGAACTACTAGCCGCCAGCGGTATCGACTAGCTTTTTGAGATCAAACGAACGTGGACATCCACCGCTCAGGAAGGCAAGGCAAGCTCAGTTATCGCGATGTTGTGGCCCGTATTACCGTTAGAAGTGGGTTGGGGAGAAAGGACATAGGAGTTATGTCAAAAAGTCGGTTGAAGCCTACAAAAGTGGGGGCTTCAATACACGAGACCCAGACCAAACCCGTTTTCAGCGTGGATTTGACGAGGAGAAAGTGTCGTCGATGGAGCTGGGTGTGAAAAGCGAGTTGCTGGATCGTCGCCTGCGTATCAATGCGGACGTCTTCCACAGTAACTTCAGCGATGTGCAGCTGAACTTTCTGATACCGGGCACTATTGCCGATACGCAGGTCGTCAATGCTGGCGAAGCACTGATGAAAGGCGCTGAACTGGATCTAACTTATCTCGCTACTCGCAGTCTAATGCTTACTTTGAGTTACGCGTATTTGGATGCGGAAATTACCGAGGCGACAGACCCGGGAACTGGCGCTGATGTTACTGATGCCTTTTTGTTTAGTTCGGCGCCCATGCATTCAGGTACAGCCTTTCCCGACTACACCTTAGCCCAATGGGGCTGGGCGCGACTTTTTTTTAACGCAAGCTACAACTATTTGGGCGACAAAAAAATGGACTGTTAGGTCTGTATCGGTCAAGAATACCTTTTTGGAGGACTAAGATTTGATTAACGCCCGGTTAGGTTTGTACGACATGCCATTGTTTGGTGGCAGCCTAACGGCGGCCATATGGGGTAAAAATCTAGAAGATACGGAATGCGTTATTAACGCCGTAGACAATTTACCGCAAGCGTCTCGGTCAGTCATCTGGAGTGATCTCCGTAGCTACGGCATAGATCTTATTTATAATTATTAGGACCGTTTTCTTAACGAAGATAAGGGTCTGTAGAGAATACAAGTTATGAGATATAAAACAATTCAGGCGGCGCTGTTGCTTGCCTTGGTGCAGTCGGCACTCGCGGACATCACCCCAGAGCAGCCCCGGCGCAATCAGTGGTTGAATGAGAGTGTCTACCCGATTTCACACCACAACCCCGCGCAGAACGATGTATCTATAGCGCCCGGTCCAACAATAGGGAAGAAATTGTCGCTGGACGATGCCTCGCTGGTGCCCTTGGTATGGTGCTCCGCACCAACAGTCAAAACGATCAATGGCTACACCGCCGTCATAGCGGCCAATCCTCACGGCATTATCAAAATTGATGCGACGGACGGCGGCTTCGAGCAAATCTCGAACGTCGCTTATCCGGGGTGGGATGATATTAACTCGGCTATTACCCCAAGAAAGATCGACGAGGTCCGCAGTGCAATAGACAAACACCGTCGCGCAAAAAACGATTGGCGACTGCTGCTTAACGCTTGGTGGTCCTACGTCAAACTGAAAATGAATGTCATCACAGCAAGCTCCGGCGCCTATGGCATGATCGATAAAGACGGCTATCACTATGCGTCATACGATCGCTTGAAGGTGGTGAAGTCTTTTGATGGAAATAAACGTGATGCGCCTATGAGTCCGGTCAAACATACGGACTTACGTGAGCAATTGCCCAAAGAAATTGCCGCACAGGTTGAAACAATACTAGGGCTGAACCTAACCTACGACGGTCATATTGTGGCTGCAGCTACGGGAGCTTTGTTCGTTTTGGACAGAGATCTCAATCTTGTTGATTACAAGCTTTTTCCCGGTGAGCACGTTGAGAACTCAATTGCGGTTGATGAACGCGGAATCTATCTTGTTACCTCCAAACGCATGCACCATATTGTTTGGAATGGCAAAGAGCTTTCAAACGACGAAACGCAAGGCGCCTGGTCGAGTGCCTATGAGGTAATGCCCGAAGGTGAAGCGTGGAAAACGGGCGCCGCATCCCATGGTTCGGGCACTACACCGACATTGATGGGCTTTGGCGACGACGAAGACCACTTAGTTGTGATTGCCGATGGCCGCGCCGAGGGCACGCAACTGGTTGCTTTCTGGCGTGACGAAATTCCTGAAGGTTTTGAGCAGAAGTCGGGAACCTCGTCGCGTCGAATTGCCGATCAAGTAGCAATCGCCGTCAGTAAAACCACAATCGAGGCCTCTCCAGCGGTGTACGGTTACGGAGTGGCAATCGTGAATTCAAGCTACCCAGAACCGACCATAATTCCGCGAGATCTATTGGGCAATGGCCTAAGTGCGGGTATTACGCGCGAACCGCCAAGGGGGTTGGAAAAATTCCAATGGAACCCCAAAGAAAATCGCTTTGAGCAACAGTGGTTGCGTGCCGACATCGACAACACCGACTGGATGCCGCCCGCCATATCCTTGGTGAACGGCTTAGCCTATATCGCCAATAAACAAAACGGTATCTACGAATATCAGGCCGTGGAGTGGGATACGGGAAATACCGTGGCGCGCTGGGAGTTTCCAGACGACAGTGTTCGCTGGAACACTTGGGGTGGCATTACAACCTTGCTCCCGGATGGTGATTTGTTGCTTGGCGGTTTCTTCGGTGTGAAACGTTTCAACACTGGGGATTTTCCAGAGAAGTAAGCTTTTTTGCCGGTTCAGCGCCGCCGCCCCATGAGGGAAGAGGACTTAGTCGCGATGAAACCAACACTGCAACGTCCCCCGGAAGCGCTGGTCATCATGCTTAGCTGCATCTACTTTTATAACCAGCCGGGCTATTCTGGGGCGGTCTTTGTCGCTTGTTTCTTCTTGCCAGATTTATCAATACTCGTCTATTTCAAAAGCCCGCGCTTTGGCGCAATTATCTACAACACCGCGCATTTTATGTTGCTGCCATCGCTCATTGGTGTCTATGCTCTTGTGAGTGGGCAGGCTGTTGCATTACAAGTTGCCCTATTGTGGGCCTCTCATATCGCATTCGATAGGGCGTTGGATCGGGGTTTGAAATACGAGGATAGCTTTCTAAGCACTGATATGGGCGGGAAATCGCTGCCAATTGATACCCGCATACTGCGATAGGACGATGTCCACCAGTCGGCGCTAGCGTTACCGTGAGTACGCTAGCTCGGAACGGCAAAGGTCGACAAAATTGCATTGGGGAGCCCAAGTGGATACACAAATAAAAAAAGACTGGCGCCACTTTTGCGACCAGCTATACGAATCCGGTGACATTCTGTTTCGTGATACCACACCGCGCGACGATGTCACCCGCGCTACCGGCATGCGGCTTTTGTCACGCAATATCGCCCTGGCCTTGCAGTTCGAACTGGAAAACATCGACTCGCAGCACCCGGAACTGCTTCATTACTTTGACCCTTTGCGCAAGCAGGGCGGTGACAACACCGATGCTCTTTATGTGGGCGCGCCAATCAACGGCACCGACACCTACCGGATAAGCGGCCATCGCGGCAATGCGCGGTTTATGGCGATTACGATGCTGGAAGACGGCGATACGCCCTGGGGCGGTAAGGTCATTGCCAGCCTGTTTGGCAAAGACCTCGTGGTAGACGAGCAGGGCAACTTCGAATTGATCTTGAGCCCCGACTCGCAACCGGCATCACACAATACTAACTGGATTCAAACCACTTCTGACAGTTACCGCATCACCTTTAGGCAATTTTTTGCCGACTGGCTGAATGAAAGCCCGATGCACGCCAGTATTGAGTGTGTGACGCACACCGCACCACCTGCGCCACCTTCGTCTGCCCTTGTCGGCGAACGCCTGCAAAAGGCCGCGCACTGGCTGCGCTGGTCAACGTCCTACTGGCCGGAACAGATTGATAAATGGCAGGCTCACCCCAACGCCTTTTATGCCTACGGTGAATGGGACAAAAACACCATTGATGCAACCCCCGGCGGCTTGCCGCTTATCGCGTATTGGCAACTGCAGCCGGATGAAGCCATGATAGTGCAGGTAACACCTCCACAGGCCGATTATTGGGCGGTGGAGTTTGGCAACTACTGGTGGGAGAGTATGGATTACCGCTACCGCCTGTGCAGTACTAATTGCCATCACGCCGTGCTGGAAGACAATGGTGAATTGATCCTCGTGTTATCTCACACTGACCCCTTGGTGCCCAACTGGCTGGATTGCTCGGGTTACCCGCAAGGTTACATTACCGTGCGCTGGGTCGGGGCAGACAGCTACCCTAAACCCCAGTGCAAAACAGTAAAATGGGCAGAACTTGAAAACCATCTGCCCGCAGGCGGACAAACTATTACTGAAGCGGCTCGATTACAGCAGTTACGAGAACGACGGCTTGGTGTTGTCCGGCGCTTTGGTAGCTGATTTTATAAAGATTTATTCGTAAGACGACAATTTTTGAGAGCCAATAATTGGCGAGGAGTTACAGGCTATGGCAAAGGCACAAGAATACGGCTTAGGCCCTCATACCTATCCGCGCGGCTGGTTTATTGTTGCCGAAAGCAGCGAGTTGGATCGCGGCCCCATGGCGGTTCGATTCTTTGGCGAAGACTATGCACTTTATCGGGGAGAGAGCGGCCGCCCAGTGATGCTCGACGCCTATTGCCCGCATATGCAAACCCATCTCACCGCCAGTGACAGTGCCGCCATTGTAAAAGAAGGGCGGCAAATAGAAGGCGACTCCATTCGTTGCCCTTACCACGGCTGGCGCTTCGGACCAGACGGTCAGTGCGACGACATTCCCTATCACGACGGGCCGTATCCACGTTCTGCCAAGCTGGGCTGCCAACATGTGGAAGACGTGATGGGCTGCGTGATGATGTGGCATGACCCTGAGGGGCAGCCGCCGGCCTATCCCGCGCCCAAACTTGCCGAGTGGGATGATCCCTCATGGGTGCGTTGGGAGCTCGATCACCTGGGTGAGCTGAATCTGCACCCCATGGAGATTATCGACAATATGGCCGATGCCCAGCATCTCGGTCCTACCCATGGCGCACCATGTGAGTTTTTTGAAAACGAGTTTCGTGACCATGTCTATATTCAACGTCAGGGTGGGGTGCACGCAGGTTACGGTGCCTTACTGATTTCCAGCACTTGGTACACCGGCCCGGGTATGTTGCTGTCCAAGCAATCTTTTGGCGACGTAGTAACCTACGAGCTGATCGCCAATACTCCCATCGACGACGGCAAGGTGAAAGTTTGGCACGCGGCACTGGCACAGGGTTCGAGTGACACACCCAGTGAAAGCGACATCACAATAGCACGCGAAATTCAGTCCGGTGCGCTCGCGGCCTTTTCGTCTGACTTCAGTATCTGGCAAAACAAACGCTCTGCAACACGGATATTGCAGCAACCCAAAGACGGCCCTTTTGCGCATGGGCGGCGCTGGTATAAGCAGTTTTACGACTTGGCTGAAAAGGCCGGTGAGTACCATACAGAACTGAACGGCGTACTGCATATCAAGGACTTTCCGCCGCCGGATGAGCGCATTGCGGGCTTTGAAGAAGGTTTGTTTAGCGAGCAGGGGTAGAGCAGTCGCGCTGTTCGGAAGGCCCCGCTAAGAAAAGAGATTCTTTAAAATAAGAGGACACTATGAGCCCATCAAGCACGCCGCTGTGGACAGCGCCAGCCCATCCCGCATGGCTAGAGCAAATGAACCGGGAGGGCGGCTATCTCAACCTGCCCGCCGTGGTGCCGCTTGATGAGCAATCTTTAATCGAACATGCCTGTCGTAGCACCGGCCTCGCGGACTTTGGTGATGAACTTTGGCGTGAACCATTTTCAGTTTACGTCAACGCGCTGGAAAAAGAAGCGCAGCTCACTCTGATGGGCAGGCTGATGGCGCGTAATGACACTATTCTCTGGCTCAGCACGCGCTTAAAAGTTACCGAAACGCTTAAGCAGCATCCGGAAATATTGCATGAAAAAGTGATAGCACCTATGGTGATTGTGGGCCTACCGCGCTCGGGCACCTCCATCTTGTTTGAATTGCTCGCGCAAGACCCGGAAGTCGGTGTGCCGCTAATGTGGGAGGCGCTGCAACCCTGTCCGCCTCCGGAAGCGGCCAGTTATAACACTGACCCACGCATAGCGCAGGCCGACAAAATCTTTAGCCAGTGGAGTAGGGTGGCACCGGAGTTTGCCAGGATGCACGAAATGCGCGGCGATATTCCCGCCGAGTGCGGTTTACTCATGGCGGGCACCTTTATCAGCGACCACAATGCCTCCTTACATCAAACCCACAGCTACAGCGCTTGGCTGGCTCAGGCTGACTTTCTGCCGGTGTACGAGTACCACAAAACGATACTCAAAATTCTACAATGGAAAAACCCACGCAAGCGCTGGCTTTTAAAAGCACCAGAACATCAGGTGCATCTCGATACGTTATTAAAGGTCTACCCCGATGCCTGCATTGTGCAAACTCACCGCGACCCCATTAAATGCATGGCTTCAACCACTAGTTTAATGGGCACCCTGTATCACATGCGCAGCGACCAGCCCTTCAGCGCAGAAATATTCGAAAATATCATTATGGGTAAAGCCACCGCCCAGCGCCTTGAGCATGTTATCAATCAGCGTGAAGTGGGCATCGTGCCCGAAGCCAATATCGCTGATTCGCGCTATCAGGATTTAATGGACGACCCTATGTCTTGTATTGAGTCTATCTATAGGCACTTTGGTATAAGCTTGTCTGATGACGCCAAGTCGAATATGCAGAATTATTTGGCCAGTAAACCGAGAGGTAAATTTGGCAAGCATAGTTATAATGTTGACGGAGAGCGGGCGAAAGATCGTCAGTTTTTTACTAGCTATCAGGAGTTTTATGGTGTGCCAGATGAGGTGTAGGGGTCGATGGTGGGTCGCCGTGTACTGAGCGCCATCGGTAGCGAATTGCCGTGGAGGCTTGGTGTCCTCGACATGCGTCGCTCGAGCGGCGGGGCAGAGGCAGCGGTATGATCTGAAAACCGTCCGGCATAGACTAGATGACTAACTATCGTCAAAACCGAAAATTTTGCGTAGGATACCGAAGTTGATGGAAAATTGTTCAGAGGGTTCTGCATTATGAAAGGCCTTGCGATATCAAATATAGCGTGGGATTCGCGGTATTAAGACATCGTGCTGGAACTTCTCAATCGGTGTGGACTAGAGGTGGCACCGACAAAGATATGGCCCGATTGCTACGGTGCTAGTTATCGTGCTGCCCAGGATGTTCGGCGTCGCCTTGAGATAGACGGTTTTGTCGTGCCGGCATTGCAGGCAATTTTGTTCGGCAAGGCCGATTTTCAAGTATTCAACCAGTAAACGCATCCGCGGTTTCTGTCACACATACAAACCGTGATCGATATCGCTACCGATTTTGGTGCAAAAGTAGTCGTGTTCGGTGCCCTCAAAAACAGGCAACGCAAGGGTATTAATGAATTCGAATCACAAAAGATGGCGGTAGATTTTTTTGGGGCTGTTGGCGATCTCTGTGCAGAAGCGGGTGTGGTATTAAGTGTGGAGCACAATCCGACGGAATACGCCTGCGATTTTTGAACTTCACTGGAGGAGGCGAAAAATTTCATATCACGCATGAATCACCCCTATGTAAAGCTACATGTTGATTCTGCAGGGCTTCATATGGCTTTCGCAGGAACATAGTGTCGCAACTACGAAAAGCGAAAGATATTTGCCACTGCCACATTAGTGAGCCCATGCTAGCCCCAATTCATACTGGCATCGTGACGGAATCAAGTACGTATCTGATACGAACTATAATAACGGGGTTTCGATTGAGATGGAGGATCCTGGTTCGTTTGAGTCGCTCAAACAATCGGTGACGAATGTTGTTGAAATGCTGGAAAGCTATCGCTGAGGCGAGATTTCACCATTATAGCTATCGACATCACGATCGCTGAAATTCAAGGCAAGTACACGCTTAGTCAAAATCGTTCACAGCAAGCTCGGCTGAATATAATCAATAAACTTAACGCTCTCGCTTCGAGTGTGTTGGCCTTGGCGATCCAGCAAAATATTGATGCAGGCGAGGAAAATCAATGTGTCGCTGGCCGGTGAATGCTTATGTGGGCAGATCAGGTATCAGGTTGAGAGCAAGCTGAAGGATTCCATACCTATGTTGGTTCGAAAGCGGCGTGGGAGGTGATTCCTCAAGGTGTTACCGCGTACAATCAGGGCTATAAATAAGCAGAACAGGGAGCGTTTTAGTATGACTGCAGTTAAAGCAGTCGGTAAAAATGATGATCTGGTGTACGACGTTGGTATGCATCAGGGCGAAGATTCCGATTTCTACCTCAAGAAGGGCTTTAGGGTTGTTGGTTTTGAGGCCGACCCCGATCTTGCTGCGCAATGCCGCCGTCGATTTTTTGGTGAAATTGAAAGTGGTCAGCTGGTGGTCGTTGAGGGCGCTATCGTCGATAAGCAGGCGCTGGCGGGCGGTGACAAAACCATCCGGTTCTACAAAAATATTGATGTCAGTGTATGGGGGACCGTCGCTGAG
>JBLHMO010000068.1:0-17058 GCA_047622145.1 Paracoccaceae bacterium | reverse complement strand
TCAGTAATTTTTATCAGACAGTCCCGAATCTGGTGAATGCGCTTGGCAGTTTCAAGTTCGCTACAGTCTTCAAAGCGATCACCCTCAAGGTGCAGTTCGCCACGCCATTGGCCGTGGTGTTTGCCATAAAGACCAAAGTACAAACCGGCGCCGAGATGGAAGCCGGTATTGCCGACAACCTCGATACTTATCGTGCGCTGCTCCCCTGATTTTAAGGTGAGCTGTAGACTGCCGCCCTGCAATCTTCGGTTGATGGGGTCGTAGCTTAGCGCGGGCTCTATGTGAGTAATCTCTTCGCGCTGACCATCTGGATGTTCGATGCCACCAAGGCATATTTCGGGTACGCCGGGAACTGCTATTTTCAGGTAAAAGTGGTGAATCCCGTAAACCGATCCATCGGGCTTGACCATGCGCATAGGGCTCCACAGAAAGTTCATGGGGAACAGATTGCTGTCGATGCCGGGCATGATGTCTTGGGGTTCATCGCCGACACCATAGCGCACTCCCCAGGAATGATCGCGGGTGGCGTAGAATTTATCAGGGCTGACTTCGTGGCGTTTGCCGTCAACACTAATCCATCCCGAGGCGACACCCGATTGATGGTAGCGCACCAAATCATTGTCTATTCGGTAGCCGCCAAACTGGCGTCGAAATTCATGGGTTTCAAGAAAGGGCGGCAGATCGTCGCAGTGAATCAGGATGTCGAAAGATATGGGCTGAAGTTCGTTTTCTTCGAGGCGAATTCTTACTTTTTTTAGGGGTTCTACTATCTCGTAGTGTATGGGCCCGATGTTGTAATCATCTGGCGAGGGCAGCAGCATCCGCGATGCTCGGACGGTTATTTGTTCCACTCCTCGGGATACGCCGGCGTAAGCGTCCATTACGTTTCGATTGAGATATTTTCCTAGCCCGAAACCAATTTGGATAGAACCGTCGTGCGCGCCCACCGACAGGCAGACTTTTTCGGTCCAGCTTCGATCTGATTGCTGAACCGATGCGAAGGTATCGGTGATCTGGTGGTTGAGGTACTCATCCATCGGTACCAGTACGCCGTCAGTTCTTGCCATGATCAGTTCCCGTTTATCAGATTGGTTTCGCTCTTAAGTATTGTTAATACGCCTAAGTCCGCGTCCAAACGCACGATGTCGCCAGTCTTAACAATTTTTGTTGCCGTGCGCAAATTCACGATCGCGGGCAGACCGTATTCGCGCGCTACCACCGCACCGTGAGATACGGCGGAACCCACATCCGTCGCAAGACCGGCAATCAGGCTGAAGTAGGGCGTCCAACCGACATCGGTAATGGGCGCGATGAGTATTTCTCCGGGCTGTAATTGTGCGGCTTCGGAGATGGTGATGGCGACACGGGCAGGACCTTCCACAAAGCCGCGACTGACCGGCCGACCTACCAGTTTATTGGCTTGGGCTGATGTGCTGGGCTTCCATATAACAGGTTCGGGTTTGCCCACACTGATATCATCGAATTCCAATCTCTCATTGAAGCTCAGAGCGACTCGGCGCTGTTGTACTTTTTCCACCCACTCAGCGCTGGGCTTATCGACAAACTGGCGCATTTCGGCGCGGGTAAAAAAGAACACTAAATCGGCGTCTGGCAGGTGGCCTTCTTGAGTCAGTACTTCACCTAAATGACGGTAGCCGCGTTTCAAGCGGTGGGTGGCTTCTACCAGTAGGCTTTTGGTTTGTTCGCGTTGGCGAATGGCGTTATGGGCCTTGGGCAATAACCAGCGCAAAGCGCGGGGCAGCGTTTGGTAGTCGAGGTGCGGGTGCTGTTTTTTCTTGTAGTTACCTTGCAGCCGAGCTGCCAGCGAGGCCTGCATGGTTTCGATTAATTTTTCCGGCTCGTCTATCCAACCTTGTTCACGTACGCAGAGTTCCCGAAAGGTGCGGTGGCCGTGTCGGGCGATAAAATCGGCAAAGGCTTTGCCCGCGCTGCCGCTGGCGTCGCTGCGTAACCAAGCCAAGGCCTTTGTTGTTGTGGTTTGTTTGAATTGTTCAAGCGCGTCGGGATGGCGGGCGATGGTGTCTACCACTTCATCAAGCTGGTCCACCATCATCGCGCTTTCAACGTATTGGGCACCGGCCAATAAACGAGCGGCTTCTGCTTGCTGTTCATAGCTGGGTGGTTGTTGCCCGCTAGATACAATGCCTTGTATTACACCCTCCATAACGCCGGAGCCAGCGGAGCTGCGCAAATGAACTTCGTTGGTTTCGCACAGCCAGGGAAATTTCTTTTCCATTTCCGTCATCATGTCGGCGCTGTTGTCGAAGTACTCGACGTGCATGTGCTTGAAGCGTGACTCGAACTCCACTGTCATTTTGCCGGCTTGCAGGCAGTAGCGAATAAACTGAACACCGCCCCATAGTCTGCGCCAAATCGGGGCTTTATTGGCGGGGTCTTTCAGCTCTTCTATGGGCCTGCCGCATAAACTCTGGGCCATGGTTTCCCGGTTGGCCACCTGGGAGTAGCGGGCAGCTTCCAGGCCTTGGGTCATATTGATAAACAGGTGTCCGAAGAACTGGTTGATCTGGGTCCAGTCCTGAGTGATGGCGGGCCTGCCGCCGTACATCACATGCATATGCTGCATGCCGTGCTCGATAGCGCGTCCCTGTACATCAAAGGTAAGCGGACACACGGCCCCCGGCATCATTTCACCGACATTGCAGCGGGTGATGACGTGGTCGTTGGGAATGGGGGTGTCGAGTTCGTTGAGGTCGGCGCCGAGCGTGGTAATAGGCCGTGCCTGCAACCAGAACAGCTCACCACCGTGGTCAATGGCCCATTCCAAATCCAATGGCATGCCGTATCGCTCAACGGCCTCGCGGGCCTGATTGGCAAGTGCCTGTAATTGGGTTTGGCTCAGAATGGGGGTCTCGCCAACTAGGTCGCTCGCTACCAGTGTATTGTCGACGGCCAGTTCGTAGTGATCGGGGGTGCTCTCGCCACTGACTAGGGCCTCGCCGAGGCCCTGCACTGCGTCGATAACCAATCGGTCGTGGCGCCCGCTAACAGGGTCGGCGCTAAACAATACCCCGGCAGAGGCGGCGTCGACCATGCGCTGAACAACCACGCACATTTGAACCTCGCCCAAGTCGCTTTGTTGTGCCTGATAGGCCGTGGCACGTGCGCTGTCGAGCGAGGCGACACATTGCCTGATGGCCTGTTCCAGCTCGGTTATGCCCTCTACATCGAGCAGGGTTTCATACTGCCCTGCGAAGGAGGCTTCGGCGCCGTCTTCACCCAGTGCCGAGGAACGCACGGCAACTTTGCCGCCACCCAGTTCGCTGTAAGCCTGTTCCAGATTGTCGGGTAGGACGTCTGGGTTGGTAATGTCGAGAATGACGAAGGCGGGAGGTACGGGGAAGCCCAGCGACGTTAATCTGTTTAGGCCTTCGGCCTTGCCACCAACGGCCTCACCGTTTATAGCGCCGATGCCGAGAATGCGTGGACGAGCTTGGCGTGTTGTTGTCATTAAAGTCCCTAACAATCTTATTCTCAAGGTAGATCGAAAGGGTATAGGATTCGGGCCGAATTGCGAATGACGGAATTGTCAGGTTGATGTGTGTTCGAGATCCGGCAATCTATTCCGACGGTAGCTAGTCTTTTTGTTCAAAAACCGGAGGGCGTTTTTCCTGCATCGCCGCAACGGCTTCGCGGTGGTCGGCAGTACGCACGGTCAAAGCCTCGTAGGCAAGGCCGGTATCCATCATCGCGTGGGCCATACGCTTACTTTCCATATTCAACAGAATTTTGGTTGAACGAATCGCGGTTTGCGCGCCATTAAGCAGGCGTTCGCACAGGGCCTTCACTTTTGCGTCCAGTTCAGCAGCCGGAACGGCGTGATTGATCAGGCCGATCTCGGCGGCGTCTACGGCGCTTAACAGTTCGCCCGTCAGCAGAAATTCCTTAGCCCGGCACAGGCCAATACGCTGCGGCCAGATAATGGCGCCGCCGTCGCCGGCAACGAGGCCGACATTGACATGGGGGTCACCGATTTTAGCGTGCTCGGCAGCGATGATAATGTCGCAGAACAAGGCGATGGTTGCGCCCAGACCAACCGCGTGACCGTTCATGCGGCAGATCAGCGGCTTGTCCAAATCTAGTATGGAAAAAATGATGCGTTTGGCCAGTCGCACTTCTTCATCGAAGCGTTCGGGGTTTTCGGCGTTGTTCGAAATATGATTGATGTCGCCACCGGCGGAGAACGCTTTGCCATCGCCGGTTATGACAATGACATCCGAATGGACATCGGCAAGTGCAAATACAAAAACTTCAGCCAACTCTTCGTGTAGCTTGAGATTGACGGCGTTAAACAAATCTGGGCGATTAAGGGTAATAGTCAGCAAGCGGCCTGCGCGCGTCAGCAGCAGTGTTTCGTAGTCGGGTACCGGCGCCTCGGTTTTGTTGGTCATTACTTATCCCTTACTTATTATTAGGTTTCCCGCAAACGCGGCGATGTTCTAGGCGGCGACTAAACCAGCGTTCACAGCGGTATCAAGTGTACCACCGGCGCCTGGGTAGGGCTTGCCGAATCGGTTCGCGAAATGACTGCTACGGGTTGGATAGCGTGTTATGCACTGCGAGCCACGACCGCGACGCGCAGGCCATTTAATGCTTCGCTGACCTTTAACTGGCAGCACAGGCGGCTATTGTCTCTGTAAAGGTCACCGGTCATATCCAGCCTCATGCCTTCCATCTCGCTGGGTTTGCCAACGGTGTTCATCCAGTTTTGATCAACATAGACGTGGCACGTTGCGCAGGCACACTTGCCGCCGCAGTCGCCGATAATGCCCTCTATGCCATTGGCTTTAGCCAGCTCCATCAGCCATTCACCTTTTCGTGCGTTGTTGATGGTTTTCTCGGTGCCGCCAGCTTCAATGAAGGTGATACAAATTCCGGTCATGCATGCTCCAGAGTAATGCTTGCCTAAGCCTTGCTTTCGAGGGGGCCGAATAATGGCCCGCAACGGTATGCAGATGTGGGTCTACGACATTTAGTGTTTTGTAGGCTAGCATTGCTTAGGCAGCGAAATGTTATTTTAGCAGCTGCATCTCTTGCATGTCGTGAGCCAAAGTGGTGTTGTCTGAATCGTCACCCAGAAATATCGATATTTCTCGAAAACGTTCTATGTTATTCAGCAGTAAATCAACCAGATTCGGGTCAAAATGCTTGCCGCGTTCATCGTTGAGATAGGAAACAACGTCCTTCTCTGGCCAGGCCAATTTATAGCATCGGCGGTTACTCAGCGCATCAAACACATCAGCGATTGCGACTATTCGCGCCATGTCGTCGATCTCGGTTCCGGCCAGACCTTCAGGGTACCCATTGCCGTCCCAGCGCTCATGATGCTGGCCGCATATAACGCTGGCAGCTTGCAAGACGGGTAAACTGTTGAGGGCAAATATATCCCGACCAATTGCCGCATGCTCCCGCATTATTTCAAACTCACTCGCCGTCAGTCGATCTGGTTTCTTGAGGATGTTATCTGGAGTCGCTATCTTTCCAGCATCGTGCAGCGGCGAGGCGGTTTTGATTATATCAATTTCCTCTTCGCTTTTACCTGCCAGCTGTGCCAGCAGCGCCGAGTATTCAGCGACTCGGCGCACATGATTACCCGCTTCATTAGAGCGTCTTTCAATGGCCTCAGACAGCATCAGAATGAGTTCGCTCTGGGCAGTGCGCATCTGCTCATTAAGCTCGATATTCTCCATACAGAGAGCCGCGTTACGACAAAACAATTCGACCAAGTCGCGATCACCTTCCGAGAACGGCTGGCCGGATTCAAGATACACAACATGCTGTACCCCCGCCGGGGTCGAAAAACCTTGGATAAAAAAGGTATCGCCGTAGTAAGGCGCGCCGGTCTCAACCGAACGAAGGATAAGGCCAGTCTGTTCAGGAGTGAGATCAAGCTCTACGTGGCCATGCTCATCTGGCGCATGCCGCCCCACGCCCGCCAGCACATCCATTTTGCCACCATCGCGTATCAGTATAGCTAAGCCTCTACCTTTTAGCAGGAAGGCGGCCTTGTCCACATACAGTAAGGCCGCGAGCTGTTCGAGCAGACCTTGTGAAAACTGCACCAAGGATTGATCCTGCAGCAGTTGTAACGATGCATCGATAACCTTTCTCAGGCCACGCCGGTTAGCCTCCAGCCCGGTAAGGTCGCGATACGATGATATGGCAGTGTAGATAGCCGTAAACAATTTCGTCGAAGTGAGCTCAGTCTTCTCCTTATAATCGTTGATGCCGTAGTCGGTAATAACCTTACGTTCGGGCGCCTGACCGGGTTGGCCAGTCCTTAAAATAATACGCACGAACTGATTTCCCAGATCTTCCCGAATCGATTTGACCGCATCGAGACCCGCGTGATCGGTCTCCATGACGACATCCATCAGCACGACGGCAACATCTGAGTGGGCTCGCATTATGTCTAAGGCTTCGCGCCCGGAATAGGCATGTAAAAATTTGAGGGGTCTACCTGAGAATTCGAAATTATACAGTGACAGTGTGGTCACTTGATGAACACTCTCTTCATCATCAACAATCAACACATACCAATACTGCTGCCATTCGGTCACGACAGCGGCAGAGTCCGGGCTATCCTCTTTCAAATTCAGCTTATTATGATTCACAGAGGTCTAATTCCACAAATTATGGTGAACCTTCAAGCTACTCTTTTACATTCACAATAAGAATACGGATAACTACCAATAATTTCATAATTGAAGGGGTGGTGTGGCCACCGATACCGTTATTGTCTTCGCCCGCGATAAGTTGTCACCCCCGAGATCCATTGTCCTTGGTGGCCCGTGCCAAGAATCCCCCATAATCCTATTTTCGGGCATTTCGCCACAAAATCGAGTATAAGCAGCTGTATACAAAACACGGCGGCTGGTGGTTGCGAGTCGATAATAAAAAAAGCAGGAGCTAGTGATGGAATCTTCACACAATACCATTATGGATTATATGCAGCGCTGGTTGCAGGAGTGTCCGGACCGGGTTTGGTTGCGAGACCGCAAGGGTGATGAGTTTGCCGAGTGGACTTGGCAGTCAGCCTATGACGAGTTTGAAGCCGTGGCTGCATGGCTGGAAGCCCAATACGGCGATAACGGCACCAACATAGGTCTGCTTTCTAGAAACTGCGCGCACTGGATGCTGGCCGACATGGCCATACTGGCCTCCGGTAATGTGTCTATCCCCCTCTTTACCACCCAGAATGCTGAGATTAGCAAATACATCGTAAATTTCGCCGAGGTGAAACTGTTGGTGTTGGGCCGTGCTGAAAACTGGCAAAGCATTAAGGCAGTTTTGCCTGCGGATACCCAAGTGCTGTGTTTGCCCGGTGTGGAGATAGACGGCGATGCCCTGCGCTGGGAAGACATTGTTGCGCAGTATCGCGGTAAGCAAGCGCAGCATCAGTGCCGGCACGATGAGATATTTACCATTCCTTTTACCTCTGGCACCACCGGCATGCCCAAGGGTGTAATGCAGTCTCACCATTCGATGATTGGTCCTGTAGAGCGCGCGGCTAGTGTGTTTGGTGTTAGGGATAAGCCGCGTTTACTTTCTTACCTGCCCTTGTCGCATATTGCTGAGCGCCAAATTATCTGGGTTCAGAGTTTGGTTGGCTGTGGCACGGTCAACTTTAATGAGGATTTAAGCACCTTAATTCGCGATATGGCCGCAACCGTTCCCAATATGTTCTTTGGCGCGCCGAGGGTTTGGGAGATGCTGCACCAAGGCGTGGTCGCAAAGTTCGGCTCTCAAGCAGTGCTCGACAAAATGCTGGCAGACGACCGCGAGGGTGCGCAGGCTCTGATCAAGGCGGGCCTAGGCCTGAGCGATTACGATTTTCTGTTAACAGCCGCTGCGCCCATTCCAGCGTCTTTGATTCGCTGGTACGACAGTCTCGGCATTGTATTGTGTGAAGGCTTCGGGCAGACAGAAGCCATGTGCTTGGTGGTCAATACACCGGATGAGCGCCGTATTGGCTCTATTGGTAAGGCGGTAGCGGGGGTGGAGGTTAAGATATCCGACGAGGGCGAAATGCTGTGTAAAGCAGATGCCTTGTCGCCCGGATATTACAAGCAGCCGGACAAGACGGCGGAAACCTTTGTGGACGGCTGGGTAAGAACCGGCGATAAGGTTCGGATTGATGAGGACGGTTATGTCTTTATTACCGGGCGAGTGAAGGACTATTTCAAAACCCTGCAAGGCAAGTTTGTTGCGCCGTCGCCCATCGAAGATGCCTTTGCAGCCAGTCACGATATAGAACAGCTTTGTCTGTTAGGCCGCGGCTAT
This sequence comes from Paracoccaceae bacterium, assembly GCA_047622145.1. GTDB lineage: Bacteria > Pseudomonadota > Gammaproteobacteria > Pseudomonadales > Spongiibacteraceae > Litorivivens. The sequence goes on along the minus strand of JBLHMO010000068.1, from coordinate 8,736 downwards.
TCAAAAACCGTGATGGTCTGCGTTTTGTCACCGGCAGCAAAAGCCGAAGATGAGGCGACCGTGTCAGCGGCGCTTTTGGCGCAGGCTGAGGCCGTGAATAAAGAACTTGAGAAACACGCGCGTATTGGCGCGGTGGTGGTATCGCGGGAACCGTGGACGATTGAAAACGGTATGCTGACGCCCACACTTAAATTGAAGCGAGATCAGATTGAGGCGAAGTTTGGCGAGCGCGCACAGCAATTGGCGCAAGCGTCGGCCGAGCAGCGTGAACTGATGATGGCTTGGTGTTGAAGCAGAAGCCCTAAAGCGCTGCTATTACGAGTAGTACAGCAGGCTCTTTCTCGACAGAATCCGGCACAATAATGCGCCTGTGCTGGTAACGGCAAGGCCGGCGTTTTGGTGTATCGCACCCTAGTAGCACGACCTTCGTTGAGACTGGAGTTCATACCCTAGATGCCTGAAATTCTCGGAGTTGCCCCGCTTTCATTATTGGCCAGCGCGGCAATGCCGGCACTGGGCGCGGTATTGGGGTTTTTGCTGGGTTTAATAGGCGATATGCTTATTCAGCATTCGGGATAGGGTTACATTAGGAATTATCAGCGAGGCTTCATCATCGTCTAGAGCCCCCCCCAAAAGCCCAGACGGCGAGGCCCTGAGTGATCTTGGCGGCACATAGCGGGCACACAAGCGCCTCATGGCTTGATGCTAGCGGCAAAATGGCCATAATGACCGACCAAAACGAAGAGGCTGAGCTCCAATATGGCTCTTTTCGCTACTCGATCATTGACCGCACGCCACATTCCGGACGCTTATGATGCAGGCCCCCACAGAATCCCAGAGCCAAGCGCCACTAATGCAGCAACTTGCGGGACTGGGTTTACTGGGTAGTACTGCGCCAGCCAGTAGCAATCTCGCCGAGCTTGTGGGCGGTCAAATCGACCTATTTGACTCCATCGCGCTGGCCAGTACCTTGGCTTCGCTGGATCGCCCTAAAACACTGGGTGATGCCTCGTTTGAGAGCCCGCAGCGTCAGTTTCTTAATGCGCGTGGCGGCATGATTCGGCTGATAGCGAATTGCTTTGAGCCAGGGGATGCACCGGCGCCCCATACTTTGCCCGCGCCGGATGCCGAATTCTTGAAAAATCCCGGAGAGGGAGCGAAACCCTTTATCCGATTCTACTCGCTGCTTCAGAGCGAGATGGATCACCGTATTGGCCGTTTGCGACAATCGCTGCGAGCATCGCTGGGGCTGGAGGATCAGCCGCTACCAAAGCTGGCGGTATTGGATCGCATTCTCGACGATACCCTTAGCGACTACAGCCGCAGGGTATTAGTGGTGCTCCCTAAATTGTTGGGTGACCACTTTAAGGCAAGCTGCGCAAACTTTATCGAGTCTCAGGACAATGCAGAGCAGCACTCTGAGGCGGCGTCGTGGCTTAAGCCCGGCGCCTGGCTTCACAGTTTTAATCAGGATATGCAGCAGTTGCTGCTGACCGAGCTGGATTTTCGACTGTTGCCGGCGCGTGCCTTGTTGGACGCACTGGATACCCAGAACCCTTCATGACAGGACCCTTCATGACCAGAATATTCTCCATAATTGCCTTCGCACTGGGCGCCTTCGTGGTGCTGTGGATGGGCTCGAGCTTTATACACAGCAATGCCTTGGCTTTGTTGGTCACTATTTTGATTGCCGGTGCCTACACCGCCGGTTTCACCGAGTTGCTTCGTTACCAGAAAGCGACCGCAACACTGGAGCGGGCGCTGAATAGCGCCAAGCAACCGGTCAGCGATCTCGTAAAATGGCTCAGTCAATTGTGTCCGACCTTGCGCTTTGCGGTACGGCAGCGAATTTACGGTGAAGCAACCGGCCTGCCAGCGCCACTGCTCACGCCCTATCTTGTGGGACTGTTGGTTATGTTGGGCTTGCTCGGCACCTTTATTGGTATGGTCGAAACACTTCAGGGCGCCGTGGGCGCGTTGCAGGGCAGCACTGAGCTGGACGCAGTGCGCAAAGGGCTGGCCGTGCCTATTCAGGGCTTGGGGATGGCCTTCGCCACCTCTGTTGCCGGTGTGACCGCCTCGGCTATGTTGGGTTTGATTTCAACCTTGAGTCGCAAACAGCGTTTGGAGGCTTCAAGGCATCTGGACTCTGAAATGGCCGGTGTATTCAAACTGCATTCACTGAGCTATCAGCGTCGCCAAACCTATGAAGTGCTCCAGGCCCAGTCCGCTGCCTTGCCCGCCGTGGCCGAGCAGTTGTCCGTTCTCGCCACACAATTGGATGAGCGCATGCAGGTCTTGGCCGACAAACTCAGCAATAGTCAGGAGAGCTTGCAGCAAAGTCTGTCCGGTCAATACCAGCAGTTAAGTAGTTCAGTTGAATCTGCTCTCAGTGACGGCTTTCGCGATACCGGTCGCCTTGCGGCTGAAAGCGCGCAACCCATATTGAAAGAGTTCGCCGCGAGGATGGCTGCCGAGAGTAAAAATACTCACGAGCAATTTGGTTCGGTGGTGGCGCAGCAACTCAGTGTGATGAGCGAGCAGCTCGGTAGCAGCAGCGACACGCTCCGGCAGAATTGGCAGGCGGCACTGAATGACCAGCAACAGGCTAACGAGCACTTGTTAGAAAAAATTGTCGAGCAGGTTGAAAGTGCACAGTCCAAATTCAGTGAGGGTGCTGGCAGCCTGCAGAGCACTTTGCAGCAGGCCAATGGCGAATGGCTCAGGCAATGGCAAGAAGCCGAGCAGCAGAAGCTAGAACAGTGGCGCAGCAAATTCGAGCTGAGCGCAGAGTCGTTGACGCGGGCCACGGCAGACATCGTTGAGCGCAGCTGCCAGAGGGCGACAGAGACCCAAAATGAGATTGCCCGACTGCTGGAGCAGAGCGCAATGCTGCTGAACGTCATGCAGCAGCGCGATGCAGAGTCACAAAGCGAAGCGGCGCAGCGCTTGGGTGAACTGGTTACTGCAGCGACGACACAATTACAGGCGCTGCGCGAGGACGAACAAGAGCGCGGCAAGGCCGCCGTTGCCCAGCTTGCGCAATTGCAGGAAACCAGTGCCAAGCAACTCGCGGCGCTAGGCGAGTCTTTAGAAGCACCCCTGTCGCGGCTGATTGAAACGGCATCCGATGCACCGCGCGCCGCAGCCGAAGTGATTGAGCAGCTGCGTGGCGAAATCGGCAAAAATATCGAACGCGATAATGCGCTGTTGGCCGAGCGCCAACAGACCATGACCCAGCTCAATGCGCTCTCAGCCAGTTTGGAAGAGAACGCCCGTTTGCAACGCGAAGCGGTGCAAGCCCTGCTCGAAGAATCCGGCCAGCATCTTGCCACTGTGGGTCAGGAGTTTGGTGAAAAAGTTAGCGCCGAGAGTAACTCGTTGGGTGAGCAGATGGCGCATTTTTCAGCCAGTGCCGCTGAATTGTCCGCACTCGGTGAAGTATTCAATAACGCCGTGGAGCATTTCGGTGAGTCTAACACCCAGCTTATAGCGCGACTTGAGCAAATAGAAACAGTGCTGACAAACTCGGGCCAGCGCAGCGACCAACAGATGGAGTATTACCTGAGTCAGGCGCGTGAAATCATCGACCACAACTTGTTAAGTCATCAAGAGTTGCTGGGGCATGTGCGCGAATCGAACGGCAAGCAGGGTTAATCGCTAATGTCGGATATTGAAAATAGTCTTGATCCGGATCCACCCATCTGGGCCGTGTTTGGCGATTTAATGACGGGTATGGTTGGTGTGTTCGTGCTGCTGCTGGTGTGGACACTCGGATTTCAGCTAGAGCTGTCCCAGTCGTTAAAGCAGGAAGTAGAGAAACGCGAAGCTGAACAGCAGCGCAGGATTACGCTGGAACACGCTTTGGCGGCACCACTGGCGCAGGGTCGAATTACCTTCGAACAAGGGCGTATCGGTATCAGCGGCAAGGTGTTGTTTTCCCTTAACTCAGCGGAATTGCAGGACGATGGTCGCGCGCTATTGGAGTCGCTGATTGAACCGCTCCGGTTTTTTCTGGATGAGCACCAGCAGTTACTGATGGTCAGCGGATTTACCGACGACTTGCCCATTCAGGAGGGCAACCTGAATTTTGCCGATAACTGGGAGCTGTCCGCGCAGCGAGCGCTCACCGTTATGCGCACCTTGATTGAGGCGGGTATGCCGGCCGATAGAGTGTTTGCCGCAGCCTTTGGTGCCCAGCAGCCGGTGGCGTCCAATGCTGATGCGCAGGGCCGCGCCCGCAATCGGCGGGTAGAAATGGCGCCGGTGCCGCGTGGCAATACCGGCGCTGTCACTGAAAAAAATGCTGACGCAATAAGCCCTAAGAATGCGACTACGGTGGGAGCGGGCTAATATGCCGGAGCCCTCTGTGCATCCAATGGTAGACCCCACTGCGCTTCGCGATTTGCTCGCGCAGCTCAGAGCGCAGGCCCATGCAAAGCTCGCCGAGCAAAATCTGACGCTGGCTGAAGCTCTGCTAAAGCGAGCAGATACTGCGCGTGAGTCGGTAGCACAACGCCTCTATAGCCGAGTGCAGAGCGTATTGGAAACTGCCGAGCACATACTGGCGCGAAGTGTTTCCACCGATAGTGGTGTGAATTGCTCTATCGAAACTTCAGCGCTGGCGACTCTGTTGATGGAGATGCGCGAACAGAATCGGGACCAGGAAGAGCAGCCTCTTGGCGAGCTTGATCAAAAAATACGGGAACAAAATACGCGCCTGATGGGGCAGCACAGTAGTGAGCAGAAGGCTGAGCTAAGCGCTGAGCAGCTTCGCGAACAAGATAGCGACAAGCTCATTCAGAAAAGCCTATTTCCGTCCGAACTCGGCAAGCCTCTTGAGTTGCGCGCCGCCAGACAATTCCGGCAGTTGCAGGGTCGCCATGCCAAGCGACGCAAGGTGCAATTTGCCCTCGACAATCGCCCGGAGGATCCCGGTCCACTTAATCCGGATATGTTGGCCGTACAGATTCTTCGCGAGACTCAGGACGCTTCGCCCGCCTATCTGGAGCGTTTGGTCAGCTATTTGGAAACACTGGCTGCGCTGGAGCAGCTGAGCGCGAGTAGAATAAAAAAGACCGCGCGTGTAGCCAAGTCGGACTCGAAGAAAAAGGTGCGGTAATCGCTTTAATGTAATCCGCCCTGGGGGAATTCCTTTCGAGTCTAGTGTTTACGACAGATCGTGCAGCACTTTGCACGAAATCTCTATTCAGTAGTGCGGGCAACTCCCCTATAGTGTTTTCTTTTCCCGCCTTACTGCGTTCGGAGATTGAATGGGAGCATCGTCCCAAGTTGAGGGAAAGGCCGAGCCGATCTTCTCGCCGCTCCAGCACGCCACCTTTCGCAATATGTGGCTTAGTAACACGGTGTCCAATGCCGGCGGCCTGATTCAGAGTGTGGCTGCGGCTTGGGTGATGGCGGGCATCTCCACCGCAGACCATGTTGCCTTGGTACAGACGGCGACCTTCCTGCCGATGGCGCTGTTTGCTCTGCCCGCAGGTGCCATTGCCGATATCTACGATCGCCGCAAGGTGCAGATGCTCTTCTTTTTTCTGTCCCTGCTGGCAGGCTTAGCGATGACGCTGGTGTCCTATCTGGGCTTGATTACGCCTTGGGTTCTGCTGGGCTTGTGCTTTCTTGTGGGCACTGGCGGTGCCCTGGCGGCGCCGGCGCGAGGTGCGTCAGTGGCCGAGCAGGTACCAACGACATTAATCCCTCAAGCCGTTGCCCTGAATAATATTAGCTACAATCTTGCGCGTAGCGTCGGTCCGGCTATTGGCGGTATTTTGGTGGCTACCCTAGGCGCAACCGTCGCCTTCGCGGTCAATACCCTATCGTTTATACCCATGCTGGAATCTCTGCGGCGCTGGCGAAGAGATACCGAAGTGTCGCGGCTGCCGCCGGAAGGGCTGTTTCGTTCGGTTAATTCTGGCGTGCGCTATGTGATCAATATGCAGCCGGTGCGCAGGGCGGTTGCTCGCGCCTTTATTCTATGTTTGATCGGTGCCGCTCTGCCTTCACTTATGCCGCTGATTGCGCGCGATTTGTTGCAGGGCAATGCCAGTACTTTCGGTCTGTTGTTGGGTGCCTTTGGCGTCGGTGCGGTGTGTGGCATTTTTGCCTTGCAAATCATGCGCGAAAAACTGGGCAATGAAATGACCGTACGGATTTGCTGCGTGGTGGTTGCCGGCAGTCTGGCCCTGCTGGCGTTGAGCCGCAGTCTGATGCTCGATTTGCTGATTTTGATGGCCGCGGGTATGGGCTGGATGATGATTACCACCACGATCAGTGTCATGGTGCAGTTGTTTGTGCCGCGCTGGGTGATGGGGCGCGCCATCGCTACCTCCAGTGCTGCCATAACACTGGGCGTTGCCATCGGTTCTTGGGGCTGGGGCATGGTGGCGCGAGATTACGGTATCGTCATTGCCTTCCAGTCTGCCGCTGTGCTGCTGCTGGCATCATTGATTCTTGGCCGTTACCTGCCCGTTGCCGATAGAAGCTCCTCCACCGAGTTGGATGAACAGCTGCTCGATGACCCCGAAGTTGAGTTGGGCATCAGCGGCCGTAGCGGCCCCATCAGCATAGAACTCCAGTACCGCATAGCTGCAGACAAAGCTCGGGATTTCTATAATTTGATGCGCAAACAGCACAAGGCACGCGCCCGTAATGGCGCGTATTATTGGTCTTTATCGCGCGACATAGCCGACCCTGAGCGCTGGTCCGAACGCTTTAGCTGCGCTACTTGGGATGATTATTTGCGGCTGCGTGATCGGCGTACGCTCGAAGACAGTGTTTTGCATCGACGTGCTGCCAGCATGCACATCGGCATTGAACCGATCAAAGTGTCGCGCTGGTTGGACCGGCCTGCTGGCTCGGTACGCTGGAGTGAAGACGTACCCGATCGCGGGGATGAAACCCTGCAGTTCCCTAGCTAGCGGGCTTCAGGCCTCTCAGACCATCACCGCGCCAAGGATATACAGGAAGTGCTGTGTACGGCCATCGGCTTTTTACGTTTGGCAGAAACCTTTGGCGAACATTCCCTGTTCACCCTGAGTTTTGAATCGTCACCGGGCTGGTGCGCGAAAATGACCGGCAGCGCTGTGCTTACCATCGGCAGTCTTATTCCTGCAAATCACCTTGTTGAGCGCTTTAAGGCCGCTCAATCGGTCGTGCTATTTTCCACAACCTTGTCGCCCGCGAATTACTACCTGGATTTTCTGGGCATGCCGCCGAACACCGTGTTTGAGGATATTCCCAGCCCATTTGTTCGTGAGCAAATTGATTTGCGTCTGATAAGCAATATCGGTACCCGCATCGATAGGCGTACCGATTCGCTACCCCTACTGGCAAAGCGTATCGTGGCGCAGCGGGAATGGCAGCCCGGTAATTATTTGGTATTTCTTAGCAGTCTGAGTTACGCGCAAGCGCTCCATGACTATATGGCTAAGCATTACCCTGAATTGAACCTGCGGTATCAGCGGCCTGCCATGACGACGCCACAAAGGCAGACATTTATTCGCCATCTCAGTGATGACACACCGGCCATAGGCATTTGCGTACCGGGCGGAATTTTTGGCGAAGGCGTCGATCTGCCAGGCGAAAAATTAATTGGCGTCTTTGTTGCGACATTGGGCTTGCCGCCGAATGACGATAATCGCGAGCAAATCAAGGAGGTGCTATAGACGCGCTACGGTGAAGGCTGCAACTACGCCTATTTGTACCCAGCCATTACCAAAGTCATTCAAGCGGCGGGTCGCCTGATTCGCACGCCCACTGACCGAGGCGTCATTGAGCTGATTGATGATCGCTACCGGGATACAAAAATCAGAAAACTACTGCCGGCATGGTGGCGGGTCGAGAGTGGCGCCAAGCTCCGCCTGATGGAGGGTGTTGCTCCTAAGGGGGCGGCGGGCCCGAATAAACCCCAAGCGTAAGCGTGGCTGGCAAAGCGTTGTGACCATTCAGGGCCACCCAATCCAAATATAGTGCATATGGACGTATTCTCGGTTTGCTCGAGTCCGCACTATGTATCAGCAAGCGTAATCAATTCAGCGTAATGAACTTAGCATAAGAGGAGGGCGGATTGTGGTCGACAAAAATAATGGGCTTGAAGGAAAAAAGCGCGAGCTGCGCTTTGTCGTCATTGGCGCAGGCATGGCCGGGATCTTAAGCGGCATAAAATTGCAGAAAGCCGGCTATCGCAATGTTACGATTTACGAGAAGACGTCTAAAGTCGGTGGCACTTGGCGTGAGAATACCTACCCGGGCTTGACCTGCGATGTGCCTTCGCATTCCTACACCTATTCCTTCGAACCGAATGCGGATTGGAGCCATCTGTTGCCGCCGGGCGCAGAAATTCAGGATTACTTTGAGCGCACAACAGCTAAGTATGGCGTCGACAAGCTGATTCGCTTCAACGAAGAAATTGTCAGTTGTGCGTTTGCGAAGGGTCAATGGCAGCTTCAAACCCGCAGTGGCATACGCGATACCGCCGACATCGTTATCGCTGCAACAGGTGTCCTACATGTGCCGCGAATGCCGAACATTCCGGGCATGGATTGCTTCAAGGGCGATATCTTCCATACCGCGCGCTGGGACCACAGAGTAGTGCTCGATGGCAAGCGGGTCGGTGTTGTGGGTACTGGTTCGACGGGTGTGCAGATTATCTGCGCACTCTCGACGCGCGCGCAAAAACTCGTGCATTTTCAGCGAACGCCGCAGTGGATCATGCCGGTA
>JBLHMO010000067.1:0-17288 GCA_047622145.1 Paracoccaceae bacterium | reverse complement strand
TTCACGCTTATGAATACTGAAGGGATCGTAGCGCCATTCGCGCATCGCGTTCAGGTGGGTGATTTGATCAACTTCATCTTTCGGGATTTCGAGCTTTTCGATCGACTTGAACAAATACTCGGGCGAACGCGGCCATACCGTATCCGAGTGCGGGTAGTCGCATTCGTAGGTAATGCGATCTATGCCGATGTCGTGGCGGTTTTTCAGGCCAAACTCATCGTCAATAAAGCAGGTCATGATGTGTTCGCGAAAAATATCGCTGGGCTTTTTCACACCGTCAAATTTGGTGTAGGTCCACTGCTTGTGGTGTTCGTTAGTGAAATCGGCACGCTCCAAGAAATACGGAACCCAGCCGATACCACCTTCGGACATCGCTACTTTCAAATCTGGGAATTCGAGCATAAAGCGCCCGAATATCCAGTCCGCGGCGCTGCTGGCAATCGACATAGGCATGGTGGTAATCCACGCATCCATGGGCGATTCCATTGACGGGCTGGGCGGAAAATAACCCGAGCCAATATGGCAGTTGATCATGATCCCGAGATCGTTACATATCTTATAGAATGGCTTCCAGTGGTCACTGTGCAGACTGGGCAAATCCAACGCCGTGGGGTTATCCGGGAAGGTCACCGAGTAACAACCCTTGGCCGCAACCCGCTTGATTTCTTCCACCATCAGGCTCACATCCCACAAAGGCAGAATCGCCATCGGGATAAAGCGACCGGGATGGGCGCCACACCAACCGTCTATGTGCCAGTCGTTATAGATCTGGGTAACGCGCAGTGCCATTTTCTTGTCTTTCGCTTTCAGAAAGGTAGTACCGCCGGGGCCGGCAAAGGAGGGAAAGCACAGCGAACCCAAAATACCGTTAGCATTCATATCGTCAATGCGCGCATCCACATCGTAGCAACCCTTGCGCATATGACTGTAGAGCTGAGGCTCCATGCCGTACTCTTCGCGCGGGCGTCCCACCACGGCATTAAGGCCGATATTCGGCACTTTGATGTCTTCGTAGGTCCAGAAGGCCGCACCGTTTTCTTCAATCAGCTTCGGCATCTTGTCCTTCAGTGCCGCCGGCGCGTGGCGCTCAAACATATCTGGCGGTTCAACAATATGATCGTCAACACTGACCATTATTAGGTCTTCAACTTTCATGGCACTCACCTCTATTAGACGAACAGGAGTCGGCTGTTTTATTATCAGAATGTCAGCCATGTTAATTAGTATACTATATATATGTCAACCGCTCTGTCCTCCACTTTAGTGCTTTGCGCCAAAGCACATAATTCGCCCTTGCACAGCCATATAACGCGACATGCTTGACACGCTCGTCACCGCGCTTAGACTCAGGGCTCCCGCCTAGCTCGCCCTTAGGCCCCCTGCCGTTTGGCATCACCCATAAGAGCAAAAATACGATGAGCAGCACATACGAATCAGGCACGATGGTTTACGAAGGCATTCTGGATATCACTGGCGCTACTGATTTTGGCATCAGCCTAGAGGCCGTGGTTGGTGGCGAGCCGATCCCCCCCGAAGGCGTGCGCATCGACGTGCATGTTGAGGGGCCGCTCAAAGGCGGCCTGCTCAATGGCCACATCACCGCTACCGACTACCTCTACGGCCGCCCGGATGGAAGATTGTCGCTCTATATACGCGGAGTCATTACCACCAACGACGATGCAAGAATCTCCTTCCTCGCCGATGGTGTGGCAACACCCCAAGCCGACAGTCCCAATATGGATCTGCGCGAAAACGTAACACTGCACACCTCAGACCCACGCTACACCTGGGTAAACGGCCTGCAAATATGGGGAAGTGGCGTTGCGGATAACCTTAATCAGAAGATTACTATTAAGACATGGGTGGCGTGACGGGAAGTCTATAGCCATCTGCTGACTTGAACGCCCGTAGCAGACTACCGTAGGTCCGAAAAAAGCCGCAGGCGTTTTCGGGCCTACAACTTCACTTCAGCCAAAACCTTAGTGAAGGTTTTGGCAAACAAATACACATCACCGGGCCAGCGGGCGGACACATAATTGCCGTCGCGCACCACAAAGGCTGGCTTGGCATTTTCCGATGAGTCCCGAAAAATTCCCGCGGTTTTTGCAAAATAGTGGGGGCTGTCTGTAGGTACATCGGCAAAGTCGTCGGGGCTTGCTAGTGCGCGGGTCACTTCTTGTTGCACGCCCATATAGCCCACGGGCTGGTCGGGGCTTTCGGTGTAAGTGCGAAAATAGTCTGGGTCCCAGAAGCGCGCAAAGTATTTGGTAAACTGCCAGGCCGATTTTTCCAGCGCCCAGGTGAGCGCCGTGGTGCGACGACCGTACAACACGGATTTCCCCGTGTCTTTCGACTGGCTGCGCGCCAACAAAACAACGCCATGACAAATAGCCGCTACCGGCTTATTCGCCGCAAAAAAATCCGCCGCAAGCTTTTGCAAAACCTCGCTTTCCAGATAGTCTTCGCGAATGCTTTTATCGTGGCCACCGGGTAAGAGTAAAGCGCCGTACTCACTTGCCTTCACATCGGCGTGGCGCAAGGGCGCGCAGAAATTTTTGTCGTGCGCCAAACCTCGATATGCCCTTCGCGCCCCTTTGCCCGCGCGCAATATCAGCCCAATCACGCGCAGCTTTTTTAGAAGTGGAATAAAACCCCAGGGGTCCAAGCCTTCGCCGCTGAGCATTATCGGATCGGCCTGTGCAACCTCACCGTCCGGCGTTGCAAAATACAGGGCATGACCGGTGTCACGGAGAATTCTCCAGCTTACGGCGGTTTCTGTGGGGTCAAACCCCTTCGCAGGAAGGGGTACGAGTATTTTCATCTTGGACGGTCCGGTATAGCGTTGTCGCTTTGGCAGTATGAGCAACAATACCACCGCGTCTTCAGCATCGCCACGCCCGCATGGCCACAACGCTTCGCGGCCCACGCTGACGCCTATGGCTTATACGGGCCTACAGGTCGCTATATCCGCTCAATAATAATCGCCGGTGCCATACCACCCGCCGCGCACATGGTCACAAGACCACGCTTGAGGTCGCGACGCTCCAGCTCGTCAAGCAAGGTGCCGATGAGAATCGCGCCGGTCGCGCCTATGGGGTGCCCAAGTGCAATCGCGCCGCCGTTGACGTTCACCTTGTTGCGATCCACTTTCAGGTCGCGGATGAATTTCTCTACCACCACCGCAAAAGCTTCGTTCACTTCAAACAGGTCGATATCGTCAATGCTCAAGCCTGCCTTTTGCAGCACTTTTCTCGCCGCAGGCACGGGCGCGTTCAGCATGAGCGTGGGTGAATCACCCATATTGGCCATGGCGACAATGCGCGCGCGTGGTTTCAGTCCGTGTTTTTTCGCGTACGTGGGCGAGGCCATCAGTATCGCCCCGGCACCATCAACAACACCGGAGGAGTTGCCGGCGTGGTGTATGTACTGAATATCCAGATCGGGGTGCTTTTGTAGAATCAGGCCCTTAAAGGTAGTGCCGGCCTCATCCAGCGGATAGTCGGCAATACCCCCAAAAGAGGGCTTAAGCTTAGACAGCACCTCGACGGTGGTGCCCGGCCGAGGATACTCATCCTTGTCGAGCGCCAAGCTGCCGTCTTCACGGTAGACCGGCACGATGCTGTTGTTAAAATAGCCTTTCTCGATCGCATTCGCCGCGCGCGCCTGACTTTCGGCCGCCAGCGCATCAACCGCTGTGCGGTCTATGCCTTCGATGGTGGCAATCGCATCAGCACACACACCTTGGTTCGATTGCGGGTGCCGTGCTCGCAAACGCAGGTTGCCACTGTCGATAAAGGGCGACTGACTCTCTCCGCCACCGCCACCACCCATGCCGTAGGTGGACATCATTTCGGTGCCACCGGCCACAATCAAATCTTCCATGCCCGACATAATAGACGCCGCCGCCAGATTGGCTGCGGTAATACCCGCGCCGCAAAAACGGTCTAGGGTTGTTGCGCTTGAACGCACGTCATAACCCGCATCCAGCGCCGCCATGCGGGCAAGATCGCCGCCCTGCTGGCCACGCTGAAAACTGGTGCCCCAGATAATATCGTCAACCTCGGCGGTATTGAGGTTGTTGCGCTCGGCAATGGCTGCAAGTACAGCCGCGCCCAAATGTTGTGGGTGCATATCCGCCAAGGCGCCTTTGCCGGGCTTGCCAATACCTCGTGGGGTTCGGCAAGTGTCGATAATCCAGGCTTCTGTCATAGTGTTCTCCGTTTAATCGTTCGCTTGTTGGCTCGCTAAGTTATGCGAGCGACTTATTTATTTAGACTTCCACACTGGCGCACGTTTCTCACCAAAGGCCACAGCACCTTCCGTCGCGTCCTCCGTACCAAAAACAGGATTTACAATCTCACCCTGCTTGGCAAACATCTCATCAAGCGACCAGTCTTGCTGCTCCACTATGACCCGCTTGCTGGCTATCAACGCCAGCGGCGCATTTTTAACAATCAAGGCCGCCAGCTTTTTGGCCTCGGCCAAGGCCGAACCCGCTGGCACCGCCCTATTCGCCAGGCCTATTTCCGCGGCGCGCTTGCCATCGATGTGTTCGCCGGTCAGTGCCATCTCCAGCGCCAGACGAGGGGCTATCTGCCTGGGCAGGCGCAGCAAGCCACCGCCAGCGGCAACCAGCCCGCGCTTAACTTCCGAGATACCAAACTTTGCTTCTTCCGAGGCAACAATCAAATCGCAAGCCAGTGCCAGCTCACAGCCCCCCGCCAGCGCATAACCCTCGACCGCGGCAATCAGGGGCTTCTTCGGAGGTGCCTCCGCTACGCCCGCAAAACCGCGGCCCTCAACAACGGGAATTTCACCCTTGAGAAAGCCCTTCAAATCCATACCCGCACAAAAGGTGCCGCCAGCGCCGGTAATAATCGCAACGCGAATGTCGTTGTTGCTATCCAGCTCGTCCATGGCCGCAGCAATGCCTTCAGCCACGGCCTTGGTTGCCGCATTTCTGGCCTCGGGGCGATTGATCGTGACCGTCATAACTCCATCTTCAACGCTTACCAATACTTCTTGTGTGTCACTCATAGCGCGATCTCATTTGTAACATGGTTAATAGAAGCGCGTAAGCCGGGTGGCAGCTCAGCTATTATTCTTGTGTGATAAAAACAGCGAATTCGGGCTTTGACTCACAGCCAAAACTAACAGTACACTATTTAGAGATTATCAGGCAAGCAGCCCCCCATTCACGCGAGGAATAACAACAATGAGCCAACCCGCATACGGTGAAGATCGTCTGTATATAGACGGCGTACTTCGCCCCGCTACCCAGCAGCGTGTGTACGACAACATTAACCCAGCAACTGCCACCCTTGCCGGTGTGGCTGCCGACGCCAACCTGGCCGATGCCGAGCAGGCACTCGCCGCCGCGCGCAGCGCCTTTGACAACACCGAGTGGTCACGCGACCACGATTTTCGCTACAAATGCCTGCGCCAGTTTCACCAAGGCCTAGTCGACAACATCGAATTGCTGCGCCAAGCCGCACAGGCCGAGGTAGGTGCTACCCGCTGTTTGGCTGAGGGCGTGCAATGCGACACCCCCATCGAGTTTATGAAAGATTGGCTGCTCGACTACATGGAAGCCTTCGAGTGGGACCGCGACATCGGTTGCCGCGAAGTGATGGGTACCAATAGCCGCCGCCTCGTGTGGAAAGAAGCCGTCGGCGTGGTGGCCGCCATCACGCCGTGGAATTTTCCGATTCAAATTATTTTGGCGAAAATTTTACCCGCGCTGGCCGCAGGCTGCACCGTGGTACTCAAAGCCGCACCCGACACCCCGTGGACCGCCTCACTCATGGGCCGCATCGCCGTCGAGTGCACTGACTTACCACCGGGCGTATTGAATATCTTAACCGCCTCAGACCCGGCCGAAATCGGCGAGTTTCTGACCAAAGACAAACGCGTCGACGCGGTGTCGTTCACCGGCTCAACCGCCGTCGGCAAACACATTATGCAAAACGCCGCGGCCACGGTTAAAAAAGTGTTTCTGGAGCTGGGCGGCAAATCAGCCCATATCATTCTCGACGACGCCGACCTGGGTTCATCACTACTGGCCGGATTGGGTGTGTGCTTTCACGCCGGCCAAGGCTGCGCCATCACCACGCGCATGCTCATTCCCAAATCGCGCCAAGCCGAAGCCGAAGAATTGCTGCTGAGCTATTTCCCCATGATTCAATACGGCGACCCAGACAGCAAAGACCAAATTATGGGCCCGCTCATTAATGAAAAACAACAAAAGCGAGTACTTGCTTACATCGAACATGGCAAAGCCGAAGGCGCGCGCCTGCTGCTAGGCGGCAGCAAGCCCGACCTACCCGGCTACTACGTTGAGCCCACCGTGTTTGTAGATGTGACCAACGACATGAGCATCGCCCAGGAAGAAATATTCGGGCCGGTACTCGTGGTGATTCCCTACGAAGACGAAGCAGACGCCATACGCATCGCCAACGACAGCGACTACGGCCTGTCCGGCTCCATCGCCTCAGCCAGTACTGAACGCGCCTTAAACGTAGCGCGGCGTTTGCGTACCGGCACGGTCAATATCAACGGCGCGATATTCCTCGGCCCCGATGCACCTTTCGGCGGCTACAAACAAAGCGGCCTGGGCCGCGAGATGGGGCCAGAAGGCATCGACGAATATCTGGAAACAAAAACGATCGCGATTCCGGCCTAGCGCCCTCGTCACCGAAAAAAACCTTCCCCTAACCCCTCCCCGTCGACCTTCTTGACGGGGATATCCCCCTTCTTGCAATATCCCCCCACGTTGTCGTCTATCTAGCTGTTATGCTCAAAATCTACAGGGAGTGTATTTTTGTGAAATTAACCACTGTTGAGCAAGTGCAGAAGATAGTTGGAAAATTACCGGCTCCGCGTGATCTTAAAGTCATCGACCACATTGACGAGCAGGCCAAGCGCTGGTTGTCATATACCCGCGTCGCGTTTATCGGGTTTGGTAAAACTGGGCATATTAGGCTCTCAGCAGCGGGTGGCGAAGAAGGTTTTATATCTACTTCTGACCCCCAGAATTTGCTAGTTCCATTAACCGCATTCGAGACGGAAAGTAGCGTTGAGATTGATTCGTCTTTTGGTGCATTATTTATCGTAAGTGGCATGGATGAAACTCTGCGCGTTAATGGCAAGGTCTCTGATATATCTGATGGGCTGTTGACCTTAAAAGTAGAAGAATGTTACCTGCATTGTGCCAAAGCGTTACGGCGCTCAAGTTTTTGGGAGCCTCAATCACTAGAACAATCACCCCCCGAAATATCGAGGTTTGTAAAGCAATCTAAATTTTTGGCACTGGCTAGCATCAACAGTAGTGGGCAGGTCGATGTCAGCCCCAAGGGCGACCCGGAAAGATTTTTAATTCAAGAGGAAGATGGTTTTATTTATTTAGCTGATCGACCAGGCAATCGAAGAATTGACAGCTTTCGTAATATTATTGAACAGCCAGAGGTTAGTATTATAGCCTTGGTGCCAGGTTGTAGCGACATACTAGAGCTGCAAGGCACTGCAGAGCTTTGTACTGACGAACATCTTTTGCAGCGATTTGCCGTTCAAGGTAAGGAGCCAAAGGTCGTTACAAAAATTACTCCTACCTCAATGCGAATAAAACCAAGCATAGCACTTGCCAAGTCAGCTCCGTGGCCGGCAAAAAAAGCCCCGAAAGATCTGACTCCCTCAGAAATATTTAAGACCCACATAAAACAAAGTAAAGAGAACTCCTTGCAAGCAAAAATCGCTCGTGCCGTAGTGTCCTTGCCGGGTGCAATGGAAAAAGGCTTGGCGTCTGATTATAAAAAGAACATGTATTGAATTTGCAGTACTTATATTCTGTCCGGTGAGAACGGTAATCCCCCCGTGTTAACAGCATCATCATAAGAATAACTTTATCAATAGGAAATAATAATGACTCCAGATACAGCTTGGGCATGGCCATGGTGGTCAGTCATGGTCGCCGTGAATATCATTAACGTAATTGTGTGTTTAACCATATTCCGTAGCACTACCCGCAGTGCCGGTGGTTTTTCAAATATCACTGATCAATACCAAAAACACATGCTCGTAATGGGGTTGACATTCACACTGGTTGGAGCTTATCGCGCTGTATTTGTTTCCCGGTATTTATATCAATTCGCTTGGTTTGATGTACTGGCCAATAGCTCGTTATTGATTCGATTCTTTGCCATTTTTGCAGAACTCTCTTTTGCCGGTTTATTTGCTTATGCCATGTTACGTTTCAGCAAAGACATACCAAGCAAGAATCAAACGAAACCGGCACTAACCTTTGTTGAAAGTAAGAGCCCCTACTTACTATTTGTTTGTATATTTACCGCACAATTTTTTGCAACCACCGCCACGATTAATAAAAATAATACTCTGTTCGCCATTGAAGAAACGTTATGGACGGTTGGGTTTTTGTTAATATTACCGCTTGCATTTATTCAACTGCGTCGTGCATTAAGCATTAGTGGCGAAGCTGAAAAACAGCGCATTAAAATGCTACTGACTTCCAGCAAGGTGATTTTTGCATGGTGTATTGGCTATTGCAGTTATGGTGTGTTCTTTCACTTACCAATGGATTTCTTTAATGACGCAGCTAACTCAATGATGGCGGTCACCACAGCTGTGCCAGTGGCTCAAGCAGGGTTGGCAGCCGTATGGGATGCATTCTTTATAGTAAATGAAACCAAAGAACTTGGTGACTGGGGCTTTGGGTTTTTATTCTGGCATTCGTCATACTTCAGTATATGCGTTTGGTTAGCTATATTTTTAATGCGCGCACCAAGGGCTCAAGAATAAAAAAATTTGAAAATTCTAGTAGGCAGCTTTAACAGGCTTTTCACATAGCAAGCCAATTTGTCGCACTGCCGCTCGGCACAGTGCGCTTATTCGACTAGCTGACTAGCACTACGTCAATTTGTCTAAATTACCGCAGCAACGCCATCACTAGCGCGGTCTCGACAAACTAGCGGACCAAAAAAAGCTCGGCTATTGCCCGGCTTTTTACAAACGACACGAAGGCTTAAAAAAAGAAATCGCCGTTATCCATACCCAGTGTCACGCCACCTAAGTTGCGTGAGAAGCTGGTTGGGTTATTTGCCACGTGGGCTCTAGCGGCATGCACAAGCTGTTAAACATCCCTGAATAGATTGATCATTCCACAGGTTAATCCATTTAGGGAGCGCGGATTGCCGAATCAGATTCGAGTTGATAATAGCCCCGAGTTTATCAGTCATGAGTTTACTCAATGGGCTTCAATGCACGGCATCCGCATTGAATATATCCAGCTTGGCAATCCGCAGCAGAATGCTTACATCGAACGGGCCAATCGCACGGTCCGATATAGCTGGGTGAGTAAACACCTATTTGAAACCGTGGAACAAGTTCAGGATTATGCAAACGAGTGGCTTTGGTTCTACAATTACGAACGGCCCCATAAAGCCAACAATGGGAAACCACCATTGATGGCTGCTTAACCTCTACTTTGAGCGTGAGCTAAAAATGGGAGGATTCCCGGTGCAACTTCAACTACCTCGTTGTCGCAGCCTTGATAATGCGCCCCGACACTTGACCAAGCGCCATGCATCGCTTTAGAAACACTGAGCTTTTGCCGATGGTTCAACCTGCGAGACCGGCGCTACCGGATTGGCTCATTTCCCGCCCAAAAGGGCCAGGGCACTGTTAATGTTCACCTAGCCGTGCAGAATAACCGCCTGAAAAATAAGACTCACCCGTGGAGCCGCGGCTCCAAGCAGAGGAATTTTATGTACCGCCTTTTCCCCTTACCACTGTTTCTGTTTTTTTTGTCGCTATCTGCTTCGGCTGAGGCCGGCGCTGCCCGTTCGGCTCGCAATGTTATCGAAGAAGTTATCGTGACTGCGCGCAAGCGGGAAGAGAATATTCAGGAAACGCCGCTCGCGGTTACTGCTCTCAGCGGCGATGACCTGCGCGAGGCGGGCATTGAGAACGTACAGGATCTTTCTAAGAGCGTGCCGTCCTTGCAAATAAACAAAGGTCAGGGCAACCAGATATACATTCGCGGTATCGGTGAGCGTACGGGCTTTGTTCGGGTCGATCCGACGGTGGGCGTGTACCTCGACGGCCTGTTCCTGCCGCGTGCGGACGGGCAGTTACTGGACACGGTCGATGTGGAGAGCCTACAGGTCCTGCGCGGCCCTCAGGGTACGCTATTCGGTAAAAACACAACCGGCGGCGCACTGGTGCTCACCATGGTAAAACCGCATGAAAATTTAGAAGGTTATGTGGAGGCGGGTGTTGGCAGTTATGAAACGCGCAAGTTGCGCGCCGGCGTCAATCTGCCGGTGACCGATCGATTCTTTACCCGTGTCGCATTCAATGCCGTCTACAACGAAGGCTACATGAAAGATGCAGGCGACAATGGCCGCAGCAACTCAGAGGAAGGGCTCTCTGCCTTGTTGCAGACCCGCTGGGACGCCACCGATGCCTTAACACTGGAAAACCTGCTATTTATCGGCGAATCCAGCGGTGTAATGACTAATACCAACTGCAACATCACGAACGATGATGCCTTGTTTGTGAATGGGCTGGCCTTACTGTGGGCAGGAGACACCGATGCCTCACAGGGACGGGCGTTCAAAGAAAACTGCGAATCCAACAGTCGGGAAAATCAGGGCGATCTGACGGCAGACAAGGGAGCAAATCCGATGCTGGAAAAAGACTTCACGTCGGCCCTGTTCGGCACCACCGCCACATGGGATGTTGCAGACAATTACACCGTTAAGGCGATACTCGGTCTTCGGCGGGCTGTCGAAGGCCCTATCCAGACGGCAGACAATGATGGTGGACCAGCTGACTACAACGAGGCCTACAACAACGATGACAGCATACGTCGGTCCTACAGCCTGGAACTTCAGCTAAACGGCTCGGCATTGAACAACCGATTGAATTTTACGACCGGCTTGTTTGCAGCGGCTGAGCGAAACACAGAAACTTTCAGCCTGCTCACCAACCTTATTGGCATAGACGCCAGCAGCCTGACGCAACTTGCTGCCGGACAAGACCCAACGCGTCCAACCTCGCCGCTGGGCACAACCCCCGTGGTGGGTGCCATCACTGGCGATCCACTGCTGCGCTCGGATTTTGAACTCGATAACGCCACCTATGCAGCCTTTCTTCAAGCTTCCTACGATATCAGTGAGTCTTTACAGCTAACCCTAGGCGTGCGCTACACCCAGGAGGTCCGGAAGTCTGAATTGACCGTAATCGGTACCGATCTGCCCGACCTGAGCGCACGCTTGCAGGCAGCGGATCCACGCTTCAAGCCGCTGACACCGCCGGGGCCACTGGCGCCACTTTCCGGCGGCCAGACCAACGGCCTGTTTGCGTTCTCGGGCTCATGGTTGGAGGACCCCATTAGCATTGCCACTAGGGTGTTTGGTGACCGGGATGGCGACGGCATTCCCGATTTCAAACTCGACTGGGCAAGCCCGACCTATTTTGAAGCGGATGAAACTTTCAGCCAGGTAACGCCGATGCTGTCGCTGAGCTACGTTTTCGACGAGTACCAGCTAGAAAACTCCCCCTTTGATGCGCTAACCACCTACTTCACTTACAGCGATGGCTTCAAGTCAGGCTTCTCCGAGCCGCGTGGCGTCGAAGGTCTGGCTCGTATCGAACCAGAGGAAGTCAGCAACCTGGAACTTGGCTTTAAAATGGACCTGCTGGATCGTCGCATGCGCCTGAACATTGCCACCTACAACATGGAATACCGCAATATGCAGCTAGTCACGGTATCTAACGATTCCGCCGGCAACCTGATTGTGGTGTTCACCAATGCCGGTGAGGCAACCATTCGCGGCAGCGAGATGGAGTTGAGCTGGCTGCCCTTTGCCGGCGCAGTGGTCTCACTTAACTACAGCAACAATAATTATTTCTACGGCGAGTTTCAGGACACCAACCTGAAGGAACTAGCCCTGCGCGGCAATGCGGTACCTGTGGATCGCAGCGGCGAGCCCTTCCCGGCAGCACCAGAGGAGAGTGCTTCGCTGGGCTTGCAGATGACTTTCCCGACGGATCTGGGGCTGTTCACACCACGCATGGATATCAGCTACAAGGGCGATGTGTTTTTCGGACTGGATGCTTCTTCTGCTGAGCTCTATCGACAGGATGAAACCAACGCCGGTGCTAATGAATATGTGTTGGTAGACCTGCGCCTCACATGGCAAACCGATGCCGCCGACTGGCGCGTAACCGCTTACGGCAAGAACGTTCTAGACAAGCGCTACATCAACAGCACGGTAGCCGTGACTGATTCTATTGGTACGTTCAATCAGGGTTATGGCGACCCGCGCGTCTACGGCGTGGATGTTACCTGGACCTTCTGAGTATTTGTAGGGGCAGATTCAGCGCGAAGGAAAGGGGCCAAAGCCCCTTTATATTTTCTTTCTATCACGCTTACTGGCGTTAAAGGGCTCTGACCCTTTTAACCCGCACGCAGTTCGGCTCAGTCTCCGCGGGTAAACTCCAGAATATCCGGCGCCAGTGCCGGCCAGCCAACAAAAAGCCCACTGCCGGTTTTCTCCGTATCGATAGAACGCCGATTCCATTCGTCATCGGGCCAGGGCGGCTCGGCCAGTTCGGCATTGGGCAGCAGGGCGTGCACCCATTCACTGGTTGCGCGCGGGTGGCTGAAATCGCTGACACCGCTGCGGTAGATTTTTGCCGGCATGCGCAGGCGTGCGAAGTCTTCTGGCGTGATGCCCGGTACCGGCGAATTATCCGGGGGCAATAAGGCCAGCGCCCAGCGCTCCATGGTTGCAATAAACTGAGTAGGGTCTTGCGACAAAATGATGTCGCGATTTTTCGGATTGCGTGCAATCTGCAGGGCCCAAGCGGGCAGCGCCGCCACCGCCTCCATGCCGCCCTTGCTCGCAGCAATTGCTGAATCGCCACAATAGTAGCCCGCGATTGTAATCATGCTGAGCATGCCACCGCTGATCCACCACAGCAGAAGATGCGACACGCAGTCAGGGTTATGGGCAGCCGCCAACAGGGAAACCCGCGAGCCCGCCGAGCCCGCCGCCAAGGCGGTTGGCCCCAGCTCGAGTTCGCGAATGAGTTGCATGAGTGTTGCTGCGTGCAGTTCCGACTCGTTGCCCGCGTTAAAGCTGATATCCGACGCGCCGCATCCGGGGCGATCCCAGAGCAGCACCCGGCGCCCACCGGCAGCCAGCTCCTTCGCCAGCTCGGGAAGCCCCGGCGTATCTTTGGGAAACCGCCCGCCCGGGGTGATGGCCACCGCCTGGGCGCCCGCGTCGCCCACCAGATCGTACTCAATCTCTACGCCTGAAATGTTGATTCTGGCCATGATGCTGGTGCCCCCTCTGTGGCTTACGCCATTTATTTTTATGATGAAATTGAAAGAGTTGAAGGCCTGCAATGCCTTAGAGCACGCTGCCTGCGCGCATGGCGCCCAAACCACACTTGACCGGCATGGTGCGCAACCCTATGATATTTATTATTAGTGCACTATATGGCATGTTGATATATTTTTTGTTTGGGCGCAATCGTCAGTACTGACGTTCGGACCACATCCGAACGACAAGCGGTATCAAAATAAAAAAGGGACA
Source organism: Paracoccaceae bacterium (assembly GCA_047622145.1). Taxonomy (GTDB): domain Bacteria; phylum Pseudomonadota; class Gammaproteobacteria; order Pseudomonadales; family Spongiibacteraceae; genus Litorivivens. Next base: position 3,666 of record JBLHMO010000067.1, on the reverse strand, counting down.
ATACCATGGCGTCGATCACCGTAAATCCATTGCAGGATGATGTGTCTTTCGGGGCCCGCATTTCGGGCGTGACCTATGCGACGCTCGAAGACGAGGAAATCCGCCAACAGATAAACCAGGTGTTTGAGGATCGCGGGCTGATCGTGTTCGAAGACGTCGAACCGTCTGCCGAGATGCACTTGGCCATCAGTAATGTTTTTGGGCCGCTGAAGGATCATCCGGTTCCCGAAGTCGCTCGGGTCGACCCCAACGCCATGCTCGGCGTTATCGATATGGCCCACGACCCCGAGTCCGATGATGTCGGTATTGTGGAAATCGACGGCAAGCGCCTTGCCCAATGGCTGCCGTGGCATTTCGATCACTGCTACAACAATGAGCTGAACCGCGCGGGTGTATTGCGGGCGGTCGAAATTGCACCGGAGGGCGGACGAACCGGCTTTATCGACGGTATCGAACTCTATCAGGCATTCTCCCCCGAGTTGCGCGCCGCCATTGAGCAGCAGCGCGTGGTTTACACGCTCGACCTCGCCTACCCGCGCATGCGCTTCGGCAGGCCCGAAAACTTTCGCGAACTCCAAGTGCAGTCAGCAACCACCATGACCCTTGAGCGCGCCAAAAAAATGCCCCGAGCGATTCACCCGGCTGTGTGGACCCGTAAATCCGGCGAAAAGGTTCTGCACGTGTCGCCGTGGATGGCGGTGGGTATCGAAAACCACGAAGATGCAGCGGGCGACAACTTGCTGCGCGCGGTCTGCCACGAAATTGAACAGCAGGCTAAGCCCTATTTCCACCAGTGGCAGCCGAAACAGATGCTGATCTGGGACAACTGGCGGACGCTGCATTCGGTCAGCGGCCACGACCCCAAATACGCGCGCCGGATGCAACGCACCACCATCAAGGGTGATTACGGTCTCGGTTGTTTTGAAGGTAACGCCAAGGGCGACAAGCTGCTCGAAATGACCGTTTAATGAGTTAAGGGGCTCTGACCCCTTTAATTTCATTAGCGGAGGCTTCCCGAGTCTGATGACGACTGCCCGCCTACAAACCGTGTTCCTCTGTACAATAATATTAATGGTGCATTTATGACCCGTCAGCTGATGAGCTTCCCGGCTATTGCCTTCCACCACAGCGCGCTGGCCTTACTGCTAACACTGCCCACACTCACGGGCTGCCATAGCTCATCCAGTTCATCCAGCGCAGCGCCTGCCGTCACCAACAGCGGCGGCTCCAGCCCCGGCACCCCCAACGCGGGCGTACCGGAACTCGGGCCGCTAATTTCAGGCGAAATGGCGCTGATCGAAGGGCGCTATATCTGGACCGATTACGCCTATGATGACCGCGGCAGCAACAACAATAGTGTGCCGGGCGGCGATGCCACCTACCCAGATCCACCCCATCCCGGCAACACTGCCGATTTAATTCAGCTACAAATAGACACCGACTCACAGGGTGCTTTGCGCATCAATGTGATTTTACAAACGCTAGTACCTGGACAAGAGGTGTTAGCCGGCATTGGCTTTGACACCGACGCCAATACCACCACCGGCGCACCCGGCTTGCCCGGTGGCGGCTGGATGAATAGCGGCGACCTGGGCCTGGAAGAGTTGCTGCTGCTCTACAGCAACGGCGTTGGCAAGCAACTGCAATTTCTTGACGGTGAGTGGGTAGAAGTCGGCAGTTTTGCAGTCAGCGCCGACCGTACGCGCAATGTTGTATCGGCCACTATCGCCGGCCTGAAGCCGGGTAGCAGCCAATGGAACGCTGTTGCCGCACTCAGCCCGGCTGATGGTAACGACGGCTGGTTTGATGGCAGCGCCGATATTTTTGATCTGGCTTTTGTGCGCGGCGAAGACCCGGTACAAGACCCGGCATTTGCGCTACCCGAGCAAGTACCGCAAATTCAACGGCCCTGGCAGGACAAAAATCAGGCCGATATTCTGGCGGGGCTGGCCGCGTCGAGTGGCGCTGTCGCCAACATCCAGTTTGGTGGCACGGCTACCTCGCTGCCCGCCACCGTCCCCGGCTTGCACACCTTTCTTTATCATTCAGCGCTCACGCTTGAGGAAGGTGTACGAGCTGACCCGCTACAATACCGGGGCCTGTATCAACCCTATGTGGTGATGATCCCCGACGGCCTGCCAGCCAAGCCGCCAGCCGTCATCTTCATGCACGGCTCCGACCAGAATCATGCGGTGAACGCGGTGCATTTTAGTCCTAACGGCATAGTTATTCCCGGCTTCTATACCGTGCCCGCCGTGGTGGTGTTCCCGATGGGTCGAGACCCCACCTGGGGCACCGGGCTGTCGGAGCAGGACTTGCTGGATTCAACCGACGATGCCATTAACCGACTAAACCTAGACGCCAACCGCCTTGTGCTGTCGGGCATTTCCGCCGGCGGTATTGGCACTTTCCGGCACGCCGCTCGCCACCCGGACAAGTGGACCGGGGGTTATTCCATTGTCGGTGGTGGCACCACGCATTTGGGCAATTTGCGGAACCTCCCCTTGCGCGCCCATAACGGCCTGTTAGACCCCCTGGTGGACGTCACGTTCTGGCAAGCCTCGGCCGATGCCCTGGCCGCCACCAACGGCGTGGATTACCGCACTGCGCTGGTTCACACCTCATCGCATTTACCCTCGCCCCTCGGCAATTGCTGGTATCTGGAAATGCTCGCCGAACCACGTCAGCTCGACCCGGCACGCGTTAGTTATACCGTCGACCCCGCCGGATTTTTTGTGGATGCAGCTGCCAATCTGGATATCCGACCTCGCAGCGCTTACTGGGTACTGGAGCTGGTCTCGCGCAATGACAAGCCCGCCAGCATTGACGCTATTTCGCTGGCTCGCAGCGACCGCCTCTACAATGCCACTGACATTGACCGCTATGGCAGCAGCCTGACCGGCGCCGACTTTTGTGGTGCCAATCCGGACAATATTGGCCCTGATGTTTGGCAGGAACTCGGGCGACAGCAAACCCTCGGCGCTCCGCAAACTGTAGAAAACGGCATGCAACTAATACTGAATGGCCTGGCTTCTGCGCAGCTCGACACCCGCCGTATGTCATTGAGCAGCTCCAAAGCACTAGTGATTGAAAGCAACAGCGACGGTCTAACCGAGCTGATACTGCTGGGTAATTGGGCTAGCCCGCCGCAATTGTTGCTTGATGACGTAACGCAAGCCGCGCCTACCTTTAGCAATAACACTGTAAGGTTTACTGTGGCCACTGGTGAGCACCGCTATGAATTGCGTTAGTCGCGTCGGTGAACAAAAAAGATAAGAGGGCTCTGACCCCTTTAAGCTCCACTCATTCTCCTAAACCAGAGAATAGTTTTGCTAAGGCGAAATAGCACCCACCCACCAATTACTATTACAAGACAGATATCGATAATAACGTACCACCGAAAACTGCGGCCCAACATTAACTTACTTGCATACACTGCGATTACTTACTTCTCTCGTCAATTACTCAAAGCCTGACAATTTACTAAATTTAATCCCCTACCTTTGGGCGAGTAGGCATGTTTCAATAAAGGCCACATGAGCGAATGAAAACTCAAAATTCAGTCGCGTGTTGCTAATAAAAATATATAAAAGGTTTTACCAAATGGATTTTTTTGCTGTCTATGCTCAAGTGAGCATATCCTGGGCCGCTTTTACAGGCATTGTT